>JAFUFW010000009.1 GCA_017469685.1 Bacteroidaceae bacterium | reverse complement strand
GTGGCCCCCCGGCGGGGGGCGCTTTACCGCAAGCCGTTATACGAAACTGCAGATGGAACTGTTTATGGGAAACTCAAAGAGTTAGCCACTTACAATAGAAAGCATCCCACACAAGCTGAATCTATTCTCTGGGAATACTTGAAGGAGAAGCAATTAGGGGTAACATTCCGCCGTCAGCAGGTTGTTGGAAAATATATAGCTGACTTCGTATGTCTTTCTCGTGGTATTGTTATAGAAGTAGATGGTGGCTACCATCAACTGCCTGAGCAGCAGACGAGCGATGCAGAACGGACAGAATGGTTAGAATCCCAAGGTCTGAATGTCCTGCGTTTCACTAACGACCAGGTTATAGGTGATATGGAAAATGTAATCAATCAAATAAAAGAATCATTATGAATACTACAAACAACGCCCCCCACCGGGGGGCTACGGGGGGCCGTAAAGTAGTGGTCGCCTTCAGCGGCGGCCTGGACACGAGCTACACCGTGATGTATCTCGCAAAGGAACTGGGTTATGAGGTGCACGCAGCGTGTGCCAACACGGGCGGATTCAGCGCCGAACAGCTGAAGACCAACGAGGAGAACGCCTACAAGCTTGGCGCCACAAAGTATGTGACGCTGGACGTGACGCAGGAATACTACGAGAAGTCGCTTAAATACATGATATTCGGCAATGTGCTGCGAAACAACTGCTACCCGATATCGGTCAGCAGTGAGCGCATCTTCCAGGCCATCGCCATCGCACGTTATGCCCGTGAGATAGGTGCTGACGCTATTGCACACGGCTCCACAGGCGCAGGCAACGACCAGATTCGCTTCGACATGACCTTCCTCGTCATGGCGCCAGGCGTGGAAATCATCACGCTCACCCGCGACAAGAAACTCACCCGCAAGGAGGAAGTCGACTACCTGAATGCCCACGGCTTCGAGGCTGACTTCGCCAAGCTGAAGTACTCCTACAACGTAGGCATCTGGGGTACAAGCATCTGCGGCGGCGAACTGCTCGACCCGACGCAGGGCCTGCCCGAGGAAGCCTACCTGAAACACGTCACAGCCACCGAGCCCGAGGCATTGCTGAAGCTGGAGTTCAAGGAGGGTGAGATCGTAGGTGTCAACGGCGAAGCTTTCGACGACCGCGTGAAAGCCATACAGAAGATCGAGGAGATTGGAGCCAGCTATGCCATCGGACGCGATGCCAACGTGGGCGACACCATCATCGGCATCAAGGGTCGTGTGGGCTTTGAGGCCGCAGCGCCCAAGCTCATCATCGAGGCACACCGCCTGCTGGAGAAATCAACCCTCTCGAAGTGGCAGCAGTACTGGAAGGACCAGATTGGCAACTGGTATGGTATGTTCCTGCACGAGAGCCAGTACCTGGAGCCCGTCATGCCCGACATCGAGGCTTTCCTCGCCTCTTCGCAGCGCAATGTCACCGGCACCGCCATACTCAAGCTGCGGCCTTACAGCTTCGAGACCGTGGGCGTCGACTCCGACAACGACCTGACAAAGAGCAAGCTCGGCGAATATGGCGAGACGCAGACTGGCTGGACGGCTGACGAAGCCAAGGGCTTCATCAAGGTGCTGTCCACACCCCTTAGGGTTTATTACGGAGTACATAAGGACGAAGAGAGATAAGCTCATGATAAAAGTTGGTATTATCGGCGGCGCAGGCTATACGGCGGGTGAGCTCATCCGCCTGCTGCTGCACCACCCCGAAGCAGAGATCGCGTTCGTTCACAGCACGAGCAATGCCAAGAACCTGCTGACCGACGTCCATGAAGGGCTGTTGGGCGAGACGGAGATGAAGTTCACCGATCGCCTGCCACTCAAGAGCGTCGACGTTCTCTTCCTGTGCATGGGGCATGGCAAGAGCGCGGAGTTCCTGGCGGAGCATCAGGTGCCGCAGAGCGTGAAGGTCATCGATCTGGCACAGGACTTCCGCATTGCCGGGACGCACGACTATGTCTACGGTCTGCCAGAGCTGAACAAAGCGGAGATTGCCAAGGCACAGCATGTGGCCAACCCCGGCTGTTTTGCCACGGCCATACAGTTGGGTCTGCTGCCTCTGGCTGCCAACTGGCTGCTGCACACCGATGTGAGCGTCAACGCCATCACCGGCTCTACGGGTGCCGGCGTCAAGCCCGGGGCCACGACCCACTTCTCGTGGCGCATGGGCAACATGAGTATCTACAAGCCTTTCCGCCACCAGCATCTGGCTGAGATACGGCAGTCGCTGGCGCAGCTGCAGCCCGGTTCAGCGCCGCAATCGACTTCATCCCCTATCGCGGCGACTTTGCTCGTGGCATCTTCTGTACAGAAGTGGTGAAGGTTGATCAGGAAGTGACAGAGGAGGATATTGTAAAACTCTACCGGCAGTTCTACGAGACAGCGGCCTTTACACACTATGTCGACCGCGATCTTGACCTCAAGCAGGTCGTCAACACCAACAAAGCGCTCGTCCACGTCGAGAAGATCGACGACAAACTGCTCATCACCTCCGTCATCGACAATCTCCTCAAGGGCGCCAGCGGGCAGGCCCTGCAGAACATGAACCTCATGTTCGGCCTCGACGAGCACGCCGGCCTCGACCTCAAGCCCAGTGCCTTCTAAACTACATATACATATCAATCAGCCTAAAAGCAAACCTTTTAAAGCATTATCCTTATGTTAAAGAAAATCTTTTGCATCACTCTCTTGGCTATGTCGGCCTTCGGAGTCTGCGCACAGAACGATTGGGCAAACTTCCGTCGCTATGAGAAAGACAACGGCGTCGTAAAAACTTTGCCGCAAGAGAAGCGCAAAGCCGTGTTCATGGGCAACAGCATCACCGACAACTGGGCCAGCCGCCGCCCCGAGTTCTTTCAGGAGAATGGCTACATAGGCCGCGGCATTGGCGGGCAGACCACCTACCAGATGGTGCTCCGCTTCTTCGAGGACGTGGTGAACCTCCACCCCAAAGCCGTCGTTATCAACGGTGGAACCAACGATATAGCTCTGAACAATCACGCCTACGTTGAGGACCGCACGCTGCAGAACATCATTACGATGGCTGAAATGGCCAAGGCTAATAAGATAAAGGTTATCCTAACCTCCATCACACCTTGTGAGAAATATGGATGGCGCCCGGAAGTGACAGATGCTATTGAAAAGATACGAAGCCTCAACGAACGTATCAAGGAATATGCACGCAAGAGCAAGTTCCAGTATGTTGACTACTACTCTGCCATGGTTGAAGTTGATGCAGACGGAAAAACCACAGGCCGAATGCGCCCAGGCCTCTCCGACAAGAGGAGCGACGGCACTGACGAAGGCTGCCATCCCAACGCCGCAGGCTATGCAATCATGGAGCCGCTCGTGAAGGCTGCCATAAAGAAGGTGGCGAAATAATCTTGCTCCATTATCTCCTAAGCCAATCAATCAGTCTGTCTATGAAAGCCTTTATCATCAACCACATACTCCCGCTCGCCGCATGGAGAGGGGGGAGACTGTCGGGGCTTCTGTTTTTCCTCTTCTTGTCTCCCATAGCTATCTGCGCTCAGGAACTCACCGTGGCGAGCTACAACATACGCTACAACAACCGCGACGACAGCATCAACGGCAACGGATGGCATCGCCGCTGCCCCGGCATCTGCCGCCAGATACTGTGGGAACGCCCTGACATCATTGGCATGCAGGAGGTGCTTCACCCCCAACTCCTTGACCTCGCGAAGGGATTGGCCGGCTACGCCTGGATAGGCGTGGGGCGCGACGACGGCAAAAAGAAGGGCGAATACGCAGCCATCTTCTACCGCACCGACCGCGCAGAACTCCTCGACAACGGCAACTTCTGGCTCAACGAGACGCCAGACCGGCCCGCACTGGGCTGGGATGCCGCCTGCATACGTATCTGCACCTGGGGGCATTTTCGCGACCGCCTGACCGGCAAGGACTTCTACCACTTCAATCTCCACATGGACCACGTGGGCGTGAAGGCCCGCCGCGAGGCTGCAAAGCTTGTCATGAGCCGCATCACGCAGATGACCGACGGAGGTAAGAAGCTGGCAGTCCTGACCGGTGACTTCAACGTGCCCCAGACCGACGAGCTCTACAAACTGTTCACCCAGTCGGGTGTGCTGAAGGATTGCTACGCCACCACCGCCATGCGCTTTGCCGAGAACGGCACCTACAACGGCTTCGACTACCACTCCTGGACCGACGAACGCATCGACCACATCCTCGTCACGCCTGCAACCACCGTCAACGCCTACGCCATCCTCACCGACGGGCGCTGGCAGAAGGACATGAACGGCAGGATGTCGCGGCGCAACCTGTCAGACCATTACCCTGTTTTTGCCCGCATTAATTTCTGAAGATTATGAGAAAGGGTGCAATCGTCTCAACCACGAGATTGAGCTGTTCCTGGCCTCGCGCGGACTGGCAGAGGGCGTAATCGTAATGTCGTGGCGCGGAACAAAGGGCGGTATCGTAGCTACGTGGCAGCACCATCGAGTGAGTATAAGCCCCGGCGCTTTACTTGATTTTACCTTTCACGTCGCGATTTATAAAAATCGCAACGTGGTTTTTACAAATCGCAACGTGAAAAGTAAAAATCGCAACGCGATTTATAGTTTCCGGTTGGCCGTTTTGGACTTAGGTCTAACGTGCGAATGAATTATTGCTCAGTAGGGGATTAATTGTAGGCAAGCGCCGAGCTGACTTTGAGCCTTTTCTCGCCCTGCCTACACACAGTTGTGGGTTCGCAATTGATTTATATTTAGATTATTCTTAATCTGACAATATTTGTGGTCTGACAATGACAATTTCTCAGGAATGTTGCTTAACTTTGCACCGAATTATCACTAAAATGGCTTCACATGCAACTTTTTGATGTATATCCCCTGTTCCCTATTAACATCGTGCGCGGTCAAGGCTGTCGCGTCTGGGACGAGCAGGGAACAGAGTATCTGGACCTCTACGGCGGCCACGCCGTGATCTCTGTCGGCCACGCCCACCCGCACTTCGTGGAGGCTGTGAGCAAGCAAGTGGCTCAGCTTGGCTTCTACAGCAACTCCGTCGTGAACAAGTTGCAGCAGCAACTGGCTGATAGGCTTGGGCGGGCCTGCGGCTACGAGGACTACCGCCTGTTCCTCATCAACAGCGGCGCAGAGGCTAACGAGAACGCGCTCAAGCTGGCGTCGTTCCACACCGGCCGCAGCCGCGTGCTCGCGGCGGTCAAGGCGTTCCATGGGCGTACCTCATTAGCCGTTGAGGCCACTGACAACCCGAAGATTATTGCGCCTGTCAATGCCAACGGGCACGTCACTTTCCTGCCGCTCAACGACCTTGAGGCTTGGAAACATGAGCTGGCGAAGGGCGACGTGGCAGCCTGCATCGTTGAGTGCATACAGGGCGTAGGCGGCATACAGCTGGCTACGGCCGAGTTCATGCAAGGGCTGCGCGCTGCTTGCGACGAGGCTGGGACGGTGCTTGTCTGCGATGAAATCCAGTGCGGCTACGGCCGCAGCGGCAAGTTCTTCGCGCATCAGTGGCTCGACGTGCGGCCCGACATCATCACCGTGGCCAAAGGTATTGCCAACGGCTTCCCTATGGGCGGAGTGCTTATCTCGCCAAAGTTCGAGCCCGTCTACGGGCAGCTGGGCACCACCTTCGGCGGCAACCACCTGGCCTGCGCAGCGGCCTTGGCCGTGCTCGACGTCATCGAGGGCGAAGGGCTCGTAGAGAATGCGGACAGGGTAGGGGAGTATCTCCTCAGAAGCCTGCGCGAATGTGGCTCGAAGACTGTTAGGGAAGTGCGCGGCCGCGGCCTGATGATAGGCATCGAGCTTGCAGAACCCTATAAGGAGATACGCCAGCATCTGCTCTTTGACGAGCACGTGTTCACCGGCTGTGCCAGCACCAACGTGCTGCGCCTGCTGCCTCCGCTCTGCCTGAGCTTGGACGAGGCTGACGAATTCATTCACAAACTCAAAAAATACATTTAAACATCATGGACGAACAACTGAAACAGATTGGTGAGCGCCTGCGCGGCCTGCGCGACGTGCTCGACATCGAAGCCCAGGAGGTTGCCAGCCTCTGCGGCATCTCTCTCGAACATTATCTGCAGATGGAGAGCGGCGAGGGTGAACTCTCAGTGGCTAACCTGCAGAAAATTGCCAAGGAATACGGCGTGGAACTCAACGTGCTGCTCTTCGGCGAAGAGCCCCACATGAGTACATATTTCCTCACACGCAAGGGCCAGGGCCTGAGCGTCGAGCGCCGCAAAGCCTACCATTACGAAAGCCTCGCCAGCGGCTTCCGTGGGCGCAAGGCAGATCCCTTCATCGTTACCGTAGAGCCTAAGCCCGAGGACACTCCGCGCGAGAGCAACTCGCACTCAGGGCAGGAGTTCAACATGGTGCTCGAGGGCACGATGGAACTCACGGTGGGCCCGAAGACCCTCGTGCTCGAGGAGGGCGACAGCATCTACTTCGACGCCACTCAGCCCCACGGCATGCGCGCCCTAAACGGGCAGAACGTACGCTTCTTCGCTATCATATTCTAAGCATCGATTGCTATTATTTCAGGATTTTACCGATTGGGGACATATCACACAAGCACCTATGATTGAACGATTTCTGAAACAGACTCAGTTTACGTCCTTCGAGGACTACAACGAGAACCTTCAGTTCATCATACCCGAGCGCTTCAACTTCGCATACGACGTCATTGATGCATGGGCCAAGGAAGCGCCCGACAAACAGGCTATTCTCTGGACTAACGACGAAGGGAAGGAGCGAAGCACGACATTTGGCGAACTGAAACAACAGACGGACCAGGCGGCTGCCTACCTGCAAAGCATAGGCATTGGCTATGGCGACCCCGTAATGCTCATACTCAAGCGCCGCTACGAATGGTGGATTGCTATGCTGGCGCTCCACAAACTCGCTGCCGTGGCAATCACTGCCACCCACATGCTGACCAAGCACGACATAGTATATCGTAACACAAGGGCGGGAGTAAAAGTAATTATTTGCGTCGACGACCCTTATGTCACCTCTCAAGTGAGTGAAGCTCTTCCTGAGAGCCCCACGGTAAAGGACATAGTACTGGTGAGGGCCGATGGCGATACGGCGGCCCCACAGCTGCCCGCAGGCTGGCACGACTGGCAGAGCGGAATCCAGCAGGCACCGCCGTTCAAGCGCACAGTACCTACCAACGAGAACGACGACACGATGCTCATCTATTTCACCAGCGGCACATCTGGCGAGCCAAAGATGGTGGCCCACGACTTCCTCTACCCGATGGGGCAGCTCACGACGGGCGTCTATTGGCACAACCTGAAACCCGACAGCCTCCACTTTACCGTGGCCGATACCGGTTGGGCAAAGGCCGCCTGGGGTAAGATCTACGGCCAATGGTTCGCAGGCGCCTCCGTCTTTGTCTACGACCACGAGAAGTTCAATGCCGATCAGTTGCTGCATCAGCTCTCTAAGTATAAGGTCACCAGTTTCTGTGCACCGCCTACGATCTACCGCTTCATGATTCGTGAGGACCTATCGCGCTACGACCTTTCGTCGCTGCGCTACTGCTGCACGGCCGGCGAAGCCTTGAACCCTGTCGTCTTCGACAAGTTCTATGAGCATACGGGGCTGCGGATCATGGAAGGCTTCGGACAGTCGGAAACGACAATGATCCTCGGCACCATGCCTTGGATTAAGCCGAAGCCTGGCTCAATGGGCAAGCCCAATGGGCAGTACAAGATAAAATTGCTGAAGTCCGATGGCTCGCTCTGCGAGGACGGCGAAAAGGGCGAGATAGCAATCAAGGTGGACGATGACCGTTACGTGACAGCCTCTGGCTGGAAACTCGGCAAGCCTGTCGGCCTTTTCAAGGGGTACTATCGCGATCCCGGGCAGACGCGCCTCTCGTGGCACGATGGATACTACTTCACGGGCGATATGGCCTGGCGCGACGAGGACGGCTACTACTGGTTCGAAGGACGCAAGGACGATGTCATCAAGTCCAGCGGCTACCGCATCGGACCTTTTGAGGTGGAGAGCGCACTGATGACGCATCCCGCCGTCGTGGAATGTGCCATCACGGGCGTGCCCGACGAGATAAGAGGCATGGTCGTCAAGGCTACCGTCGTTCTTGGCCAAGATTGGAAGGACAAAGCCGGCGATGCCTTAATTAAAGAACTGCAGCAACATGTCAAGCGCGAAACAGCTCCATACAAATACCCGCGTATAATAGAGTTCGTAGACGAACTGCCAAAGACCAACAGCGGTAAGATCCGTAGAGCCGAGATACGCAACAGAGACAAGAACAGAAATAAGTAATATAACCTATTCTAACTACACAAATGGTAGAACGTTTCCTAAAGCAGACCTCTTTCACTTCTTTCGAGGACTACAACGAAAATCTGGAGTTTATCATACCGGAGCACTTCAACTTTGCCTACGACGTTATGGACGCATGGGCCGAGGAAGCTCCTAATAAGGTGGCATTGCTGTGGACTAATGATGAGGGGGCTGAGCACAAAGCCACATTCGCACAGCTGAAAGCCGAGAGCGACAAGGCCGCATCATACCTGCAAAGCCTCGGCATAGGCCAAGGTGACCCCGTCATGCTCATCCTGAAACGCCGCTACGAGTGGTGGATTGCCATGCTGGCACTGCACAAGCTCGCGGCAGTAGTTATCCCAGCAACGCACATGCTCACCAAGCACGATATAGTATATAGGAACACGCGCGCGAGCGTGAAGGCCATCATCTGCGTCGACGATCCTTACGTAGTAGGGCAGATTCATGAAGCGCTGCCCGAGAGTCCTACTGTTGAGCACGTCATCACCATGGAACGATGGCACGCTGAGATTGATGCGGCACCAGCCTTTGTGCGCCCGGCGGCCAAGAACTATAACTCCGACACCATGCTGATGTACTTCACCAGCGGCACTTCTGGCGAACCGAAGATGGTGGCCCACGACTTTCTTTATGCCATGGGACACCTGACGACCGGCGTCTTCTGGCACAACCTTAAGGAGGACTCTGTTCATCTGACCGTGGCCGACACTGGATGGGGAAAGGCCGTTTGGGGTAAGTTCTACGGACAATGGTTTGCCGGAGCTACGGTGTTCGTCTACGACCACGAGAAGTTTGATGCCGACCGCCTGCTTCGTCAGATGGAGCGCTACCGCGTCACCAGTTTCTGTGCACCGCCAACCATCTACCGCTTCATGATTCGTGAGGATCTCTCAAAGTACGACCTCAGCGCCTTGCGCTACTGCTGCACGGCGGGCGAAGCACTGAATCCAGCCGTTTATCAGAAGTTCTATGAGCTAACAGGCATCAGGCTCATGGAAGGCTTCGGGCAGACAGAGACGACCATGACGCTTGGCACCTTCCCATGGATGGAGCCTAAGCCTGGTTCAATGGGCAAGCCCAACGGGCAGTATCAGATTGATCTGCTCAAGCCCGACGGCACGTCGTGTGAAGATGGTGAGAAGGGTGAGATTGTAGTGAAGGTAGGCGACCGGAAGCCTATCGGCCTCTTCAAGGAATACTACCGAGACCCTGAACTGACAAGCCAAGCATGGCACGATGGTTACTATTTCACGGGCGACATGGCGTGGCGCGACGAGGACGGTTACTATTGGTTCGAGGGCCGAATAGATGATGTCATCAAGTCCTCTGGCTATCGCATCGGGCCCTTTGAAGTGGAGAGCGCGCTGATGACTCATCCAGCCGTTGTAGAATGTGCCATTACTGGTGTGCCCGACGACATCCGAGGCATGGTGGTCAAGGCCACCGTGGTGCTTGGAAAAGAATGGAAGGACAAGGCTGGCGACGCGCTCATCAAGGAGCTCCAGCAGCACGTGAAGCACGAGACTGCTCCCTACAAATATCCCCGTATAATCGAATTCGTGGACGAACTGCCCAAGACCATCAGCGGTAAGATACGTAGAGTGGAAATCAGACAGAAAGATAACAAAAGATGAAGTGCGCCATAATTGAAGGTCTCATGGCCTCAGTGCCTCAATAATCATGCACATCGCATCGCCACCAAAGCAGGTAGCAACATCCTAATCCGGTCCTAAGGTCGCTAATTCGGGCTTAGATCCGAAATCGGAATCTTGACCTAAGCTCCAAGCCCGCGGGCTATGACGTTCGAGGAAATAACTGCTCTTATTAAACCTTATTTTACATGAAACTAATAAAACTATTTGCCCTTTGCCTGTTAACCATTTATTCATCTGTGGCTGCTGCCCAGACTGCTGAGACCGATACTCTGTTACGCATTCTTCGTGAGGAACTGGCGGCCGACTTCGAGGAGCTGCAGCAGCAGGACGTGCAGCCCTACTTCATAAGCTTCCGCGTGCAGGAGAGGTGGGACGCCGACATCGCTGCTTCCTTCGGTTTCCTCGGAACGTCCAATCAGGATCACACCCGCACCTTCACCCCGCAGGTACGTGTAGGCTCGCCCGAGCTCGACAACTTCAAGTTCAACAACCAGTCGCGCAGTGGTTTGCAGCCTCTCCCGTTGACTGATGCCTCCACCGATGCCCTCCGCGTGGCCATCTGGACTCAGATGCTCACTGCCTACGACCGCGCCACATCCACCTATCGCGATGCCCAGAGCCGCCTCCGCTCGCAAGCCGACAATGAGGACAAAGCCCCCTGCTTCAGTGTGCTCGGCGGTTCTTCAAGTGTGAAGCGTCCCTCTGGGCCGAGCGTACCCGCCGAAACGTTCTACGAGCCTCCCCTCTCTCACCCGTCCCTCACCCCTGCCGAGCAGAGTGCTTGGGAAGAGCGCCTGTGCCGCATCAGTGCCGTCTTCCGTCAGTGGCCGCAGTTCAGCGAGGCCATTGTTCGCCTGAAAATGGAGAACCAGCGCACACACCTCGTCAGCACCGAGGGCACGGCCATCGTGCAGAACCGCGTCAGCTATCGTGTATTCATGCAGGCCAGCATGAAAACCGACGACGGCATGGTTCTGCCTCTCACCCAGACCTACTACGCCACCTCGCTCGATGCGCTGCCTGCTGAGGACGTCATGCTCCGTGATGCCGAAGATGTGGGTCGCCGCCTTGAAGCATTGTCTAAGGCTCCCGTTGCCGATCCCTTCACGGGACCCGCCATCATGAGCGGTCAAGCCAGCGGCGTCTTCTTTCATGAGATCTTCGGCCACCGGCTCGAAGGCCACCGCATGAAGACGGGCGGGCAGACGTTCCGCAAGATGGTGGGCGAGCGCGTCCTGCCCACTGACTTCCAAGTCTATTGCGACCCCACGCTGACTCACTATGGCGCACAGCCTCTCAACGGCGGCTACCGCTACGACGACGAAGGCACGCCCGCCCGCAGAGTAAATAATGTAGTCGATGGCATATTGAAGGAATTCCTGATGAGCCGCGTGCCTTTAGACAGCTTTCCCGAGAGCAACGGCCACGGCCGCACAGCCGAGGGAGCCGACCCCGTGAGCCGTCAGTCCAACCTCGTCGTGGAGACCCGCAAACCCTATACCGCAGCCCAACTGCGGCATCTATTGCGTGACGAGGCTCGTCGGCAGGGCAAGGAATATGGCTACCTCTTCCAGAGCGTCAGCGGTGGCTATACCCAGACAGGTGAAGGCAATAGTATCAATTCCTTCAATGTTACCCCCCTGGAAGTCTATCGCATTTATGTGGACGGTCGTCCAGACGAGCTCGTGCGCGGCGTTGACCTCATCGGCACGCCC
Organism: Bacteroidaceae bacterium; assembly: GCA_017469685.1. Classification (GTDB taxonomy): domain Bacteria; phylum Bacteroidota; class Bacteroidia; order Bacteroidales; family Bacteroidaceae; genus Physcousia. The sequence continues at coordinate 118,191 of JAFUFW010000009.1, read as the reverse complement.
CTCTCCATGTTCTCCAATATCGCGGCCGCAGGCGACACCCCCAGCACCTTCATCGGCGTCTGCGGTGCCGAGAGTGGTTGGGTGCCAGTCAGTGCCACGTCACCCATGATCTATGTCAGTAAGATAGAGACCCAGAGGCGGCAGCAGAAGGGGAACCTGATGCCCATCTTGAAGGCACCAAGCCTTGACGCTCCGCGGGAGGCAACGTCTGCCGAGGCAATCTTCGCCGCCCTCTCCACCGAGCTCCAGCGCGCCATGGACAGCCTCCGCATCGAAGGTCAGCCCGCACCGTTCATCATCGACTACCGCTTCCAGCGGTCGCGCAGGTTCAACCTCGCGGCCTCCTTTGGCGAGATCACCTCTTGCCTGGCCTCGCCCTGGCTGCAGAAGTTTGATGCCGAGGTCATCCTGGGCGACTACCAGCACAGCAGCTTGCGCGTGCCCGAGGACGGGTTGCGGGGTTCGTCTATCCCGATGGCAGCGGACTACGACAACCTGCGGCGCCAGGCATGGCTGGCCACCGACGCCCGCTACAAACAGGCCATCGCCACCCTCGAGGGCAAGCGCCAGCAGATGAAGAAGGTGCAGCTGCCCGCCGACGAGGCAGCCCTCCACGACCTCATCCCCGCACAACCCGCCACCAGCATAGACCTGCAGCCGCGTGAGTTCAGCGACACCCTCGCCGATGACCTCGCCGCCTACCTTCGCCGCCTTTCGGGCATTGCGAAGGAATTCCCTGCACTCATTCTCTGCAATGCCGACATGAGTCAGGAGCAATCCTACATCTACCGCCTCACTTCCGAAGGCGTGCGCGTGGCTCAGCTGCAGGACGATGTCACCTCCCTCGGCTTCCGCTTTGCCTTCGCACGCGGCATCGCTCCCCACACACAGAGCCGCGACTACACCTCTCCCTCCGAACTGCTGGCCGACAGCGCCCGTTTCACCAAGGCTGCACGCGAATACGTTGCTCTCCAGTACCAACTCTTCTGCGACTCCATCGTCCAAGAGGATTACTACGTAGGTCCTGTGCTCTTCGAGAGCGGAGCCTGCCAAACCATCTACAACCTTGCCAACGGCGAGCACAACAACTTCCGTGCCTGGCATCCCTTCCTCCAGAGCAACAGAACCTTCTATTCCAAGCGCGACCGCAAGATTGCGGATGAGAAGATTACCATCCGCCAGGATCCCTCGCTCACCACATGGGATGGTCACGCTCTCGTAGGTGCTTACACCGCCGATGCCAACGGGCAGGCGCCTCAGGCTGTCACCCTCGTTGACCGCGGCATCTATCGTGCTCAGCTCTGCGGCGCCACCCCCGCCCTCGGCACGTCGAAGCCTACCGGCAACCTGCGCTTCAACAATCCAAACTCGTGGGGCGGGGCGTTGGCTGCCAGCACAGTCCCAGGCGTCATCCGCGTGGAGAGCAGCAAGACCATACCGCTCAAGAAGATGCGCAAGCAACTCCTGCGCGACGCACAACACGAGGGCTACGATCATGCCTACATCCTGCGTAAGGATGCCCTCTACCGCGTCAACGTCAAGGACGGCACAGAGACGCCCCTGCGCAATCCCGGCATCAACACATCCTTGAATATGATTCGCCACATCAGCGCCCTCTCCACCGAGCAGACAGATGTTATCGAAAGAGAAGACGGCGGTGGCGCCCGCTTCTCAATTGTGGGTCCCAAGGCTATGATTCTTAACGATGTCGAGGTGCCGACGACAACACCGCGGCAGCCCGCCAAGGTGTCGCTGACGTTCCCGTTAAACAGATAATTATGAAAATCTTCCAACACGTACAAGACATCGGCGACCTGGGCCAGGCCCTCGCCGAAGCACAAGAAGTTAAGCGCGATCGCTTCCAATGGCAGTACTTGGGTCGCAATAAGACCGCCCTGCTCATCTTCTTCAACAACTCCCTGCGCACGCGCCTTTCCACGCAGAAGGCAGCCTTGAACTTGGGCATGAACGTCATCGTGCTCGACGTGAACCATGGCGCCTGGAAGCTCGAGACGGAGCACGGCGTCATCATGGACGGCGACAAGAGCGAGCATCTGCTCGAAGCCATCCCAGTAATGGCCAGCTACTGCGACCTCATCGGCGTTCGCAGCTTTGCCCGTTTCGAAAGCCGCGAGGACGACTATGAGGAGAAAATCCTGAACCAGTTCATCCGTTACTCTGGCCGTCCCGTCTTCTTCATGGAGAGTGCCACGGTGCACCCCCTGCAGGCTTTCGCAGATTTGATAACCATAGAAGAGGCATGGGAAAGGCGTGTCGTGAGCCCGGAGACGATGTCGCCGGGTGCGTCCCCCCGCCCTAAGGTTGTCCTCACCTGGGCTCCTCATCCCAAAGCCCTCCCGCAGGCCGTTCCCAACAGCTTCGTCGAGTGGATGGTGGCCGCAGCAGCCCAATCTCTACCCCTTGGGGGAGTCGGAGGGGGCCTTGACTTCGTCATCACCCACCCCGAGGGCTACGAGCTCGACCCGCAGTTCGCCGGGGGTGCCCACGTGGAGTATGACCAGATGAAGGCCTTCGAGGGTGCCGACTTCGTCTATGCCAAGAACTGGAGCTGCCCGGGCGTCACCCGCCCCGGAGACTACGGCAAGGTGCTCGATGACTACCACAAGATGATGGACTGGACCGTCAGCGCCCGCCAGATGGCCGTGACGAATGATGCCCACTTCATGCACTGCCTGCCAGTGCGCCGCAACATGATCGTCACCGACGATGTCATCGAAGGCCCTCGCAGCCTCGTCATTCCCGAAGCCGCGAACCGTGAAATCTCGGCTCAAGTAGTGCTGAAACGGATGCTCGAATCGCTCTGATAGTTGAATACGCCTGAACCACAAAACCCCTGAAGCCAGATAAAAGACTTCAGGGGTTTTGTGGTTTACTCCCTTTGGGCATTACGAGACTCTCTTTATCTCCTCGATGCCATCAATGTTCTGTAGTTTGTTTATTATAATGTCAAGGTCCTCAGTGTCGTGCACGCCCAGCTCTATCTCGCCTTGGAAGATGCCTTCGCGGGCAGCTATTGAGAGTTGATGGACGTTGACATTGAGCTGTTCGGTGATTACGTCGGTGAGGCTTTTGATTATGCCCACGCGGTCGATGCCCTCGAGGTGTAGCGTTGCGGCGAAGCTTATCTGTTTGTGTGTGTCCCAGAATACGGCCAGGATGTGGTTGCCGTCGACATTCTTCAAGCGGTTTGCAATATTGCAGTTGCGCTTGTGAACTATCACTCTGTTTTGGTCGTCGAGGTATCCGAGCACTTCGTCGCCAGGGATGGGATTGCATGTTGGGCACATCGTGACGCGGTGTATGTTCTCTTCGCTCAGGTGGAGCGGTTTCTTGCGGTCGATGACTAAGGCCGTCGTGCCGTAGTTGGTCTCGGAAAGCTCTGTTTTTTGCTCTTCGGGTGTTTTCTTGCGCTTATAGAACGGAATGTACTTTTTCCACCCCTTATTTTCATATTGTCTGGTGCTGCCCGACTTTATTGTCTGCAGGTCCTCCTCGCCGAGCGTTATGGCTCCAGCTCCGAGTCCGGTGAAGAATTCCTCGCGCGTCTCCATGAGGTGGTACATGGCCAGGCGGTCAAGCATCTGACTGTTCTGGTCGAGTTCGTTGTCCTTGCACCATTGCTCGAAAATTTCCTCGCCTTTTTTCTGTTGCTCGCGACGCTGTCGTCGCAGTATGGCCTCTATTTTGTTCTTGGCCTTAGCCGTCGTCACGAATTGCACCCATGAGGGCTCCACGCGTAGCGTGTTCGATGTGAGTATTTCCACTTGGTCTCCGCTCTTGAGCTTGTAGCTTATGGGCACGAGTTGGTGGTTGACCTTGGCTCCGATGCAATGGGTGCCAAGGACAGTGTGGATTGAGAATGCGAAGTCGAGGGCAGTGCATCCGGACGGCATGGTTTTGAATTCGCCCTTTGGTGTTATGACGAAGATCTCAGACGAATAGAGGTTAAGTTTTATGGTCGAGAGGAAGTCCATGGCCGATGGCTGCGGGTCGTCGAGGATTTCCTTGATGGTAGATAGCCATTTCTCGAGTTCCACTTCGCTGGCCGATGTGTCCTTCTCGCCCTCCTTGTACTTCCAGTGGGCGGCAAATCCGCGCTCTGCCATGTCGTCCATCCGTCGCGAACGTATCTGCAGCTCTATCCACCGGCCCTGCTTGCTCATGAGTGTTGTGTGGAGAGCCTGGTATCCGTTGCTCTTTGGGTTCGAGAGCCAGTCGCGGAAGCGGTCGGGGTGTGCCTTATAGATGCTTGTGCATGCGGCGTATATCTGGAAGCAGTCGTTGATTTCGGTTTCGGGCGACTGAGGGTCGAAGATGATGCGTACGGCAAGTATGTCGTAGATTTCCTTGAACTTGACGCCCTTGTTCTGCATCTTAACCCAGATGCTGTAGGGGCGTTTTATGCGCGCCTTGATGTCGTAGCTCAGCCCGAGCTGGTCGAGTTTCTCGCGTATGGGTTGGATGAAGTTGCGGAAAGCCTCGTCGAGGTGTGGGCGTATATTGTCGAGTTGCTTGCATATTTGTTCGTGGGCTTCAGGGTGTTCATAGCGGAAGCTGAAATCCTCCAGTTCTTCCTTTATGAGGTTCAGCCCGAGTCGATGTGCCAATGGGGCGTAGATGTAGAGCGTCTCGCCCGCAATCTTGTATTGCTTGTGGGGCGGCTGCGAGCCCAGTGTGCGCATGTTGTGCAGGCGGTCGGATATCTTGATGAGGATGACGCGTATGTCGTCGCTCATCGTCAGCAGCAATTTCTTGAACGACTCGGCCTGTGCGGAGGCTTTGTCGCCGAAGATGCCTCCGGAGATTTTCGTCAGGCCGTCAACGATTTGTGCTATCTTCTCGCCAAAGATGTTGGTGATGTCCTCGACGGTGTAGTCGGTGTCCTCCACGACATCGTGCAGCAGCGCCGCGCAGATGCTCGTGGAGCCCAGGCCTATCTCTCCGCACACTATCTGCGCCACGGCCAGCGGGTGCATGATGTAAGGCTCGCCTGAGAGGCGTCGCACGCCTTTGTGCGCCTGCTTTGCGAAGTTGAAGGCTCGCGAGATGATGTCGACCTTCTTGCGGTGGGGTGAGGCCAGATACGTGTCGATGAGGTGTTGGTAAGCGGAGCTTATCATCTCCTCGTCGGCTTGAGCCTGGCGGGTAGCATCGTCGTACATAAACGTGAGGTTTAGTTTATTTCACTCTTATCTTTTGTCCGGCCTTGATGTTGTTGCCGCGTATGCCGTTGAGCTGTCGGAGCTTGGCCACCGTCGTGCCGTTGCGCTTGGCTATTGCACCGAGGGTGTCGCCGCGGCGCACCGTGGCTGAGCGTGTTCCACGCCCTGTGTTGCGGCTGCGGCTGCGGCCTCGTCGGGGGCTAACCTTTGGGTTTGCAGGAGCCTGCTGTGCTTGCGCTATTTCTATTTCGGCCCTGCTCGTGAGCAGTTCGGTGGCGCGGTAGGCGTAGATTGAGTCGCCCGCTTCGATGAAGGCCGTCATCGAGGCGTTGGGCAGGCGAAGCGCGCATGGGTGGCTTAAGCCAGGGATGAGTGCCGTGCGGTACTGCGGATTGAGGGCGCGCAGCGCTTCGGCGGAGATGTTGCACAGGGCCACAATCTGGTCTGCGTGCAGGTTGCGGGCCACCATCACTGTGTCAGTGGCTGCGGGCAGCTGAGCCGAGGCTGGACAAATGTTGTGCTCGCAATAGTATGTCATGATATAGTTGGCGGCGATGAAGGCGGGCACGTAGCCGCGCGTCTCCTGCGGCAGGTAGGGATAGATCTGCCAGTAGTCCTTCGACCCTCCGGCTCGGCTGATGGCTTTGCGGACGTTGCCTGGCCCGCAGTTGTAGGACGCTATGGCGAGCGTCCAGTCGCCAAAGATGTCGTAGAGGTCCTTGAGGTAGTGGGCGGCGGCGTAGCTCGACTTTATAGGGTCGCGCCGCTCGTCGATGAGGCTGGTCACTTCGAGGCCATACTGCTTGGCCGTGGTAATCATGAACTGCCAAAGTCCCACCGCTCCTGCGCGGCTTACGGCCTGCGGGTTAAGGGCACTCTCGATGACGGGCAGGTACTTAAGCTCGAGGGGCAGCTGGTAGGCCTCAAGAGCCTCCTCGAAGATTGGGGTATAGAAGTTGCTGGCGCCGAGGATGATGCTCACCGAGCGGCGCAGGCGGCCCGTGTACTGGTCGATGAAATGGCGTACGACATCGTTGTAGGGCATCTCTATGACGTTGGGCAGGCGCTGCAGGCGGTGGATGTACGTCTCGCGGTCGAAGTCGGGGTTTACGCCCGTGTCGTTGCAGTCGCCCTCGGGGATGAGGTAGGTCTTGTTGTTCCACTCGTTGAGCAGGCTGTCCATCTCGGCTTCCATGCCGGCGGGTATGTCTATTCGGGCGTTGACGGCATCGGTTTCTTCGTCGTCCTCGTCGGTATCTTCGTCGAGGTCGATGGCTTCTTCGGTGTTGTCCTCGTCTGTTTCCACCTGGGCATACGTGTCAGCCCAGGGCGCGGAGGCGAAGGTTAGAGAGGCGAATAAGAGTATAAAAGTCTTTTTCATTATCAGCTTTGTTTAGCGGCCGTCGCGGCCTGATTAGAAGTTTATGGCGAGCGAGAGGCCTACGTTCGTGCTGCCTCCTCGCAGCTGCCCGTGGCCCTGAGCACTGGCTCGCGGGTCGGTGTTGATGATTGAGGGCTGCAACTGCAGGGATAGATCCTCAGAGATGTCGAAGCTCGAGAGCTCGGCATCGACATAGGCGTCGATGACCGAGAGCGCATAAACGGCGATGAAGGCCAGTATGCTCATGTCGCGGTACTTGCGGTAGTAGTTCTTCCGGTTCTTGAATATTTCCTTGAACTGTTCTTCGCGTCCGCTTATGTTGAAGTTCAGGGGCAGCATTTTCTCGTAGGATTTCGTGTCGGGGTCGTTGTCCATGATGTCGAGGTAGGCCTGCGAGTAGTCGCTGAGCATCTGGCTGTTCCACGTGAGTGCGTAGGTGCAGCCGAGGAATCCCCCGTAGATGAGGGGCAGTTTCCAGTACTTATGGTTGTATATCTGTCCGCCTCCAGGCAGCACCAGGCCCAGCCAGAGGGCGCGCTGAGGATCGGGGCGGAACGGAGGGGCTATGGCCTTGGCTATGAGCGTAGCCGCACTGTCGGCGGTGAGAGTGTGCGCTGTGCGGCGCGCGAGGCTGTCGGTGCGCTGCAGCAGGACGCTGTCGGGCGTGAGGGCGAACTCGTCGGCAACGATGACGGTGTCGGACTCTGTGCGCACTTCGGCGCGATCCTGGGCTGCGGCCGGCGGTATGGCGGTCGCAAGGAGTGCGGCGAGTGTGGCTATGATGTGTGCGCAGCGTTTCATCAGTAGTCTGGCGTGGTGCCTGCCGTGGCAGGCGTTTTTGTGGATTCTCAGTGCTTTAGCTTGTCGAGCAGGGCTATGATGCGCTCGAGCTCCTCCTCGCCGGCAAAGGGTATTGTTATCTTTCCCTTGCCGCTCTCGCTGAGGCTGAACTGTACTTTAGTCTGGAAACAGCGCGAGAGGTTGTCGCGCAGGAGTTCGTAGTCGCGGCTGAGGTGCGACTTCTGCTTGCGGAGCTTTTTGCCTGCGAGGCTTACGGTGTCGCCCTCGTTGATGCTCCTGACCAGCTCTTCGACCTTGCGCACGCTCAGGTGCTCGTTCTTGATTTGCTCGAACACCTTTAGCTGCAGCGCAGGGCTGTCGAGCGTCAGCAGTGCCCGTGCATGGCCCATGTCGAGTTCGCGGTTCTGCAATGCCACCTGAATGGTTGCGGGCAGCTTCAGCAGTCGCAGGTAGTTGGTGATGGTGGCGCGTTTCTTGCCTACGCGTTCGCTCAGCCGGTCCTGCGTCAGGGAGTATTGTTCGAGCAGATGCTGATAGGCGAGTGCTATCTCGAGCGCATTCAGGTCTTGGCGCTGGATGTTCTCTATGAGCGCCATCTCCATGACGTTCTCGTCGTCGGCCGTGCGTATGTAGGCCGGTATGGTCTGTAGGCCGGCCATCTGCGATGCACGCCATCGGCGCTCACCCGCAATGATTTCGTAGGTCCCGTCGGGCATTTGGCGCAGGGTGATGGGCTGTATGATGCCTATCTCGCGGATGCTGTCGGCGAGTTCCTGCAGGGCTTCGGGGTCGAACTCGCGGCGAGGCTGGTTAGGGTTGGGGTGTATGAGCGCTATATCGGTCTCGCTGATCGAGGATGAGCCCTCAGTGTGAGGCTCGGAGGCGTCGATAAGTGCGTCGAGACCGCGCCCGAGTGCGGGGTATTTCTTATGTGGAGCCATTAGCTATTTAAGATTGGATATTAGAGATTGAGAAGAGGATTTCCGGGATGTGAGGCCATGGGCTGAATGTTGTACGTCGGGCTGTCTGTGGAACTTCTACCGCCAGGGCGGAGTAGTCATTGCCACTTCTTTTTATTCCCAAGCCTCAGCTTTCAGCCCTCGCTCCTTTGTTGATAATCTCCTGGGCCAGGGCCAGGTGGTTGCGGGCGCCGGCGCTGTCGGCATCGTAGAGGATGGCGGGCAGGCCGTGGGATGGCGCCTCGGAGAGCTTCACGTTGCGGCTGATGACGGTCTTGAACACGAGCTCCTGGAAGTGGCGCCGCACTTCGTCCTTGATTTGGTTGGCCAGGCGTAGGCGCGAGTCGTACATCGTCAGCAGGAAGCCCTCAATCTCGAGCCTCGGGTTGAGCTTCTGCTTGATAATCTTTATGGTGTTGAGGAGCTTTGAGATGCCTTCGAGGGCGAAGTATTCGCACTGCACGGGGATGATGACAGAGTCGGCGGCAGTGAGGGCATTCACGGTAATGAGGCCCAGCGAGGGCGAGCAGTCGATAAGTATGAAGTCGTAGTCGGCGGCCAGAGGCTTGAGCAGCTCGGCCATGACACGCTCGCGGCGCGGCAGGTTGAGCATCTCGATCTCGGCACCTACGAGGTCTATGTGGCTGGGCACCACGTCGAGGCCGGGCACATCGCTCTCGTAGACAGCGTCGCGAATGTCGGCCCCGCCTATGAGGCAGTCGTAGATGCTGGTCTCAACGCTCTTGACGTCGATGCCGAGGCCGCTGGAGGCGTTGGCCTGAGGGTCGGCGTCGATGAGCAGCACGCGCTTCTCGAGCGTGGCCAGCGAGGCGGCCAGGTTCATCGACGTTGTTGTCTTCCCGACGCCTCCCTTTTGGTTGGCTAATGCTATAATTCTATTCATGCGTATGTGTGTGCGTGTAAAATTGAGCTGCAAATGTAAGCATTTCCCACGAAACGGGCCCTCCTTTTAAAGCTTTTTATGCTTTATTTGCCCCTTTTCTTGCTCGGCAAGGTGGCATTTTGTAACTTTGCGCCAACTTAACAACCTAACCGCAACACGTATGGAAGACGACATAAGATTCATGCGCATGGCGCTGGATGAGGCCCGGATGGCGGCCGATGAGGACGAGATTCCCGTGGGAGCCGTGGTGGTGGCAGGTGGACGCGTCGTGGCGCGCGCACACAACCTCACCGAGCGACTCGGCGACGTCACGGCGCACGCTGAGATGCAAGCCATAACAGCCGCTACTGCAGCGCTCGGAGGGAAGTATCTGCCCGACGCCACGCTCTACGTGACACTCGAACCATGCACGATGTGTGCGGGAGCCTTGGGCTGGAGCCAGATAGGCCGACTCGTGGTTGGCGCTGCCGACCCCAAGCGCGGCTACAGCCGTTTCGCCCCGCAAGCCCTGCACCCACGCACGAAGGTCACAACCGGCGTGCTGGCTGACGAGGCCGCTGAACTCATTCAGCAGTTCTTCAGGAATAAGCGCTGACGCCCGCCACGGCCCGGCCTGCCAGGCCGCGCAGGCAGTTGTAGGCCAAGCCGTAGCCGTGGCCTCAGAATGCCAAGCCCAAAGCCTCCGAAAAATAAGCCCAAGGGTTTCGGCAAAAACCCTTGAGGGTTTTGGCAATAACCCTTAAGGGTTTCGTGCATAACCCTTAAGGGTTCTGAGCGGAGGGCTTAAGGGTTTACGGCGGCTTGCCATGCCATGGCGGCTGTGAAGCCCCTGGTGATGCCCTCTCCTGCGGCAGGGCCGGCGGCGTAATGCTTCACCCCGGCGCACGAAAATGCCCTTAGCCTCGTCTCTGCCGACGTAGCTAAGGGCTGCTTTTTACCTTATGCAAACGATATTAAATCTGTAGGCTCTATATTACTGGATAGCAGCGTCGAGCTCTGCACCGGCCTTGAACTTAGCCTGCTTCTTAGCGGCAATCTTGATGGCCTTCTTGGTGAGAGGATTGATGCCGTTGCGCTCCTTGCGGGCAGCAACTGCGAATGTGCCGAAGCCGAGGAGAGCAACCTTTTCACCGCCCTTGAGAGCTTCGGTGATAGCTGCGATTGTTGCGTCGAGAGCCTTCTTGGCATCTACTTTCGTCAGGCCGGCTTTTGCGGCGATGGCGTTTGTAAGTTCTGTCTTGTTCATAAATAGGGTTATTTAAAAATGTTAATGAAATAAGTTTCTTAAAGCTGTCGGGGCGCTTTTTCCGCCTATTCTTGTGGCAAATGTATAGAAAGTTGTAATTCCCACCAAGTTTTTTTGGGAAAAAGAAGCCATTTGCCTCAATTTTATTTACTTTTACCCTAAAATCACGGCAAAAATACCTACTTTTGCCAACCGAAAAGGAAAAAACTGACAATAAAACTGCTTATGCTCAATATTCCGCCAATAACAAAGAATATCATAATCATCAACTTGCTGATGTTTTTCGCCAAGTTGGTGGCCGTGCGCTATGGCATCGATTTTGACGACCTCCTGGGCCTGCACTTCTTCAAGGCCTCCAACTTCCGCCTATATCAGTTCTTCACCTACATGTTTGTCCATGCCGGTTGGGAGCATATCTTCTTCAACATGTTTGCCGTGTGGATGTTCGGGCGCATCATGGAGCAGGTCATGGGGGCGCAGCGCTTCCTCTTCTTCTACATCGTCTGCGGCCTCGGCGCCGGCTTCATGCAGGAAGGAGCCCAGTGGATAGAGTTCGCTTACCAGGGTCTTGCGGCCTATGACTCCGTGAACGTTGACGGAATGGTCATGCCAATGAGCGCTTATCTCAACAACTGGACCACGGTAGGCGCCTCAGGGGCCGTCTACGGCGTGCTGCTCAGCTTCGGCATGACGTTCCCCAACGAGCGTATGTTCATCATTCCCATTCCCGTGCCCATCAAGGCGAAATGGTTCGTCATTGGTTTCGCCGTGATAGCACTTATGAGTGCCCTCGGCCACCGGGGCGACAATATTGCCCACATGGCTCACCTCGGCGGTATGCTCTTCGGCCTGCTCCTTCTGCTTTATTGGCGCAAGAACGACAACGGCGGAGGACGCTTCTTCGGAGGAGGCCTCGGCAACATTGGCAGAGGGTTCGGCGGGAACTTTGGCGGAGGTTACTACACCCGCTACGAGGATGTCACAGGCCAGGCCGGAACTGCCGGCGCAAGCCTGAGCCAACGCGTAAAAGGATGGTGGCAGCAGCAGAAAAAACGATGGAATGGGGCTAAACGAAGCCGCATGAACGTCACCGCTGGAGGCAGCAAGCACGCCGCCGACATGCAGTGGCGCCAGCAAGAGCAGCAGCGGCGTGAAGAGATTGACCGCATACTCGCCAAAGTGAAGCAGGGAGGCTACAACAGTCTCACCGACGACGAGAAACGGAAACTCTTCGAGGCAAGCGAGCGTTAGGGCTGGCCCCGGAAGCTGAAAAACGGGATACGTGAATCGATGAAATGGGCAAAAAATGAAGCTTGACTGGATAAAAAGGCTGCTCCTGCGCGTCTTCGAGGGAGCCAACGTGGCAGTGATTTTGCTGCTGTGGCTTGCCGTGGCCCTAACATACCTCAGCCCCGAGAGCTTCCCGCGTCTGAGCCTGCTCTCATTGGCCTTCCCCGTATTCCTGTTCACCAACCTTGCCTTCGTCGCCTTTTGGCTAATATTCAAGGCCAAGCGCGTGTGGATTCCCATCGTAGGCATAGCCCTGTGCTTCAGTTTCGTCCGCGACTACTGCCCCGTGAATCTGGCTTCCGAGCCTGCCGACTCCTCACTGACGGTGATAAGTTTCAATACTCACGGCTTCGGAGGCTCTGAGGCCGCAGACGACGAGGGCAACAATCTCATCGTGCGCTACCTCGCCAATCGGGCCGACGACATCATCTGCCTACAGGAGACCTATACCCCCACCCACGTTCAGGCTCTCTCTGACAGCCTCAGCCAGCGCGGCTACCATGAAATAAGGACCAAGAGCCTCGCATGCTTCACTCGCCTGCCGGTAATCGACAACGATGAAATACGGTTCGACTCGCAGAGCAACTCGAGCCTGTGCGCTCATCTGCTATGGGGCACTGATACCATACTCTTGATAAACAACCACTTCGAGAGCAATCATTTCAGCCCAGAGATGAAGCAGAGATATGTCGACGCACTCGAGCAGACGGCCAACCCCAACAGCCGCAACATCACGCCCGACTCGCTAATCGGAGACGTGAAGCCACTGCTGCACCTGCTCTCTGAAGCGGCACCGAAGCGGGCCGTACAGGTCAACACCATCGACAGCATCGTAAACGCATGGCTGCCAAGGCCAGTAATCCTTTGTGGAGACTTCAACGACACGCCCGTGTCCTACACACACCGAGTGCTGACACGCCAGCTCACCAGCGCCTTCCGCCAGAGCGGCAACGGCCTGGGGCTGACCTTCCGCGAGCAAGGCTTCCCCGTGCGCATCGATCACATACTTTTCAGCCCACAACACTGGACGAGCCACACAACCCGCGTCGACGGAGATATGACCCTGTCTGATCACAGCCCTATTTATACCGTTCTTTCACCCAAAAGCAACCGATAAGCATAAAAAACACATCAAAAATCAAATATTTGCTTAATAAAACGTGCGCGTAAATAAAAAAACCACTATATTTGCGCGCTATTTTGGCTGACTATAACTAAAATCACTAAATAAACTCTAAAACAAAATGCAAAACAAAGGATTTGTAAAAGTGTTCGCAGTCCTGCTCGCTCTGGTCTGCATCTTCTACCTGAGTTTCTCGTTTGTGACCCGTCACCACGAGAAGAAAGCCGAGAAGATTGCCGCCCTGCAGGGTGAAGCCGCAGGACAACATTATCTCGACTCGCTCACAAACGAGCCAGTCTATTTCGGCGTTTGGACGCTTAAAGAGTGCCGCGAAATGGGTATCGGCCTCGGCCTCGACCTTAAGGGCGGCATGAACGTCATCCTCGAAGTCAGCGTGCCAGACGTAGTAGAAGCACTGGCCGACCACAAGGACGACGCTAACTTCAAGCAAGCTATTGCACAGGCCAAGCAAGAGGCCAAGGAAGGCAAGGACGACTTCATCTCGCTCTTCGTCAAGGACTACAAGGCCATTGCCCCTAATAGCAATCTCGCAGAGCTCTTCGCAACCCAGCAGCTGCGCGGAAAGGTCAACACCAAGACCTCCGACCGTGAAGTGGAAAAAGTGCTGCGCGACGAAGTAAAGGCTGCTATCGACAACTCATTCAACGTCATCCGTACTCGTATCGACCGCTTCGGCGTCGTACAGCCCAACATACAGGCTCTCGAAGGACAGGAAGGGCGCATCATGGTCGAGCTCCCCGGTATCAAGGAGCCAGAGCGCGTCCGTAAGCTCCTGCAGGGCTCTGCTAACCTCGAGTTCTGGGAGACCTACACAACCAGCGAAGCCGTTCCATTCCTCGTTCAGCTCGACAGCAAGCTCGCTGCCGCCGGTGTAGAGGCCAATGCCAGTGAGGCTAAGGCTGAAGAAGCTGCCGAGGTAGCTGAGACAACAGCCGAGGCTGACGCTGCCGCAGAAGTGGCCGACAGCGCCAAGGCTACCGCCGACGACGCACTCGCTGCAATCGCCAAAGGCGCTGCTGCCGAGACTGCCAACGCCCAGGCTGAAGCCCAAAGCGCCCAGGCTGACGAGCAAGCTCTCAAACAGCATCCGCTGCTCGCCCGTCTGCAAGTGCTCCAGCAGGACAACGGCGCCTGCGTAGGCTATGCCAGCAAGCGCGACCTCGAGGCAATCAGCGCGCTCTTCGAAACCCCTGAAGCCAAAGCTGTCCTCCCCACAGATATGAAACTCCTCTGGGGCGTCAAGGGTATCGACAAGAACGACGAGGTCTATGAGCTCTACGCCATCAAGGTCACCGAGCGTAACGGCCGTGCACCCCTTGAGGGAGACGTCGTCACCGATGCCAAGGACGAGTACGACCAGAACAGCCGCCCCTGTGTCAGCATGCAGATGAACGTAGAGGGCGCCCGTCGCTGGGCGGCCCTGACAAAGGCTAACGTCCACCGTCCCATCGCTATCGTGCTTGACAACTACGTCTACAGCGCACCCAATGTGCAGAACGAGATTACCGGAGGAAACTCACAGATTACGGGTAACTTCACAGCAGAGGATACCCGCGACCTTGCCAACGTGCTCAAATCCGGTAAGATGCCCGCACCCGCAAACATCGTAAGTGAGGAAATCGTAGGTCCTACCCTTGGCCAGGAATCTATCCGCCAGGGCTTCATCTCCATCATTCTCGCCTTCATCGCACTGATGCTCTACATGGTTGCCATGTACGGCTTCCGCCCAGGTATGGTTGCTAACTGCGCCCTTCTTTTCAACCTCTTCTTCACACTCGGTATTCTCACGAGTTTCCAGGCTGCCCTGACCATGAGTGGTATCGCAGGTATGGTGCTGACACTCGGTATGGCCGTTGACGCCAACGTGCTTATCTTCGAGCGTACCAAGGAAGAGATGCGCGGCGGCAAGCCTGTGCGCCAGGCCATGCAGGCCGGCTACAGCAATGCCTTCAGCGCCATCATCGACTCCAACGTGACGAGCATCCTCACGGGTATTATCCTCTACTACTTCGGTACAGGTCCTATCCGCGGCTTCGCCACAACCTACATCATCGGTATCATCATCTCTTTCTTCACCGCTGTATACCTCACACGTGTTGTGTTCGACTCGATGATGTCGAAGGAGAAGTGGCTCGACCTTACATTCACCACACCTCTCTCTCGCAAGTTCCTCTCCAACACCAACTACAACTTCATGGGCGCCTACAAGCGTTCGTTCGCCATCTTCGGTGCCATTGTCCTCCTCGCTGTCGTAAGCTGGGCCAACCGTGGCTTCTCACGCTCCATCGACTTCACCGGCGGTCGGAACTTCGTAGTCCTGTTCGAGAAGGAAGTGTCGCCCGAGAGCGTACGCCCGCTCTTCGCTGAGGCATTCCCCGAGAGCAACACCAGCGTCATCGCCCTCGGAACAGAAGGCAAGACACTGCGCATCTCAACCAACTACCGAATCGACGAGGACGGCATGGAAGTTGACTCTGAGATCGAGCAGAAGCTCTTCGACGTCCTCAAGCAGGGCGGACAGCTCAGCAGCGACCTTACTGTCGACAACTTCATCAACCGCGACGAGCGTGCCGGAGGCTCCATCATCAGCTCGCAGAAGGTAGGACCTTCCATCGCTGAGAACATCACCCGCGGCGCTATCATCTCTGTCATCCTGGCGCTGATCGTCATCTTCGTCTACATCCTCGTACGCTTCCGCAACTGGGCCTTCTCCTTTGGTGCTATCACCGCCCTGGCTGTCGATACCATTTTCATCCTCGGCATGTACAGCGCTTGCTGGGGTTGGATGCCCTTCTCGCTCGAGATTGACCAGACCTTCATCGGCGCTCTGCTGACCTGTATCGGTTACTCCATCAACGATAAGGTGGTTGTCTTCGACCGTATCCGCGAGAACCTCGGCCTCTATCCCAAGCGCGACAAGCAGCTGCTCTTCAACCAGTCGCTGAACGCAACCCTGACACGTACCATCAACACGTCAGTCTCTACGTTCATCGTCCTGCTGTTCATCTTCGCTTTCGGCGGTGCCAGCATTCGCAGCTTCGCCTTTGCTATGATGCTCGGCGTCGTCATCGGTACGCTCACTTCTATGTTCATCGCAGCTCCCGTGGCTTACCTCATCATGGGTAGCAAGATTAAGGAGAAGGAAGCATAATTCAGCTACATTAATTATTTATATATATAAGCAGCGTGAGGACAAGCGTCCCCGCGCTGCTTTTTTTGCGTCCTCTGTCTCTTGCGCAGGCCGCACTTTTGATTTAGGCGTGAAGTGGTCGGGGGTGAAGCAGGCTGTTGCAAGACTTTTTTAACGTCAAATGTTTGGCGTGGAATGGATATTGAGTTATCTTTGCGGGCACTAAACGCTAAGCATGACTGACCCTATCTTTCGCCACTATAGACAATATCTGCGTCTTGAGCGCGGATTCTCAGACAATACACTGGAGGCCTATACCAAGGATCTCGATAAGTTGCTTTCTTTTCTCGAGGCTGAAGGTACTGACTACCGCAATACAACGACGGGGCAACTACAGACGTTTGTGGCAACGCTCATGGATGTGGGTATCACTACACGTTCGATAGCTCGCATACTTGCGGGCGTGCGTTCGTTCTTTAAATTCCTGTACCTCGAAAGCGAGATTGCCGCTGATCCGTGCGACATGCTTGAGTCGCCTGCCCGTGGCAGCCGCCTGCCTGACGTGTTGACGATAGAGGAGATTGACAGTATCATCGCGGCCATTGACATGACAAAGGCGGAGGGCCAGCGCGACCGCGCTATTATTGAGACCCTCTACTCCTGCGGCTTGCGGGTGAGCGAGCTGTGTGGGTTGAAGATGTCGGACCTCTTCCTCGACGAGGGCTTCATTCGTGTCCACGGCAAGGGCAAGAAGGAGCGGCTGGTGCCCATAGCGCCAAGTGCCGTGGTTGAGCTGCAGCTTTGGTTCGAGAAGCGAGCCGAGATTGCCATACGTCCAGGCCACGAGGACACGGTGTTCGTGAGCTTCCGTCGCGGTACGGGGCTCTCGCGCATAACCATATTCCACATTGTGAAGGTGCTTTGTCTGGCTGCCGGCATACGGTCGACCGTCTCGCCCCACACATTCCGCCACAGTTTTGCCACGCATCTGCTTGAGGGTGGGGCCAACCTGCGAACCATTCAGGAGATGTTGGGGCACGAAGAGATTGGCACTACTGAGATTTACATGCACGTCAACCGGCAACGCCTACGCGAAGAAATACTTCATCATCACCCGCGAAATATAGAGAGTTCCACCTAAAATCATAGTAAAAGAATTTTTTTCTGCTTTCAATTTCCGACTTTCAATTTATTGCCTTACCTTTGCACCCACAAATCTTTGTACAACAAACTTTAATATTTATACAATCATGCGTAAACTTACATTGTTCACCATCGCAGCCCTTGGTGCTCTCGCACTCGGTTCCTGCGGCAAACTGAAACAACTCAGTGCAGACAACGTCCGCGTAACTCCCACCCCGCTTGAGGCCGTTGGTGGCGAGGTCCCTGCTACAATCAATGTCACTTTCCCCGAGAAGTATATGAAGAAGAAGGTGACCCTTGGCGTGACGCCCGTGCTTAAGTACACTGGCGGCGAAGCCACATCGGCTCCATCTACCTTCCAGGGTGAGAAAGTGCTGGGCAACGGCACTACGGTGGCCTATAAAGCCGGTGGCAACTACACTGTACGCGCTGCCTTCCCCTTCGTAGATGCTATGCAGCAGAGCGACCTCTACCTGCGCTTTGATGCCAAGAAAGGCAAGAAGAATGTCAGCCTGCCCGACCTGAAGGTGGGCTACGGCGTGGTGGCAACCAGCGAGCTGTTGAAGAACACCCTCGCCAGTGTGAATCCGGCCCTTGCTCCTGATGCCTACCAGCGCATCATGAAGCAGAAGCAGGAAGCGCAGATTAAGTACCTCGTGAACCAGGCTAACGTCCGCGCCAGCGAGCTCAACAGCACCAGCATCAAGGACTTCGTGAAGATTCTGAAAGAGATTAATGATAATCAGGAGACACTGCAGCTGCAGAACATCGAGGTCAGCGCCTACGCTTCGCCCGAGGGCCGCTACGATTTCAACGCCCAGCTGGCCGAGAAACGACAGAACACCTCCAGCGCTTACGTGGCTCAGCAGCTGAAGAAGAATCGCATGACGGCCGACGTCGATACCAAGTTCACCGCTGAGGACTGGGACGGCTTCCAGCAACTTGTCAGCGAAAGCAACATTCAGGACAAGGATGTCATCCTTCGCGTCCTCTCTATGTATCAGGATCCCGCCGAGCGCGAGCAGCAGATTCGCAACATGAGTGTCGTGTATGACGAGCTTGCTAAGGGCATCCTGCCTGAGCTGCGCCGCGCACGCCTCATCGCCAACTACAATGTCATCGGCCGCTCTGACGAGCAGATCCTTGACCAGTTCAAGACCGATGCCAGCCAGCTCAGCGTCGAGGAAGTGCTCTACGGTGCCGCCCTTCAGGAGGACAACGCCCAGAAGCAGGCTTGGTATGAGAAGGCTGCCCAGCTCTTCCAGAGCGATGCCCGTGCCTACAACAACCTTGCCAACCTCGCTTATCAGAATGGCGACGTAGCTTCCGCTGCCAACTATCTGGCTAAGGCCAAGAGCCTTAATGCCAACAGCCCCGAGGTGGCCACCAACGAGGCTCTGCTCGCCTTGGCTAAGGGACAGACAGCTGAGGCTGAAGCTCTGCTCTCGAAGGGTGTGGGTGCCAACAGCTACAACGAAGTGCTTGGCAACCTCAATCTCGCCAAGGGCAACTACGCTGCTGCCGCTGCCAACCTGGCCGGCGTGAAGAGCAACAGCGCTCTGCTGGCTCAAATCCTCAACAAGGACTATGTGGCTGCCACTGCCACGCTTGCAGGCATCAAGAATGCCGATGCCTACACTTCTTACCTCGGCGCTATCCTCGCTGCACGCAAGGGTGATGCATCTGCTTTGGTGAGCAACTTGCAGACAGCCCTGCAGAAGAATCCCGGTCTGGCTCAGCGTGCTGCCCGCGACCTCGAGTTCGCCAAGTATGCTTCCACTATCGCTGGCCTGCTGAAGTAAGCCATACGGCAGGAAATGATAAATAATAAACGATAAATGATAAATAAGTCCGTTGCTACTATGTATTGCCGCAGCCGAAAATATTTATTATTTATCGTTTATTATTTATCTTTTGTCTTATGTATAGTAGCCTGCACTGATTCGCGCCGCTTCCGCCTTCAGGGTGAAATCGCCAACCTCGAGCAGGCGGAGTTCTATATCTATAGTCCTGACGGCGGCCTCGATCGTCTTGACACTATCACCGTCAGCGACGGCCGTTTTAAGTGGCAGACGCTGTTAGAGAATGAGGCTACCTTCTTTCTCATCTATCCCAATCTCAGCCTGCAGGTCATCTTTGCCCGTCCAGGCGACGACCTTCGCATCGTCGGCGACGCTTCGCAGTTGCGGGCCATCAACGTGCTCGGCAGCGACGAGAACAAGGAGTACACCGAGTTCCGCATGGCTCACTTCAACGACAGGCCCGAGCAGCTCTCTGCTGCCATGAAGGAGTTCATTGCCACTAAGCCCGACAGCCGCATCAGCACCTATATGCGTTCGCTCACCTCAGGCGCGGCAGGCAAAGGCGCCGGTGTGGAGGTGGGGCAGAAGCTTGGCGAGATAGACTTGCCGCCCGACGGCGTCACGGCCGACAGCACGATTATTCGTCTGCGTCCGGGCCGCCCGGTGCTTCTGACGTTTTGGGCCTCCTGGATGCGCGAGACTACTGAGGATTTCTACTTCCTGATGAAGGCTCACCGGCAGTCGCAACAGCTCTCTGGGCGGCAGCAGGTGAGGGTAGTAAGCATAAGCCTCGACACCAACCCCGACGAGTATCGCACCACCTGCCGCTACGACTCGCTCATTTGGGACTCGCGCTGCTACCGTCAGTCGTGGGATACCCCACTTGTCAGCCAGCTTTCCATCACTTCTCTGCCCTATTATATCCTTACTGATGCCGACTTGCGCGTAGTGGCTTGCGGCAGCAAGTGGAAGGATGACATACAGCGCCCTTTGTTCAATCTCACTTCTTCGAAGAAATGACAAAAGCGGCGGCACCGTTGTGCCGCCGCTTTTGTTTTATTTACCCGCCAGTATTCGTTTTATGCCGTCGAGTTTATTCAAGGCTTCGATGGGCGTGAGTGCGTTGATGTCGAGGCCGAGGATTTGGTCGCGTATCTGGCAAAGCACGGGATCGTCGAGCTGGAAGAAGGACAGTTGCATGTGGCTATCGTCGGGCAGGTTGCCGATTTTTGCGCCCATGCCGAGGCCTTCGCGGTCGGCGCTCGACTCGAGCTGGCGTAGGATTGTCTCAGCGCGGCGGACGATGTCCTTTGGCATTCCCGCCAGGCGTGCCACGTGAATGCCGAAAGAGTGTTCCGAGCCTCCGGGCTCGAGCTTGCGCACGAAGATAACTTTTCCTCGTAGCTCGCGCACGCTGACGTTGAAGTTCTTGATGCGTGCGAAGTGTTTCTCCATCTCGTTGAGCTCGTGGTAGTGGGTTGCGAAGAGCGTCCGGGCGTGGCCTTGCTGGTTCTCGTGTATGAATTCCACTATGGCCCATGCTATGGATATGCCGTCGTAGGTTGAGGTGCCGCGCCCGAGCTCGTCAAAGAGTACGAGCGATCGCTCGCTTATGTTGTTGAGGATATTGGCCGCCTCGCTCATCTCGACCATGAATGTCGATTCGCCCACGCTGATATTGTCGCTGGCACCTACGCGTGTGAAGATTTTGTCGACCCAGCCTATGCGTGCACTCTCCGCGGGCACGAAGCAGCCAATCTGGGCCATGAGGGTAATGAGTGCTGTCTGGCGGAGCAAAGCGCTCTTACCGGCCATGTTTGGTCCCGTGATGATGAGTATCTGCTGGCCGGCTGTGTCGAGGCGTACGTCGTTTGCAATGTAACGTTCGCCCGGGGGCATCATACATTCTATCACGGGGTGGCGTCCTTGGTGTATGTCTATCTCGGTGCTTTCGTCGACCACGGGGCGTATGTAGCGGTTCTCGGCGGCCACGAGTGCGAAGGAGAGGAGGCAGTCGAGCTGAGCCACGAGGTGGGCGTTGCGCTGGAAGTCCTGCGTGAAGGCTCCTACTGCCGCTACGAGTTCGGCGAATAGTTTGCTCTCGAGGGCGAGTATTTTGTCCTCTGCGCCCAGGATTTTCTCTTCGTATTCCTTAAGTTCCTGTGTTATATATCGTTCTGCATTGACGAGTGTCTGCTTACGTATCCAGTCGGCAGGCACCTTTTCTTTATATGTATTACGCACTTCGAGGTAGTAGCCGAAGACGTTGTTGTAGGCTACCTTAAGGCTCTGTATGCCGGTCGCCTGGGCTTCGCGCTGTTGCAGCTCGAGGAGGTAGTCGCGCCCGCCGTTGGCAATTCGGCGGAGCTCGTCGAGTTCGGGGTTTACGCCGTCGCGTATGACGCCGCCTTTCTGCAGGGTGAGCGGCGGGTCTGGCATTACCTCACGCGCTATGCGCTCGCGAATGTCGGTGCAGGGGCTCAGCTGCTGCCCGAACTGTTGCAGCGTTGGTTCGTCGGCCGCCAGACATGCTTGCTTTATTGGCTCTATTGCTTGCAGAGCTACGCGCAGCGCTACGAGGTCTCGCGGCGAGACGCGCCCCACGCTGACCTTCGACGTTATGCGCTCAAGGTCGCCTATGAGTCTGAGCTGTTCCGTTATTGTGTCGCGGAATTCCGGCTGGCGGAAGAAGTGCTCGACGACGTTGAGGCGCGCATTGATTTGCCCGATGTCGCGCAGGGGGAAGATGAGCCAGCGCCCTATCATGCGGGCTCCCATGGGGGTGGTCGTGCGGTCGATGATACTGAGCAGCGAGCGTCCGCCGTCGTTCAGGGGCTGCAGCAGTTCGAGGTTGCGCACGGTGAACTTATCGAGCCTGACGTAGCGCTCTTCTTCTATGCGAGTGATGCGTGTGATGTGGGAAAGCTGCGTGTGCTGCGTCAGTTCGAGGTACTGCATGATGGCGCCTGCGGCGATGACTGCGGCCCGCAGATCGTCCACGCCGAAGCCTTTGAGGTTGCGGACGTGGAAGTGGCGCGTGAGCTTGTCGCGCGCAGTCTGGGCAGTGAACACCCAGTCGTCGAGCTGGTATGTTACGTATTTTGTGCCGAAGCAGCCCTCGAACAGGCCCTTCCGTCCCCGCTCGTAGAGCACCTCCTTGGGGCTGAAGTTACCCATGAGCTTGTCGGCATACTCTGCCGGCCCCTCGGCCACGAGCCATTCGCCCGTGGAGACGTCGAGGAAGCTGACGCCCACGAGGTCCTCCTTGGCGAAGTGTACGGCAGCGAGGAAGTTGTTCTCGCGATGGTTGAGCACGGCGTCGGTGAGTGCCACTCCAGGCGTGACGAGCTCTGTGATGCCACGTTTCACGAGTTTCTTCGTCAGCTTAGGGTCCTCGAGCTGGTCGCAGATGGCCACGCGGCGCCCGGCGCGCACGAGCTTAGGCAGGTAGGTGTCGAGGGCGTGGTGCGGGAAACCGGCCATTGCTGTGCTCTCGCCTTCGCGCCCGTTGTTGCGCTTGGTGAGTGTGATGCCCAAGATGTCGGCAGCCTCTATGGCATCCTGAGCGTAGGTCTCATAGAAGTCTCCGCAGCGGAAGAGCAGTATGGCGTCGGGGTGCTTGCTCTTCAGGTCGAAGAATTGCTTCATCATCGGGGTTATTTCGGCCATGCTGTATTCTTTGTTTTAATGAGGGATTAGGGGGTGAGGGGATGAAACGGTAATAATGTCATCAGTGACCTGTCGTCACGTATGCTCGTTCTTGGTCTCAGATTCGGCGGCAGGTTTCTCGCTGTTCTGCAGTTTTGGGTAGCTGATGCGGGTGTGGTATATAGTCTTAAGCTTTTCCTTGAAAACCTCCTTGGCCGTGTGAATGTCCTTGAAGGTTATGGGGCAGTTGGCGAAATGCCCTTCGGCCACCTGTGTGTCGATGATGCGGTCGACGAGCTCGGCTATGCTCTCCTCTGTGTACTCCTTGAGCGAGCGAGCCGAGGCCTCTACGGCATCGGTCATCATGAGGATGGCTTGCTCGGCGGTGAGCGGGTCGGGGCCGGAGTAGGAGAAAGCCGAGTAGTCCACGACCTCGTCGGGGTGCTGGTTTTTGTAGGTGACGTAGAAGTATTTCACCAGGCCCTTGCCGTGGTGGGTCGAGATGAAGTCGCGGATGATGCGCGGCAGCTCGTGGCGGTCGGCCAGCGCCTCGCCGTCGGCTACATGGCTGATGATGATGCGTGCGCTCTCCTTGGCGTCCAACTTTTGGTGCGGGTTGACGCCTCCCGCCTGATTCTCGGTGAAGAAGGCAGCGTTCTGCATCTTGCCTATGTCGTGGTAGAGGGCACCCGTTCGCACGAGCTGGCTCTTGGCTCCTATCTTCAAGGCCACTTCGGCAGCGAGGTTAGCCACCTGCATCGAATGCTGGAATGTGCCGGGAGCGACCTCCGAGAGGCGGCGAAGGAGCTGGCGGTTGACGTTGGAGAGCTCTACGAGCGTCACGTTGCTGGTGAAGCCGAAGAGGCGCTCGATGAGGTACATCAGCGGATAGGCAAAGACCACCATGACACCTGAGATTACGATGTGCTGGTAGATCGAGAAGTCAACGCGCGTAAGGCTGGTGTCGCCCATGAGCTGTCGGCCGTGGATGAAGTCGAGGCCGGCGTAGACGATGAGCATCGTGCCCGTAGAGAATATGGCGGTGCGGAAGATCTGCGAGCGCTCTGAGAGCTCACGCAGGGTGTAGATGGCTACGAGACCACCCGCAAGCTGAGTGGCTATGAACTCAAAGGGATAGCGCAGTGACAGGGCGCAGAGCAGCACCATGCACACGTGGGTGAAGAAGGCTGTGCGGGAATCCATGAACACCCGCACGAACACGGACAGCATGACATACGGAATCAGATAGACTGAGAGCAGTGTGTGGCGCACCAGGAAACACGTAAGCAGAGGGTAGGCCAGCAGCAGGAGCACGAGCAGCAGGACGCTGCGGCGGCTGCTGATGTAGTCGCGGCGGAAGAGGTTGAAATAGAACACAAGGCACATTACGATCACCGCTACGTACATTATCTGCCCAATGACGATGAGGCTGTTCTCGCGGCTGGTGCTGTTGCGAGCCGCCACGGCCCGCTCGTAGCTCCCGAGGATCTGGGCGTCGCGCTCGGTCACTATATTCCCGCGGTCGATGATGCCCTGGCCGGCCAGCACCATGCCCGAACTGGGCGAGAGCGAACCGAGGAGCTCGTTCCAGTGGGCATCTGACTTGGTCTCGTCGTAAGTGAGGTTGGGGGTGATGAAACTGTTGAGCCCGAGCTTGGTGAGCTTGCTGCGCGTGAGCCCGAGGCTGTCGGCGTTCACGAACAGGAAATCGTAGGCTGCTTTGGGGCTGAGTATCTGCCAGACGGGGCGCGTCTGGGCATCTGTGCCAGAGAAGACGCGGATGTTGCGTATGCTGTCGGCACGCAGACGCTGAAAGTCCTCGGCGCTGATGATGCCGATGTCGTAGACTTCGTGAACGCGTCGCTCGATAAACGTGCGGTAGGAGAGGGGCAGCTCCGATGAGCTCTGCGAGCGTAATGACGAGCGCAGTGCTTTCATCTGATTAGTCTCCACCTGCGTCTGAAGCTCAAAATATGGCTCGTAAAGCTGTCGCACGCTGTCGCGCTCGTGCGAGAGTTGGGCGTCGGTCTTGAAAATGGGGAAGTCGAAAGGCGCTATGAGCTGTCCGTAGGGCCATGGACGACCAACGTCGAAACTCATGAGCGAACGGCTGCCGCGGGGCTGGAACCACACTATCAGCGCGATGAAGGCCGCAGAAATGAGCGCCTGCGCGAGGATGTCGCGCCAGCCATGAGCGAAGGGTTTGTTATATCTACTCATAAACTATTATTAATCATTGAATGTGCAAAAATACAACAAATCTTTCGCCCGAATGCAATAAATTCCGTATTTTTGCACAAAAATTTAAAAGAACAACGAAAATGAATACTCAGAAAGTGCGCGTTCGCTTTGCGCCATCACCCACCGGACCGCTCCACATCGGCGGCGTCCGCACCGCCCTCTATAACTATCTTTTCGCACGCCAACACGGAGGCGAACTTATCTTCCGCATCGAGGATACCGACTCGACGCGCTTCGTGCCCGGGGCCGAGGAATATATCCTTGAGTCGTTCCGCTGGCTCGGCATCGAGTTCGACGAGGGCGTAAGCTTCGGAGGAGACCATGGCCCCTATCGCCAGAGCGAGCGCAAGGAGATATATAAAGAGTATGTCAGGCGGCTGCTCGATGCCGGGCGCGCCTACATCGCCTTCGACACACCCGAGGAACTTGCCGCCAAGCGCGAGCAAGTCGAGAACTTCCAGTACGACGCTTCCACGAGAATGAGCATGCGCAATTCACTCACACTCGGGCAGGAAGAGACCGACCGCCTTATCGCCGAAGGGCACCCCTACGTAGTCCGCTTCCTAATCCAGCCGGGCGAGGACGTGCACGTCGACGACATCATCCGCGGCGACGTCTGCATCAACAGCTCCATCCTCGACGACAAGGTGCTCTGGAAGAGCGCCGACCAGCTGCCGACATATCACCTGGCGAACATCGTCGACGACCACCTGATGGAAGTCACTCACGTCATCCGCGGCGAGGAATGGCTGCCTTCGGCACCGCTCCACGTGCTGCTCTATCGCGCCTTCGGCTGGCAGGATACGATGCCCCGCTTCGCCCACCTGCCGCTGCTGCTGAAGCCCGACGGCAAGGGCAAGCTCTCGAAGCGCGACGGCGACCGCCTCGGTTTCCCCGTCTTCCCGCTCGAATGGCACGACCCCAAGAGCGGCGACGTCTCATCGGGCTACCGTGAGAAGGGCTACCTGCCCGAGGCTGTTGTCAACTTTCTCGCCCTCCTCGGCTGGAATCCAGGCGACGATCAGGAAATCCTGTCGATGCAGGAGCTCATCGAGAAGTTCAACCTCGAGAAATGCTCCAAGAATGGCGCCCGTTTCGACTATGTCAAGGGCTTCTGGTTCAATCGCGAATACCTCATGAAGCTCAGTGATGAGGAGTGGGCTCCCGCCTTTGTGAAGCTACTCAGTGAGCAGGGCATCGATTGCAGCGAGGAGCGTGCCGCCGAAGTCGTGGGCATGATGAAGTCTAAGGTCATCGAGTACGAAACGAAGGAGGGCACCAAGAAACGCAACATCTCATTCGTCAGCGACCTCTGGCCCCTCTGCCGCTTCTTCTTTGTCGCTCCGGCATCGTTCGACCGCGAGGACAAGTTCGTCAAGAAGAACTGGAAGGAAGGCACAGCCGCCGAGATGCAGCAGCTGCGCGACGTGCTGGCCACCATCGACGACTTCTCCGTAGAAGGGCAGAAAGCCGTCGTAGACCCTTGGGTGGAACAGACTGGCATCAAGCCATGGAACGCCTGGCGCGTATGCCTCGTAGGCGAAGGTCAAGGTCCCGACATGTACGGCCTCGCAGCCTTCCTCGGAAAGGACGAGGTGCTGCGACGCATGGACTTTGCTATCGCCACGTTAGCTGACTGACAGCTTAGTCCTTGACACGTAGTCTGACTATATGAACCTCAAACAACGTACGGCTCAAGGCCTCATCTGGGGAGGCCTCAGCAACGGCATGGTGCAGTTGCTGCAGGTGGTCTTTGGCGTGTGGATCCTCAACATCATTACTCCAGAGGATTCTGGTAAGGTGGCGGCGCTGGTCATCTTCTCCAATATCGCCAGCGTATTGCAGGAGAGCGGCTTCACGGCAGCACTGGCCAACAAGCGCGAGCCGACGCACGAAGAGTACAACGCCGTATTCTGGTTCAACATCCTCGTGGGCATAGCGCTCTACGTCATCCTCTTTCTTGCAGCACCTCTCATCGCCGACTTCTACAATGAGCCTGTGCTCTGCCCGCTCGGTCGTTTCGCATTCATCGGCTTCGTCTTCTCCAGCTTCGGCACTGCGCAGCGCGCATATCTCTTCGGGCACCTGATGGTCAGGCAGACGAGCATCATGCAGATGGCTTCCATCGTCATCTCCGGCATAGTTGGTATCTGTCTGGTCTATGCCGGTCTCGCCTTCTGGGGGCTTGCAGCACAGAGCCTTGTCTACGTTGCCTCTGTCACCGCCTTCGCCTGGCTGTTCTCGCCTTGGCGACCGAGCCTTCCTGCGGTGCAGGAAGAAGTGAAAAATGAAAGAGTGAAAAGTGAAAAATATAAGTTACAAGGTCTTTATGCGCCCAAGAGTAAATCTTATTTTTCACTTTTCACTCATTCTCTTTTCACTCTTCTCCGCCCAGCTAGACAGATGTTTGGCTTCTCGTCCAAGCTCCTTGTCAATAGCTTGGCTTTCCAATTCAACAACAACGCTTTTGGCGTTCTCCTCAACCGCTTCTTCCCTGGTGGCTACATTGCCGGTATCTACGACAATGCCCGCAAGTGGAACGACCGTGCCATAGCTACCATAGGAGGTATGGTGCAGGGAGTGGCGCAGCCGGTGCTGAGGGAAAGTGTTCAGGATGCCAGCGTCGCTGGCATCCTGAACACTTTCCGCAAGCTCCTCCGCTTCACCTGCTTCGTCAGCTTCCCCTGTCTCTTAGGCCTCGCCCTCATCGCCGAGGATTTCATCGTGCTTCTTGTAGGCGAGAAGTGGCACGAGAGTGCGCTGCTGATGACTATGCTTTGCGTCTACGGCGCCTTCTCGCCCGTGGTGACGCTCTACTCCAACCTCGTCATCTCGTGCGGGCGTTCTACTATTAATATGGTCATCGGCCTCGTGAACTGTGCGCTCGTCTGGGGCGGCATCATCGTCTTGCACGCCTTAGGCTACAAGCTGACAGCCATGGTCATCTTCTACGTCGCCCTGAACATCGCCTGGCTCATCGTCTGGCAAGCCTGCGCCCGCCGCCTCATCGGCCTCAGCTGGTTGCACGCCTTTAAGGACATAGCGCCCTTCTTCGTCTTTGCATTCGCCGTCATGGTAGCCGCCTACTTCACCACCCGCGCTATTCCCATCTCCTGGCTCCGTCTCTTCCTCCGCATCCTCATCGCCGTAGTCCTCTACGTCGGCATCCTTTGGATAGCCCGTGCACGGATTCTCCGCGAGAGCATCGACTATATCTTCAAGAGAGATAGTAAACAACTTACAAACACATAAAAAACGACCTACGATGAAAAAGACTATTGCTTGCCTTCTGGCCGCGCTGGGACTGGGTTCTGCCTGTGGCCAACAGACTGTTCAAAACTCCGATAAACCCGTGACTACGGACGCCTACGAGGTCGACTCTTTCAAGACCGGGGGCGGCAAGACCGTTAAGTTCCACGCCCTCATGCACGCCAGCATACGCATAGAATACGACGGACGAGAGATTATGGTTGACCCTGTGACGAAGTTAGGCAACCGTACCGTCGACTACTCTGCAATGCCGAAGGCCGACTATATCTTTGTCACGCATGAGCACGGCGACCACTTCGATAAAGCCGCCCTTGGCACGCTGACGGCCGCGACGACGCAGCTCGTCATGAACAAACGTTGTGCCGAGATGTACGGTAGCGGAAAGGCGATGGTGAATGGCGACAAGCTGCAGTTTGCCGACGACATCACCGTTGAGTCCGTGCCGGCTTACAACACCACGGAAGGTCATCTGCAGTTCCACCCCAAGGGGCGCGACAATGGTTATATCCTCACCCTCGACGGCCTGCGCATCTATATAGCCGGCGACACCGAGGACATCCCCGAAATGGCCGCCCTCAAGGACATCGACATCGCCTTCCTCCCCTGCAACCAGCCTTACACGATGACCACAGACCAGCTGGTGAATGCCGCAAAGATGGTTAAGCCCAAAGTGCTGTTCCCCTACCACTACGGCCAGACCGATGTCACCAACGTCCCTGCCCAACTCGAGGGCATAGACGTCCGCATCCGCCATTACGAATAAGGTCTCTTAATGAATCATTTCATCGGGCAAGTCACCCCCGCCTCACTCAAGGCACACCTCCGCCAGCTGATGGAGAAAGGAAACAAGCACGTCGGCTTTCTGACAACGGAATAATCAATGAAAACGAATACAATCATACTCGAAGGCGGGCTCGGTAACCGCATGCGCGTGGCAGCAGCCGCTTATGCTTTGGCCGAGCGCACGGGCATACCCATGCGCGTGCTGTGGACCTCTCAATGGGGGATGCGGTGCAGGTTTGATGATTTGTTTAAGGAAGCCCCCTCCGGGGGGGGGGAGTTCATACGCGACGCCACAGGCTTCGAGCGCCTGCTCTTTGCCCGCCCCACGCTCAAGAACCTCCATCTGCCTCGTCTGCTGCAACGCCTCCACTATCGCCACATCATCTATGCGCCGCAGATCTGGTATTTGAATAAAGACGGCTTCGACTACGAAGCGTGGTTTCGTCAGGGCGGAGGGCTGATGACGGCCTACCGCGACTTCTGCCCGTGGACGAGCGACGACCTGCGCAGCCTCTTCCAACCGAATGACGAGGTGCAACGGCTCATCAACGAGCGCACGGCCGCCTTCAGTCCTTACACCATCGGCCTCCACATCCGCCGCACCGACCACCTGCAAGCCATCGACGAGAGTCCGCTGGAACTCTTCACCAACGTCGTTGACCAAGAAGCCGGGCAGCACTCCGACCTCCGCATCTACCTTGCCACCGACGACGAGGCGACGAAGCAGCATTTCTTTGACCGCTACGGTGACCGCGTCATCACCTCGCCGGCAGAAGCTACACGCGAATCGACCGATGGCATTCGCGACGCCCTCGTGGAGATGTACGCCCTCAGTCGCACCCGTCATATTTATGGCTCTGCCGGCTCCACCTTCTCGCCCATCGCTGCCTGTCTGGGCGACGTCCCGATAACGATCCTTCAGCGCGACGGACAAGGGCAAGTCGACCTGCTCTGTCAGAAAAGTGGCGTGTTCAATAATGCTGAATAGAGAAATAATTACTAACTCATTATATTGATCAGATTATGAATACAAGAAATCTTTTACTCGCAGCTGCGCTGGCCGTTACCGTCAGTGCCACTGCCCAGAAGACTGCGGGAGGCGGCATCTCGCAGCAGATGCTCGCGACCA
Source organism: Bacteroidaceae bacterium (assembly GCA_017469685.1). Lineage (GTDB taxonomy): Bacteria > Bacteroidota > Bacteroidia > Bacteroidales > Bacteroidaceae > Physcousia. The sequence continues at coordinate 88,137 of JAFUFW010000009.1, read as the reverse complement.
TCGAGAAGGCGCAGCCTGACAACACGGGCAACGCTGCCTGCCGCGCTCTGACGAACGCCATCGCCACCAACGCCATCGACGATCTGGCCAGGAACCGTGCCAACGCCGGCCCCATCGATACGCAGTTCAGCGTGGAGACACCCAAGCAGAGCATCACCGACCAGAAGTCGAGCGGCCGCTGCTGGATGTTCTCGGCCATGAACGCCCTGCGCTCCGACTTTTCGCACCAGCACGCCGACTCGCTCACCGTGGAGCTCTCGCAGGACTACCTCTTCTTCTACGACCAGTTGGAGAAGTGCAACCTGATGCTGCAGGGCGTCCTCGACACGGCCAAGGAACCGATGGAGAACGAGCGCGTCCGCTTCTTCTTCCAGCATCCCATAGGCGACGGCGGCACCTACTGCGGCCTCGTTGACCTGGCGCCCAAGTATGGCGCCGTGCCTGCCGAGGTCTTCCCCGAGACCTATTCCGCCGAGAATACGGCTAAGATGCGGCAGCTCATCACGTCAAAGCTGCGCGAGTACGGGCTCGAACTGCGTCGCATGGTGGCCGACAAGAAGAAGGCTGATGCCACGGCTAAGCGCAAGACCGAGATGCTCGGCGAGATCTACCGTATGCTCACGCTGACGCTGGGCGACCCCGTGAAGGAGTTCACCTACGCCTTCAAGGATAAGAGCGGCAAGACGCGCACCGAAGCCAAGCGCTATACGCCCCAGAGCTTCTACGCCGAACTCACGGGCGGCCGCCAGCTCGAAGGCTCATTCATCATGGTGATGAACGACCCGCGCCGCGAATACCACAAGACTTACGAAGTGGAATGGGACCGCCACACCTACGACGGCACCAACTGGAAGTACCTCAACCTGCCCATGGAGGAGATCGAACAGCTGGCCATCGCCCAGCTGAAGGACGGCCGCAAGCTCTATAGCTCTTACGACGTAGGCAAGCAGCTCGACCGCAAGCGCGGCTATGCCGACACTGAGAACTTCGACTACGGTGCGCTCATGGCAACCACGTTCCCCATGACCAAGGCCGAGCGCATCGCCACCTTCGACAGCGGCTCCACACACGCCATGACGCTCACCGCCGTGGATCTCGACGCTCAGGGCAAGCCCCTGAAATGGAAGGTCGAGAACTCATGGGGTACAGCCTCTGGCGCCAACGGCTACATCATCATGTCTGCCCGCTGGTTCCGCGAATATATGTTCCGCCTCGTCGTGGACAAGCAGTACGTCTCCGAAACCCTGCTGAAGGAGTACGAGCAGAAGCCCGTGATGGTGATGCCCGAAGATCCTCTGTTCCAGGAAGATATCTAAGCACAATACTACTTAAGCATACGAAAAATCGCCTGCACCGTCCGGTACAGGCGATTTGTCTATTTAAGCAAGACAGGTGCCTTACTTTATAGCATATTCAAGAACTGCTCGGCGCACCAAAGCTGCCACTTCTGGTTGCCGGTGAGCTTGTCCATTGGGATGTCCTTGCGGAATTCAGGCCGCGTGGGACCAATCCAATTCTTGAAGACGGCATCTACAGGGCGCGGCATCGGGATCTTGAAGGGGATTTCCAGTTCGGGGTATTTGATGGCATAAAGCCCCCTGACAAGGTACTTTGGTTCGCCACCACGTACGCGCTGCATATCTAATGGCTCAGCCATGACGAGGCGGGCGTAAGGGTCGTAGTAGGGCAGCCAGGCAGCGCCGAAGGCGTTGAGGTACGAGCCGGAACTCTCGATGGAGAAAACATCGTCCATGAAGCGAAAAACGTCGATCTCATCGTTCCTGAGGCGGTAAGGTTCGAAGAGTTCGGCCTGACTGACAGGGTGCGTCAGCACCAGTTCAGGGTCGAGGAAAGTGTAACGCTTCACGAAGGCGTCGAAGGTCCACTCGGGCGAGATAAGCTTGTCCATTCCGCCGAAGATGAGGTCGGCGCTCTCGCCTACGATCATCAGCTGCACGCCGTCGGCCTTTGCCATTTCTGCAGCCTTGTAGATCTGCGGCTCGATGGAGTGGACGGGTGCGAACTTATGGCGCATGACGATGGGCGTGTACTTCTCGTAGTCGTCCATCGTGATGTCGATGAGGTGGTGTTGCAGTTGCCACTTCTGGCAATATTTCTTTGCGCGCTCTATGTCATCGTCGAAGACGCCGGACGTCGAGTTGAACGTGTAGGCGTGGCTGCCTGGCTTGAGATAGGCAGCCAGGCAGGCGCTGTCCATGCCGCCGGAGAGGAGGATCCCGATGCGGTCGTACTTCCGGTAGAGCACGTCAAACTGACTCTGTATCTCGCGGTCGATATCCTCTGACGTCCGCACAGCTATGTGCTCGCTGGCAGCTGCGGGGCGGAAGTTCTTGTGCTGAAAGCCTTCAGCAAAGTCCACACCCTCCTTCCATATATAGCGGAAGGCAATATATGAGCTTAAGCAAAAATCCCTGTCTGTCATAATCGCTATTCTCTGATCCCTACTCTGTTTCACTTAACATCCTCCAGGCTCTGCCCGCGTACGGCATTGAGCGCCTTGGTAATCTGCGTTGACGAGATGCCCTTGGTGTAGGGGAAGTAAACAATTTTGATGCCCTCGGCCTCAAACTCTTTCTCGTACTCGCGCCACTTCTCGGTGCCATACCAGTCGTCGCCCACGAAGAGAAACTTGGCACCCAGCTTCTTGCAGGCTGCAAGCTTGTCCATGTCGTACTGTGGCACGGCGGCATCGACGTACTTGATGCTGCGCACTATCTCAATGCGATCCTCGAAGGGAATCATTGCCTTCTTGCCTTTATAGGCCACCAGCTCGTCTACGGTGACGCCAACGATCAGCTTGTCGCACATTCCCTTGGCATTCTTCAACAGGTTGAGGTGACCAACGTGAAAGAGGTCGTAGACACCAGTGGTATAACCAATAGTCATAATCAGTTTTTTAAAGTGTTACTTTCCGCAAAGGTATGATTAATTTGCCATTATTGTCCAACTTGCGTGAAACTTTTGCGCCAAAAGCTTGTTTTTTATCTTTTTTAGTTAACTTTGCACACCAAAACAACAGGCTTAACACATAAAATGTCATAATGCAAACTAAGGCTACTTTCGATGCCGAGGCGTTGAAAGCCAGGTTCAACCCCGAGGGCTCGCAGCTGCGTAAGCAGCAGGAGCGGATGCTCGCGATGGTGGTTGAACTCGACCGCATCTGCCGCAAGCACGACATCCCTTACTTCCTCTACGGCGGCACGCTGCTCGGTGCCATCCGCCACAATGGCTTCATACCTTGGGACGACGACCTCGACGTAGGTCTCATGCGCAAGGACTATCTGCGCCTGATGAAGGTGCTGCCCACAGAGCTGCCGGAGCACATCGCCCTGCAGACCAACGACACCGACCCCAACTACTTCTATTTCTTCGCTAAGCTGCGCGACCGCCGCTCGCTGCTCGAGGAAGAGTGCCCGTACGACCAGGTCTTCCGTGAGCGCGGTGTCTACATAGACATCTTCCCATTCGAGCGGATGCGCCTGTGGACACACCTCTTCGCCGAGCCCCTGCAAGGCCATACCTTCAAGATATTCCGCACCGCCAGGAACCGCTCCCTCGCCATGCTGCGCATCCGCGCCATCACGTGGGTCAACAAGCATCTCACGTTCCCCGTCCTGCGCTTCATCAGCCGCGTCACCTGCGGCCGCACGCTGACCTACGACTACGGCATCCCCTTCCACATCGTATATGACGAGCGCGACATCTTCCCGCTCTCGACTCATGACTTCGAGGGCGTGCAGCTCTCAGTGCCCGGGAACAGCCACCACATGCTTCAGACCCAATACGGCGATTATATGCAACTCCCCGACCTTGACCACGTTGAAGGTCACGTCAACAAACTCGAACTCTACGATGACTAAGCAACGACTGGAATGGCTCGACGCCCTGCGCGGCTTCACTATGTTTATGGTCGTGACAAACCATATCTACGGCTTCGGCTTCGACACGAATACGAAGTACTCCATGTTCATGTCCGTATGCCTGCTCTTCCGCATGCCCCTCTTCTTCTTCATCAGCGGCTTCCTGGCCTATAAGGCTTCGTTCTCATGGAACATGCGCGACACCAGCCAGCTCATAGCCAAAAAGCTGCGCGTACAGATAGTGCCCACCGTAGTCTTCATGACGGCCTACGTCGCTATCGTCGCCAAAGACTTCTGGGCTCGGATGGAATATGCCTGGACCAGCCCCACTAAGGGCGGCTACTGGTTCACGATGGTTCTGATGGAGATGTTTCTGGTGTACTACGCTGTGTGTCTGTTAATCCGCAAGCACCGCAATGTGGCGCTTGCGGGCTTATGGCTCGTCGCCCTCTTCGCCTACGCCACGCTCTACATGCCCAAATGGTTTACATGGTACAAAGGTGACTTCTGGAAGGTGACGAGCATCACCGAGCTGGCACGCTTCTTCCATTTCTTCCTCCTCGGCAACCTCGTGCATCGCTTCTGGCCTCAGGTGCAGCGGCTGTTCGACTCCAAATGGTTCTTCCCCCTGCTGATTGCCGTGGCATTCCTCGGCGCCGGCGACTACCTGAAGTGGCACAACCTGCACATGCACTGGGCCAACCTGCCGCGCACGCTGTCGATGTACGCCCTCGTAATGATCATCGTGGCCTTTTTCCGCAACTACAGCTCTTGGTTCACAAAGGACACGCGCATCGGCCGCACGCTGCAGTACATCGGAGTCCGCACGCTCGACATCTATTTAATCCATTACTTCTTCATTCCCAAGCTTCCCGACGTCGGCGTATGGTTCAAGGCCCACCCCGAGAACTTCATGCTCGAAGGGACGGTAGCTATGCTACTCGCCTCCCTCGTCGTAGCCTTCTCCATCCTCACAAGCCATGTCCTCCGCGTCAGCCCCTTCCTCAAGAAATGGCTGTTCGGGAGAGAGTGAAAGACTGACTCGCCATTCCGTTATTGACAATTATGAATCCCAAAGCTCTTGCCCCCGTCGCCCTCTTCGTCTACAACCGTGCCGACAACACACGCGCCACGTTGCGTGCGCTCATGGCCAACACCCTGGCGTCGCAGACCGACCTCTACGTCTTCTCCGACGGCGGGCGTGACAAAGCGTCGTGGGCAGCCGTGCGTGAGGTGAGGGCGTTGCTGCGCGAAGTGGAGGACGAGGTTGCGCGCACGCGAGCATTGAATAGTATCACCATCGTGGAGCGCCCTGAGAACTACTACCTCGAGCGCAACATCATCGAGGGCATAGGCCATGTCTTCCTGCAGCACGACACCATCATCGTTCTCGAGGACGACATCGTCACCGCTCCCCACTTCCTCGAGTTCATGAACGATGCTCTCGGCCTCTATCGAGACGACCAGCGCGTAATGCACGTCAGCGGCTTCACCAGACTACAAGCCAATGACGAATTACGAGGGCTGCGCTCTACCGTCGGACGCTCGTCATTCTATTTCTCCCCCTTCATGGCCGGTTGGGGCTGGGGCACATGGCGCGATCGATGGAATGGGCGTTTTTTGCACTTTTCGACGCGCGAGGAGGCTCTTGAAGGCCTGTCGCCGGATTTGCTTTCAGCCATGGAGTACGGCGGCGTTTTCCCCTGCCTGAAAGACCTCAACCGCAGCCCAATCCCCTGGGACATCTGCTGGGGCATAGCCATCCGCAAAGCCGAAGGCCTCTGCCTCTATCCCTCACAGACGCTCGTCCGTAACATCGGCCTCTCTGGCGGCACCCACTACGGATTAAGTGGAATAAATTTTTCATTTTTCACTTTTCATTTTTCATTCAACATCTCCCGTCTGCTCTGGCGCTACGACTACGACCGCCCTCCCTTCGAAGGGCGTATAGAGCTAACTCGCCAAGAGCCCGCCGCCAATCCCGAAGTGGAGGCTGCCATGCGAGAGGCCCTCACCGACTGGGGCATCCGCTACACCCGCCTCGGCCGCATCGTACGGCGGATTTACCATTTGGTGAAAGGTCTCTGACCTTCTCTGGCTTTTACCATTTATTCTTTCCTTATATATTTCTCCCTATTTTCTTTTTATTATTGCTCCTATACGCCTACAGTTTTTATTAACCTAATAATATTGAGGTTGTTATATTGTAGGTGTAATTGTTTGTTTTCCGACCTTTTTGTAGGTGTTAAATGCATTTCGTTGGTAATTTACTGCAGAACGCTTCTATGCATGGCCGTGCGTTTGAGGTGTCCCACCATGGTGATCCACCCAAAACCCTTAAGGGTTTTTGCCAAAAGGCTTAAGGGTTTCTGCCAAAAGGCTCAAGGGTTTCGTCGTTACAAATCAACCGTCTTTTAGTTTCGACTGCTCATAAAAACACAGGAGGCTGTGTCGTTCTGAAGTGAACCCCAAAAGTCTTTTGTCTAACTTTTGGGGTTCACTTCAATTTGACACAGCCTCCTTAAATGATTTTATTACAAGGGATTGTGCGCCTGTCACTCGGCAAGGACTCCGAACTCCGCACCGCTGGCGAAGTCGAGACCGTTCTGCGAAGAAAGAGCGGTGAAGCGGAGGTAGCGGGCACGGGCGGGCGTGGAGAAGGTGACGCGCTGCATGTTGGCCGAGTGCTGGAACTCGCCTTCGGCCACAGGGGCTGACCATGTCTTGCCGTCCTGCGAGAGCTGGATCCGGTAGCCCTTGATGTTGCCGTTGCTGCTGCCGTCCTGACGGGGCAGGTAGGTGATGCCTTTGATGGTGAGTGCCTCGCCGCAGTCGAAGTCTACGGTGTGTGGATACTGCGTCACGGTGACGCCGTAGGCGGTGTGCCAGATGGTCTCGCTCTTGCCGTCGACGAGTCGTGCTGCCTCCTCGCCCGGCTCTTCGGAGCTGGCGGAAAGGATGGTGACGGGTACGTTCTCAATGCGCTCGAAGGTGCGGGAGATTCGTACAGCCGGATTACTCTTATGCCAGGCGCTGATAGTGCCGCCCTCGCGCATGTGGATAGGCTCGTTGTGATAGGATTTCCCTGCCTTTCCAGTCTTTCCGGAGATGCTGTACAGAACCTCTTCGCCATTGAATTCATTGTAGACGATGGTGACGTCGCCCTTGGCATCGCGGGTGATGGCGATGGGGAGGTCGCCGGCGTGCATGGCGGGGAAGTTGGCGTCGCTGATCTTATGCGTGTCGGCTGTTGCTGTGGGGCGAATGAAGAAGCCGAAGCAGTGGGCGTCGGCATAGACGCGGTCCTGCTCGAGTGGAGGTGCCTGCCCGCAGCTGGTGCCTCCGAGGCCTGTAACCTTCGTGTCGAGGTGCACGTAGACGTGGTCGCTCTCAGGCAGCTCGTTGGGATGCGGGGCATGGGTCAGCTGAAGGTCGCTCCACGGCAGCACGCTGGTTGACATGGCGCCTGTCAAGGCTCCGAAGACAAGGCCGCTGCCTGTGTTGTCAGTCAGTGCCAGCCACTGTACGCCCTCGCGGTTGGCCATATCCTGCGGTTTGGGGAATTGGACGAACTGGTCGTGTACGGTGGTCTCGTAGACGTGGCTGAACATACCGCTCATGCGGTCGGCGTAGTTGTTCTGCGGTCCGCGACCGAAGTAACTCATCTTGCTGCCGGTAGCCTCGAAGCGTGTGGGCAGCTGCAACATAAAGCCGAGACGCGGCAGCACGGCCTTCGGGTTGGAGCCTGTGATGGCGCTCTGGCATTCGATGGTCCCGTCGGGGTAGACGGTCCAGACGATGTTCGAAGTGAAGGCGAAGTCTGCGGGCTGGCCGCTATCGTTGATGGAGTAGCGCCCGCTGCTGCCTCCGTGTATCTGGCCTTTCGTGCCACGGCTCTCAACTACGTAGTTAAGCACTACGGCGCCGTCCTTGCGGGTGTAGACGTCGCGGCTGAGGGCTTTGTGCTGCAGGTTGTGCAGGCCGTTCTGATACCACGACTGATAGAACCAGTTGTCGTTGTCGACCGGAGCGCGCAGGGCGTTGAGGACAGGGCCGCAGCCAGGTTCAATGAGCGTCACCATGTCGGCATCGTCGCAGGCTTCGCCGCCCGTGCCGTAGAAATGGATGGTGCCACGGGCATCGTCGAAGGTGACGACGAAGGGCGTTGCGCCTTCCTTGACAGACTTCGGGCGGATGATGGTGCGGTTCTCGTCCTTGCTCTGGTTGACAGCGAGTCTCGGCTGCCCCTTCTCGGGCGTGAAGATGGGCTTAGCGTCGCCAGCGCCCCAGAGGTGCAACTGCTCGCTCATCTGCACGTAGCCTTTGTTCGCCCAAGGCATATCGTGGCGGAGGAGGAACTCCACGCGCAGGTCATAGCAATGGCCGTCAGCATCTTCGTCGGCAATATGCAGAGGCAGGACGATGGGCTCGGTCTTGCGGGGCTCGATGGGCTTCATGCCGTGCTGCGGGTCATGAGGTATTGTGCTGCGACCAGCGTCGAAGCCGTCGCGCTCTACTACGACACTGATGTCGACGTAGTCAAGGGGAGTGAAATAGTTCTTGTTGGTGACGAGCATCCGCACCATCTTCACCTCGCGGTTGGGCAGTTTCATCGTCCAGATGCTATCCAGCTTCACGCCCACGTTCTGGTAGACGTGCTTCACGTCGAAGTACTCGGGCTTAGGCGTAAGGTCGGGCAGCATGACGCCGTTCATGCAGAACATACCGTCGTTGGGCAGGTCGCCGAAGTCGCCGCCGTAATTCATACGGCCTTCGGCCACAATCGCCTGATCCACCCAGTCCCAGATGGCGCCGCCGCAGATGAAGTTGCTCGACTCGATAGCCTCCCAGATGTCTACGAGGTTGCCACCGGCATTACCCATGGAGTGGGCATACTCGCTGATGTGGAAGGGATACTTGGGACCATTGCCGCCGCTGGCTGCAAACTGCACCCAGCCTACTGACGGGTACTGGTTGGAACCCATGTCGACGATGGCATTGTTGCGCTCGTACTGCACCGGGCGCGAGGTGTCGAACTGCTTGATGGCGGCGTAGGCGGCTTTGAAGTTGTCGCCGGGGCCGGCCTCGTTGCCAAGGCTCCAGATGACGATGGAGGGTGCATTCACGTGCGCGCGTACTAATTCCATATTACGCGCGATGTGTGCCGGCCGCCATTCGATGGGATGTGAGAGCGAGGCGTCGCCGTAGTAGTATTCGTGGCTCTCGATGTTGGCTTCGTCCTCAAGGTAGATGCCGTACTTGTCGCAGAGGTAGTACCAGTGTGGGTCGTTGGAGTAGTGGGAGTTGCGCACGTGGTTTATGTTGCCCATCTTCATCAGGAAGATTTCTTCCTCCATCTGCTCGTGCGTGATGGCATGGCCGCGCCAGGGGTTGGTCTCGTGGCGGTTGACGCCTTTGAGCTTCACGGGCATGTTGTTGACATAGAAGTAGCGGCCTGCCTTGCCGAACTCATCGTCCTCTGCCTTCGTGTCGCGGATTTCTACGGTGCGTATGCCGAAGTAGGTACTGCGGGCATCGAGGACTCGGCCTTTGGCATCTTTCAGCGTGGCAGTGAGGACGTAGCGGTAGGGCGTCTCGGCGCTCCAAGTCTGAGCGCCATGGTAGGCAAGCACTGCTGTGGAGTAAGCCCGTGAGCTTCCGCCCGTCAGTTGTATGGTTTGAACTGCCTGCGCCGCCGGATTACCTACGACACGCTCGGCATCTAAGTTAAGGGCTGCAGCCTCCAACTCGTCGGTATAGAGTTTCAGAGGGTAAGTCTTGTACTCCACTGAGAGCCCCTTGGGCTGCGTCTTTGCCTTGAGGCTATGATTGCGGATCTCAGCCTCTACGCAGATGGCAGCATCAGTCTCTTCCATGTTACAATCGCCGCTCAGCTCAGTGGTGCGTACAATCAGGTCGCTAAGTTCCACCTCGGGCACGCTGGTGAGATAGGTGCTTCGGAAGATGCCGGGCAGGCGGAACATGTCTTGTGCCTCGAGGAAGCTGCCGTCGCTGTTGCGGTAGACCTCCACGGCAACGACGTTCTCGCCCTTAGTGTTCAGATAAGGTGTGATGTCGAACGAGGCTGTGTTGCGCGAGTTCTTAGAGAAGCCTACGTAGTGGCCGTTGACCCAGAGGTAGAAGAAAGAGTCGACGCCGTCGAAGTTGATATAGACGATGCGGCCATCCCATTCGGCCGGGATGGTAAAGGTGCGGCGGTAGGAGCCCACCTCGTTGGGGTATTCATTGACGGTCCACTGTGGGTTGCGGGGCTTGCGCATGACGCCTCCGCGCCAGTCGTCCACGGCAACCTGATGCTCGAAGATGACTTTCTGGTTGACGTAGATAGGCTTTCCATACTTCAGATTCCCCTGCTCAATCCCCTGCACATTCCAGCACCCCGGCACCTCAATGTCGTCCCAAGCGCTGGTGTCGAATGTCGGAGCCTCGAAGCCCTTGGCTCGTTCGCTGGGTTGTTTAGCCCAATGGAACTTCCACGTGCCGTCGAGGCTCTGCCAGAAGGCGCCACGCTCGGGCAGGACGCCGCGGGCAGCCTCCTCTGTGGGGAAGTGGAAGCCCCAAGCGCGGGGCTGCTCTTTGTTCAGGGCGAGCGCTTCGGGCGACTGCCACTCATCGCCCTTGGGGGCAGCAGGCCGTTCGGAGTAAGCAAAGCCTTCGAGGTCGGGGGCGTCAAGGCCAGAGGCAGAGGCTTGGCCTTCTGCCCTGTTGTCGGCGGCGTGAGCTGCAATGGCAGCACAGAACGCGAGTGCGATGGCAATATGTTTCATAGCAAAGGGGTAAGTTGGTTTTAAAGTTTTTCTGTTAGTCGTGTGTGCTGCGGCGCTTACGACTTATTCTTTTTCTTTCCAGGCTCGTTGCCGTAGCCATAGCTATAGTTGCCGTAGCCGTAGCCGTACTGTTTCTTGTTGATGTGCGCGTCGTTGAGCAGGATGCAGAGGTGCTTGAACTTCTTCTCCTTGTAGAATCGCTCGAGTTCGGGCAGGAAGCGGCGGTCGACTTTGCCTTCGCGCACGACGTAGATGGTAGTGTCGGCCACGCGGTTGACGATGCCCGCATCGGCCACGGCTTGTGCGGGCACGCTGTCGATGACGACATAGTCGTAGCGCTGCTTCAGCTCTTCTATAAGTTGCTCAAGGCGCTCGCTCAGCAGAAGCTCGGAAGGGTTGGGCGGTGTGGCGCCTGCTGGCAGGAGGTCGACATTGGCATTAGTAGTGTCTTTCACTATCAGCTGGTCGAGATCTGTCACGCCTCCCTGCAGATAGGACGTCAGTCCGTGGCTGTGGCGATTGCCGGAGAGGCGGCTCTGGGTGCGCTTGCGGATGTCTGCGTCGACGAGAACGACTTTTTTGCCCGAGAGGGCGAGCGTCACGGCAAAGTTGCGCGAGATGAAGGTCTTGCCTTCTCCGGCCATGGTGGAGGTGAACATGAGCACCTGCGAGTCCTTGTTTATGAAGCCGAGGTTGAAGCGTGCCACGCGGAAGGCTTCGTTGACGGAGTCGGTCTTTTGGTCGCCCACGACGATTTCGCTGTCGTCGCCGCCGTCCTTGTGATGGGGCACTTCGCCTACGATGGGTATTGTGGTGAAATTCTCGATGTCCTTGCGGCCGCGCACGGTCATGTTAAGCAGGTCGCGGACATAGAAGAAGGCGAAGGGCAGCAGGATGCCTATGAGCAGGGCCACCAGCAGGATGACCTTCGAGCGTGGCGAGATGGGCGCATTGGAACCGAAGGGCGACTCTATGACGCGTATGTTTGCCTCGGTGATGGCCAGCTGCAGGGCTGTCTCTTCGCGCTTGTTGAGCAGGTAAGTGTAGAGCGTCTCTTTGATGTTCTGCTGGCGAGAGATGTCGATGATGTCCTTCTCTTTCTGCGGCACGGCCGAAAGGTTGTAGCTCAGGCCGGCTTCTTCCTGCTTGGCGCGCCCGAGCTGCACGTTGAGCGAGCTCAGGTAGGCTCCCGTGGATGCTATGATGGCGGAGCGCATCTGGCTGAGGGCTTCCTCGAGCTGCTGCACTCTTTTGTGGTTCTCGCCGGCACCCTCGAAGAGGCGGTTGCGCTCGAGCATTGCTTCGTTGTACTTAGAGATCTGGCTCTGTATGCCGGCGTCGGTGAGCCCGCCCAGCGAGGGGATGAGGCGGTTGCCCTGAGCATTGCTGCGGAGATCCTCGAGCAGGAACTGCACTACGCCCACCTGCGACTCGAGCTGAATGCTGCGCTGGCGTGCGGCGGCGCTCTGCTGCAGGAAGGCGTTGGCATCCTCCTTGAGGCTGGTGAGGCGGTTCGCTTGCTTGTAGGTGGCGAGCTCGCCCTCTACGCGGCTGAGGTCCTTGGCGATAATCTGTATGCGCTCGTCGATGAACTCTGCCGTGCTCTTGGCTATGAGGTTCTTGTCGATGATGATGTTGCGCTTGTAGGCCTCGAGCACGGCGTTGAGGATGTCCTCGGCGCGGCGTATGTTATGGTCGGTGAAGGTCAGGCCTACGAGTGTGCTCTCCTTGTCTACTTCGGAAGCGCTGAGGCGGCTGCCGTAGGCATAGGCTGCAGCCTCTACGGTGCGGCGCGAGACAAAGATTTCCTTGCCGTCGAACTGTTTTATGTAGCGCTCGTCGGGCACGAAGGTGGCAGGCCCGAAAGGTGTCTTCACTTTCGTGTTCAGAGGGACGTATTTGTCGAAGCTCTGCTCGCCGGCCGACGTGACGACGTCGTAGACGTGCACCTTGTCTCCTGCCACCTTGGCCGTGAAGCGGAAGGGATGCTCCGTCTCTACGCTGTCGAACTGCACGGTGAAGGGCTTCACGTCGTAGAGGTTAAGCCAGCGTAGGCGCTGCTTGTAGCTGTAGGTGACGTCGAGGTGCAGCTGGCGCACCACCTCTTTCATGATCTGATGGCTCTGTATGATATAGACCTCGTTCTTGACGCTCGAGCCCATCATGACGCCGTTGAGCTGCATGAGGGCGTCGGTGCCTCCGCGGCCGCGGCTGCCCGACGTGCCGTCGTCCTTAACGAGCATCACGGCCGAGCGCTTGTAGATGCGAGGCTGCATGGCAAGATATACTCGCCCGAGTGCCAGGCACAGGAGCACCGATGCCACGAACCATTTCCAGTGGGAGGTGAAGATGTCCACAATATCGCGCAGTGACAGCATATCCTCTGCCTCGTGTATTTCATTGTTGTGTTGTAATTCCATAAGAGTGAAAAGATTAATATTTTGCGCGCAAAGTTACATATTTTAGTTCAATGAATGGCACAAAAAAGCGAAAATTCTTGGCTGGCAGGCTTAAAATCATTAACTTGCGCCGCAAAACCTTAACGACAAGCCTATGAATGTCCGAAATATCATAGCCCTCATAGCCGTCTCCGCGATGGCGACGATGCCTGCTTCTGCACAGCGTCTTCGGCCTCAGAGAGGCAATGCTTCATACTACGCCGACTACTTCCACGGGCGCACGATGAGCAACGGGCAGAAATACCACCGCGACAGCATGACCTGCGCACATCTCCACTACCCGCTGGGCACGTGGCTGAAGGTGCGTAACATCACCAATGGGCGCGAAGTCGTTGTCAGGGTTACCGACCGTGGCCCCTACTCGCGCAAGTTCGTCATCGACCTCTCGCGCGCCGCAGCCCGCCAGCTCGACATTATCCACTATGGATGGCGCCCGGTCGAGATCACGCCATTCTCCCCTGGCCACGTTCCGTTCATCATGGAGCCGCAGCGCGAGAAACCCGTGCTTAACTTAGGCTTCAGCGACGATGAAGAGGACCTCGCCCCCTACTGGCAGGAGGATAGTATCTACCTCTCGAAACACCGCCTCTCGCGAACGCAGGTGGCCGTTCGAATCGACACTCTCAAAACTGCCGTGCAGGCCGACACTACGATACGCGCCAGCGTAGAGCGCAGCCATGCAGAAACGAAGATAGAGCCGAGCGCAAAGAAACGCAAGCGCTGACATCAGGGACCTAAGTAGCAAAGGGGGCATAAGATCATCTTGATGGTTATTGCCAAAACCCTTGAGGACTATTACTCTGGCTTTTGAGGTTTTACTCTTCCTCGGCAAATATTCATAACGCCTTTATATGGCTTAGTTTCCGAAACTCCAATAAAAAAGAAAAGCGATGATGCGGCTGCATCATCGCTTTGTCTCTTTAATACTCATCATCATTGAAGAGGACGTCTTCTTTTGTGGGGTAGTCGGGCCAAACGTCCTCGATGGTTTCGTAGATGTCGCCCTCGTCCTCTATCTCCTGAAGGTTTTCAATCACCTCCAGTGGTGCTCCGCTGCGCACGGCATAGTCGATAAGCTCTTCCTTGGTCGCGGGCCAGGGGGCGTCCTCAAGTTTTGATGCTAATTCAAGTGTCCAGTACATATTCTGATTCTTTTAATGTTTAACGCTTACGGTTTTAGAGTCGGCATCTCCGATAAGGTTTAACGTCTACTCTTCGAAATCGGGCGCGAAGATATGACATTATTATGAATTAGCACTCTTTTCTTACGATTTTTTTTCGCGTGGTCGCCAAATATTTTCTTCTTGACCCGCTGAGTGATTTATTTTCTTCGCAAGAGCAAAGAAATAGTCGCTTAGGCGGTTCACAAAGCGCAGCAATGTCTCGTCGACAGTAGCCTCCGCCGCCACACGATAGATGGCGCGCTCGGCTCGGCGGCATACGGTGCGGCATACGTGGGCCAACGAAGCAGCTCGCGTGCCGCCCGGAAGGATAAAACCGCGCCAGCCGGGCTGGCCGGCCTCGGCGTCGTCGATAGCGCGCTCGAGCAATGCCACGTCCTCTTCCTCGACGTAGCGCCCTGGCCGCACGTCGCGTTCGCTGGTGTCGGTGGCCAGCACAGAGCCTATTGAGAAGAGGAGACTCTGGATGTCGGTGAGGAGGGCTATGGGCTCCGGGGCCCCCTCCAAACCTCCCCTCGTAGGAGAGGCTTGCGTTTCCGCTTGTTTCCCTCTGAATCCCTCCGAGGTGGAACTTCCTACTCCTGAGGATATGGACTCCTCCCCTACGGGGGGAGGTAGGGAGGGGGCTCCAAGTTCAGCTATTAGCAGTCCTATGAAGGAATTAAGTTCGTCGATGGTGCCGTATGCTTCCAGACGCGCGTGCGTCTTCGGGACTCGTTGTCCGCCTACGAGGCTTGTCATTCCGGCATCGCCGGTTCGGGTGTAGAGTGGCATGGGGAAGGGGATTAGGAATTCGGGAAAAGGGATTAGAAGTTTACTTTGTAGTTGTGGCGGTTGAGAGGGCGGTCGAGCAGGGCGACGCCGTAGGTGTAGAGGTCGAAGGTGAGGGTCGTGCGAGCGTGGCTTATGACGGCCTGCCATGTGGCACGAGCCTCGTCGTCCTCATAGATGCCTTCGCAGATGAGTGTGGCGGAGTGGGGGAGGGTCGGCAGCAAGGATGGCGCTTCGCTGAGCTGTTCATGTGCTATGAAGACCAGGCCGGCGCTGCTGGCATCGTCTGTCCTGCGGGCTGATGCTACGCCGGCGCTCATGTAGTCGCGCTCCAAAGGCCTGTCGCCGAGGATGGCCATTGTCGCTGGATGCACTGCGTTGGCTACGCGGAAGAGCATCCGGCGGCAGCGCACAGGGTAGGTGAGCACCTTGCGCTCCAGCCACGGATGTCGGCGCTCCAGCTCGTCGTAGGCATAGTATGGCCACGTCTCAAGCAACACGCCTCGGATGAAGGCATAGGCGAAAGGCGAATGAACGCCATAGCCCCGCCGATAATGGAAGCGCGACAGCCACACCCAAGGTTTCCGGACTAATTTCATGACATTTGTCAGTTTTGCGGGCAAAGTTAGCATTATTTTGTCAATCGCATCGCCTTTTCGGGTGAAAATAGCTACTTTTGCATAGAATTTATTGCACAAACTCATTCTTCTATGCGAACACTGACTGAATCTGAAATACGACAATTAGAACAGCAAGGCTGCTCGTGCGATGAGTGGCAGCGGGTGTGTGTAGCCGACGCTTCCAGCCTGAAGTATATCCGTGCCACGCGCTTTTCGGGCGATATCCGCATCGGGCGGTTTGGCAAGAGCTTCGAGATGCCGGGAGGCATACATAAGCACTCAGGCATCTTCCATGCCACGCTCCACAACGTCAGTGTAGGCAACGACTGCTGCATTGAGAATATCAAGAACTATATCGCCAACTACGACATAGCAGACGACTGCTTCATCGAGAATGTAGACATCATCCTCTGCGACGGCCCCACAGCCTTTGGCAATGGCGTAGAAGTGGCAGTGCTCAATGAGACAGGGGGGCGCGAAGTGACTATCCACGACCGTCTCACGGCTCACGAAGCCTACATCGAAACCTTCTACCGTCACCGGCCGCTACTTATAGCACGCCTCAAGGAGTTTGCCGCTCGCCGTACGGCTGAGCGCACCAGCACGCGAGGCACTATCGCCGAGCACGTCACAATCGTAGATACAGGCTACATAAAAAATACGTACGTGGGCGCGCACGCGAAGGTAGAAGGTGCTGGCCGCCTCAAGAACGGAACGCTCAACAGTCGTGCCGAGGCTCCAATCCACGTGGGCTATGGCGTCATCGCCGACGACTTCATCATACAGGACGGCTCCAGCATTGAGGACTGCACCACGCTCAGCCGCGTCTACGTAGGGCAGGCCTGCTCATTCGGCCATGGCTATTCGGCCTCCGACAGCCTCTTCTTCTGCAACTGTCAGGAGGAGAACGGCGAGGCCTGCGCCATCTTCGCAGGCCCTTTCACCGTGACGCACCACAAGTCGACTCTGCTCATTGCCGGACATTTTTCATTCATGAATGCCGGCTCGGGCTCCAATCAGAGCAACCACATGTACAAGCTCGGCCCCATACACCAGGGCGCGATGGAGCGCGGCGCCAAGACCTCGTCTGACTCATACATCCTCTGGCCTGCCCGCATCGGGGCCTTCTCGCTCGTCATGGGGCGCCACACCTCTCACCCCGACACCTCCGATATGCCTTTCTCCTATCTCATAGAGAAGAACGGCGAGACCTACCTTGCCCCGGCAGTCAACCTGCGCTCGGTAGGGACCATACGCGATGCGCAGAAATGGCCTAAGCGCGACCGCCGCTACGCCGAAGGGCGTCTCGACCATGTCAACTTCAACCTTCTTTCGCCCTATACCATAGCCAAGATGGTGCGCGGTCTGCGCCGCCTCGAAGAGCTGGAGCGCTTGAGCGGACCCACGTCTGACGTCTATGCCTACCAAAGCGCCAAGATCACCAACAGCTCCCTCGTCCGCGGGCAGCACCTATACCGCCTCGCCATCGAGAAGTTCCTCGGCAACTCGCTTATCTCGCACCTCGAGCGCACCGACACCTCCTCGGCCGAGAGCCTCCTGCGTGAGCTTAGGCCTCATTACACCGATGGGCGCGGCACTTGGCTCGACCTGGCCGGTCTCATAGCTCCCAAAGAACTCGTCGACCGCCTGCTCGACGATGTCGAGACAGGCGTCGTCGATAGCACTGACCTGCTCGACGGGCGACTGCGTGAACTGCACATTAATTATTATAGGTACGAATGGACGTGGGCCTACCAGACCATGCTCGACTACTATGGCCTCGCCGACGGTGCCGTAAGCCTCGCCGACCTCAAGCACGTCGTCAGCCATTGGCGTGAGAGCGTCGTAGAGCTCGACCACATGCTATATGCCGATGCGCAGAAGGAGTTCTCGCTCTCAGCCCACACCGGCTTTGGCTTCGACGGTAGCAGCCCGCGCACAGTAGAGCGCGACTTCGAGCAGGTCCGTGGCGACTTCGACAGCAACCCCTTCGTCACAGCCACCCTCGAGCACATCGAGCGCAAGAGCCAGCTCGGCGACAAGACGATAGACTTGCTCGATAGCTTGTCCCAAAGCTTATGAGCGGGAGTGCGTCATTAAGAGTATTTTCTACACTTATTAAAGATAAAAATACATTGTTTTAACAAATTTTTTAAGGTTTGTGCTTTACGGTGCAAACCTTTTTTGTAGCTTTGTAGCCGATATCTGCAAAAAGACCGCACTTGCTGAGCATAAGCGTATGCCGGCATAAGGTCTGAATATTAGAGGAAGTTTACTTTATTAATCAACTAATCCTATTTATTAACTAAAACTTTACAACTATGAAGAGAATTTACTTTCTTTTTGCCATGTTGTTAGGCTTGTTCGGGCTGACGAATGCTTCAGCGCAAGGCACGATGCCTGATCTGAACCACCCGCTCATTCTGAGCGTGGATCAGTTTAGCAGCCCTTTCTCCGACACTGGTGAAGGTTCGTTCTATGCCCTGTTGGGCATGAGCGCGCCAGATGAAATCACAAACAGTTACAAGAATGATTTCTGGCATTCCAACTGGCACAGCGTCACCGTTTCCCATGGCATGCACTATTTCCAGGTTGAGATGTTTGATCTCGGTGAATGGAATGACTTGGCACAAAATGTTGTAGACACAGACGACATGCCTCCATATCCCGATGATTACGACGAAAGCCTCTACGATCCTTCGGAATGGCTTTCTCCTATGGATGAATATCCCAGTGAGATTGTATTCAAGTTCAGACGCCGCACCAACGCTTCACGCGACCAGATTGTGGCTTGGGGCGTCTATGGTACAAACGACCCCGATGCAACCAAGGACGCTTGCGAAGAACTGGCTTACGTTGAAACCCCCTATGGATCTGAAGGAGAAGTAATAGTTTCTGCGACCTTCAAGCATAGAGGCTACAAGTACCTTCGTTTCTATGCAGAGCAGACTCAGACCACTGCCGGTGCTGTTGACAACCGCGTCTATTTCCACGTTGCTCGCTTCGAGCTCTATCCCTTGATGGCTATGTCTGAGGCTGATGAAGCTATCATGATGTTGAACGATGCTTATAAGAAGTACGATCCTGAGCTGCTGAAATATCAGCTGCGCCTTGGCGACGGCCCCGGAATGTACAGTGAAGAAGCTTACGACGCCTTCTCCGAAGCTGTCGATAAACTGCCTATAGAAGGTGCAGAGACGATAGCAGAAGCTCAGAAGCGCATAGATGCTGCTGAGGCAGCCCTGCAGGCTCTCATTGAATCACGCAACCTTGAATACTCCATCCCCAGCGGCTTCTACAACATTCGCACCGCCATGGATTACAGTGATGGCCTGCCTAAGTACTTGCTGGGTGATATTTCCGAAAGCAATGTCCTTCAGGCTGCTTGGGGCAGCTTCGAGACCTATGAAGATGCTGAAAAGCCTGAGGAAGGCCGTGCACGTATGCTCTGGAAGATTGAGAACAAGGGCGACGGCACTTATGGCTTCGTCAACCAGTTCAAGAACGGTCGCTTCACCAGCATCAAACAAAGCGTGACTGTGGAAATGTGCCGTGAGGATACTACCTTCATGGCTCTTGAGCCTGTCTACACCGACTTCGACGGCTCCACGTGGGTTAACATTCGCTCCTCAAAGCAGGAGAGTGGTGGCTACAACTACCTCCACCAGAACAACCATGGCGGTGGGTCTAGCACTGGCAGCGACGTAGTTGGCTGGTGCACTACGTTGAACGTCACACAGGCTACTCCTGGCGCATCAGAGTGGATCTTCGAGCCTGTGGACGACGATGAGGCACAGCAGATTATCGACGACTGGTCAGCCCTTAACGATATGGACTCCAAGATTCGCGAAATCAGCCAGATGATCCGCGAAGGTAAGGACAGCATCGCGACGGCTATCGACACCAAGACTGTAGGCGTCCTCACCGAAGGCAGCCAGTTCAGCAGCCCCTTCAGCCAGAACGACCTCGGCGGCTCTGACGGTGGCAACATCACCGCTGGTGTGCTCATCGACGGTGACGGCGGCACCTATTGGCACAGCGTATGGAACAACAGTAGCGGTACAGAGACTCCTGACGATCCTCACTACTTCCAGGTTGAGCTGACCGAGCCCCTCACACAGGATGTGTACATCAAGTTCACTCGCCGTAATACCAACAACAACCAGATTACAGACTGGGTTGTCTGCGGTACCAACGACGGCGACCCATCAGTACTTCAGGGCGACTGTGAAGAACTCTTCACTTGGAACACACCTTGGAACTCCGGCAATCAGACCGAGAGCTTCAAGTCAGAGCCTTTCAGCACCAACGGCTACAAGTTCATCCGCTTCTACAATGCCGGCACCAACAGTGGCAGCTCATTCTTCCATCTCGCAGAAATCCAGCTCTGCTACGACGTAGAGAACACATCGTCGCAGTACGCTGCAATGGGCTCAGTAGCCACGAAGCTGGCTGAAGTAATCGAGCGCCTTGAGGAAGTGGCTGAAGAAGACTACACCATTGAGGACTACAACGAGCTCAAGGCTGCTTACGAAGCCTTCATGGATAAGTTTGTGGATCCTGCTCCTCTGCGCGAGGCTATCGCAACTCACGAGAAGTCAACCGCTAAGGTTGTCGTAGGTTCCGATCCAGGCTTCTGGCCTGCTAACAGCTCAGCAGCTCAGCTCGACGCCACCATCGCTGCTGCTAAGGCTTACGATGAGGCTGGTAGCTACACCGATGCACAGAGCGAGAAGTACATCGCCGACATGCAGTCCCTCGACGACAACATTCCTGAAGAAGCCAACAAGGTTAAGGAAGGCAAGTGGTATCGCATCCGCTTCGGCACAGAAGCTGAATTCGATCAGTACGGCTGGACCAAGACAGGCAACGATGCTTACTGGAGAACCATTGATGGTGAACAGATAGGCGACGTGCCCATCCACGAGGAGAACTTTGGCAAGTATCTGACCGTTGCCAAGTGGGTGGCTCAGGAAATCGACACTGACGAGGAAGGCAATCCCGTGAACGCCGCTGTCATCACTCCTGTACCCCTTGATGAAGTAACAGAAGGCACCTATATCTATGGTGACGCTCTTGCTGACATTGAGAATCCTGACATGGCTCTGTTCCGCTTCGTCAACGTCGGCGACACCGCCTACGCTATCCAGAACAAGGCCACTGGCCTCTTCCTGACTCGTCCCACCACTGGCGGCGATGTCCGTCTGGGCATCTATCCTGCGCTCTACGAGCAGAAGATCGTTGGCTGGGGTCAGAACTCCTTCTTCGCTAAGTCTGTACAGGGCACAACTCTGCCCCCGATGCACTTGGCACGTAACTACAACGTACTTACCCAGTGGGGTGGTGCCACCAGCGGCTGGGGTGAATATGACAGCCACCGCGGTGCCTTCTACGTTGAGGAGGTTGAGGATGTAGCCTCCAGCTACAGCTTCGGCGACTTCAAGATCAAGTTCGTTCCTGGCGACATCTATGGCCGCTGCTATGCAATGCCTGTAACCGTCAAGGATCCCACCCAGGGTGAGCTTTGGACGGTCGATGGCCTCGAGCGCACCCCAGGCGACGATGATGAAACCCCCGAACAGGTTAAGGTCAGCCTCGCCAAGATCACCGTCACAGAGATTCCCGCAGGCCGCCCGTTCATCTACATCGCAGCTGGCGACTACCCCGAGGAGGACGAAGAGTATGATCCCGTACTTGCTGACTTCAGCTTCACCTTCGACCTCGAGACCGTTCCTCAGAACGGCGGCTACCTGAAGGGTACCTTCGATAGCGTAACGCCCGAAGAGAAGTGGATCGGCATCGGCATTGGTAATGCTGAGGAGTCACTTAAGTTCAATGCTGCAGGTACAGCAGTAGGCGACAACCGTGTCTACATCACCGACACTGCTGCCGACGCTGAAGCTTTCGCACGCAATGCTGAGCTTGAGATCAACTACGACGAGAGCCTTCCTGACGCTATCGCTACCGCCATCAAGAATGTCAGCCGCACAGGCGACATCTACACTCTCGATGGTCGTCTCGTAGGCCGCGGCAACCTCAACAGCCTCACTCAAAAGGGTGTCTACATCATCAATGGCACAAAGGTTACCGTGAAGTAAGTTGAAAACTGACAATTGAAAGCTGACAGTTCTTGGTCAGGCCAAGCAGGCAGCTTACGAACAAAGAAAGGCTACCCGGGAGCGGGTGGCCTTTCTTTGTTCGTAAGCTGCCATTTAGTTAAAAAACCATAAAAGGACAGGGCTGGTGAGTTTGTACTTTGCTCTCTACAGAATAAATGCCTTATCTTTGCGACGCTTAAAGTACGCTTCACACCTGAAGCATGACAGACCAGACTAACCATTTTTATTAACTAACTTATTAATATCAAAACGCATGAAGAAATTCTACTTCCTCCTTGTCGCTTTGTTCTCATTTTTGGGAATAACGACAGTAATGGCTCAGGACGAAGAAACCAAGACCATCGCCATCAATGCCAACAGCGGCGACTACGTCTCATGGAACGGCAATGCCAGCAACCCTTGGGCGGGCTCGTGGGCTTCGTCATCTGACCCTGAAGTTTCGTTCCACGCGCAACTAAACGGCAGCCTCTGGACGAACAACGTCGGCCCGTACGATGGCACCAACTTCCGCTTCTACAACTGTATCGGCGGCAGTGGCACCTCCCACAACTACACTTTCAGCGTGGCAAGCGGCTGGACGTTCCAGTCCGCCTCTGTCGACTTCTTTGCAAGCAATGCTGACTCAGAGGTATATGTTGAAATCGCTGGCCTGCAGTCCGAGGTATGCAACAGCACCTCCAAGGACGATGCCGTGCACTTTGAAAACGAAGACATCAACGCACGCGAGTTCCTCTTCACCGTAGGGGCCAATGTGGCAGGGCGTTTCGCCCACACGTTCAACTTCGAGGTTACCGTGCGCCGCCTCTCGGCTTATGAGACAGCTATGGACGAGCTCATCGCAGTGGCCGACGAGTATGCACAGTACGGTCCAGACGGCTCAACGCCCTTCAACGCAGGCACAGAGCCCGGCGACTATGATGCCGATGCCGTTGCCGCTTTCAATCAGGCTATTGAGGATGCCTATGGCAGCGAAAACAAGGAACTCACCGTTGAGGATCTCGTGGCTCTGAAGGATGCCATCCTTGAGACCTATGCCGCTGTCGTCGCTACGAAGGTTCCCTACGAAGTTGCTGACGGCTACTATCGCATCCACACAGGTTTGCAGTACACCGAAGGTGACAAGTTAATGCTCGGCATCGAGTATAATACTTACAACTACGCAATTTGGGCTTCTCCCGAGGATGGCGATGCTACTGATGCCATCGCTTCGCTCTGGCAGATTTCGAAGAATGGCGCGGGCTACGATGCAGTTTGCGCTCTCTTCCCCACACTCCACTTCGCTCCCGTCACCGTGAGCTCACTCTCTTCCAGTAGCAACACCGTACCTCGCCTCTTAGAGGACGGCGCCGGCGAGCTGCTGTTCGAGCCCGCAGCCACCATTGACGGCACGACCTACTTCACCATCCGCTCGGCTGGCGACGTAGAGCGTTCGGGCTCATACTTCCACCAGAACGGCCACAGCAGTGGCGCCGGCAGCAGCGGTCTCGTCATCGTCTGGAATCCCACCTACTCTTCTGCCGGCCCGGGCGCCTCAGAGTGGTATCTCGAGCCCGTGGGCGATGCCGAGGTTGAAGAAATCCTCGCAGCCTACGAGCCCATCCGCCTGCAGAAAGAACTCACGGCAGCTTACAACGAGCTGAAGGAGACTGCAAGCCAGGAGCTCGAGAATGCCAAGGAGCTTCAGTATACGGCACTGATTACCGAGGTTGACCAGCTCAGCTCGCCCTACACCTCCACTGCCGAAGGTTCGTTAGCAGCCCTTATCGACAACAGTTCTTCTACTTATTGGCACTCCGACTACTCCGTACATCCGGGTCTCCACGTACACTACCTGCAGGTAGCTCTCCACGAGGGTGGCCTCGGCGAGCTGCAGCTGTCGATGACCCGCCGCAATGGTGCCAGCAACGATCACATCACCCAATGGGGCGTATTCGGCAGCAACGATCCCGAAGCAGCTGACGACGAATGGGTTGAGCTGGCTTCTCTCGACATGCCTTACGCTAACAATACAGAGACTAAGACCGCCAACTTCGACTCTCAGGGCTACCAGTACCTGCGCTTCTACATCGACCGCACTACGGGCGCTGAGACTCGCGGCTTCGGCCATTGCAGCGAGTTCCAGCTCTACCAGATCGTGGTGCCCGAGACGTCGCAGTACGCCATCATCGGCGAGCCCGCCAAGGCTCTCGACGACCTCCTCAAGGAGCAGGCCAGCATCAATCCCGACGAGGTCACTCAGGCAGAGTTTGACACCTTGAAGGATGCTTACGATGCATTCAAGGCTCAGTTCGTCGATCCTGCTGAGCTGCGCGAGCTCATCGCTAAGGCCGAGGGCATAGCCAATGGCGTGGTCATCAGCTCTGATCCTGGTGCTTGGACCGACGGCAGCCTGGCTGCTCAGCTCAAGCAGACCGTGGAAGAGGCTAAGGCTTACGACGATGCCAAGGTCTACAAGCTGTCGACCAGTCAGGACTTCATCGACAGGCTCACCGCCCAGCTCGATGGCATGATTGAGGCAGCCAACAAGATTCAGGAGGGCAAGTGGTATCGCATCCACTTCGGCTCGAAGGAGGTATTCGAGGCCAATGGCTGGGATGTAGCCACCAACGAGCCCACCGAGAGCAATGGCATCCAGACCAACGAGGCACTGTGGGACAAGTACCTCACAGCTGCTTATCTCGACCAAGTCACCGAGACGACAACCGACGACGAGGGTGAGGAAGTTACCGTCACCATCAACAACGTCCTCCCGCTTGAGTACGACGAAGACCTCGTGCGCGGCATCCGCCTCTTCTTCGACGACGACGCCGACATCAGCCGTCGCGACCTCTCGCTCTTCCGCTTCATCAACGTCGGCGACAGCGCCTACGTGCTCCAGAACAAGGCTACGGGCCTGTTCGTGCGCGGTGAGAACACTACGCTCGACGTCATTCCCTCTGTCTTCAACGTCACTCCTCTCGGCTACGGCCAGAACCTCATTGCTGCCCAGAACCTCATCTCTGGCGCCAGCCAGAACAACCTCCACGCACAGCGCGTACAGAACCGCCTCGTCACTGGGTGCGAGAATACGGCCGGCAGCCGCAGCGGTCTCTACATCGAGGAAGTCGAGGATGTAGCCTCTGACTACGACGGCACAGAATTCCAGATCAACCTCGTGCCCGGAACTGTCAGCACCTTCTGCTTCCCTGTGAACATCCTTGTCGGTGACGTGGCTGTGTACGATGTGGCAGCTGTTGAGGACAACGTTGTCAAGCTCGCTGAGATAAAGGATGAGGTAGCCCCAGGCCGCCCGTTCGTCTACATCAACGGCGAAACCGAGTACTACAACGAGGAGAACGCTGCTGAGCCCGTGGCCTTCCGCCATGGCTACGACTTCACCCACGACGCTATTGAGGCATCACTCCTCAAGGGCACCTACAGCACCATCGCTTCGCTGCCCAAGGGGGCACTCGCAGCTCAGGGCAACACCTTCGTGGTGAGCAAGAGCGCTACGATGTCCATGATTCCCGTTCCTGCCTACACTGCTTACGTGCAGGGCTGCGAGGAGTTTGAACTGCGCGACGACTACACCTTCGAGATCACCGAGCTCGAGGACGGCATCGCCGCAACGCTCAGCCATGTGGCTAAGCGCAGCGAACTCTACACCGTCGATGGTCGTCTGCTCAGCCGCAGCGCCAACCTCAATGACCTCAAGAAGTTCGGCCGTGGCGTCTATATCCTCGGCGGCACGAAGGTCGTGGTGAAATAACCAGCCTGCTCATTAGCGCGCAAGCGCCGACAATAGCAAAGGGGGCTGTGCCAGACATAGGCACAGTCCCCTTTGCTGTTTCTGGCCGCCAATGGCATGAATCGCAGCCCCCTCTCTTTTCAGCTGCGTGTTGTAAGGGTTGTGCGGTTCAGCAAATCGGTGCCGCATCTCATGCCCGTATGCGTATGGATATGGCCCAGTCAGAAACTAATGTCGGGCGTCGTGAAAAATGAGGCCAAGGGTTTCGGACAAAACCCTTAAGGGTTATGCCCTGAACCCTTAAGGGTTTTCTGCGAAGCCCTTGAGCCTTTTCTCCATGAGGTTAGTGTCTGTAGTCCTGCCACGTGAGCCATTTTTTGTCGCAAGGGTCGGCAGGCAATGTCGTAAAAGGCTGAAAAAACGTGCTTTTCAACTATTTTTAAGGCAAAATACTTGCCGTGTTGAAAATTCCTTGTATCTTTGTGCCACAAACTAATGTCAGACTACTTTATTATCGAACTAACTAAATACGAATACTCATGAAGCGATTCTACTTCTTCCTCCTCGCTTGCCTCACAGCTGTAAGCAGCATCGTGGCGCAGGACATCCCGACCGGCCTCGTGCGCATCAAGAACCGTCGCACTGCCACCGCCTACCTGACCGCCAACAGCGCCGGTACAGCCATTGCCACTAATAAGGTGTCGAGCGGCCTCACACAGATATGGGTCATCGACACCAAAGGCAACGGCTACATCGTTCGCAGTGCCAACACAGGCGAATACCTGAACTCCGGGTGGGCTACACCCGCTTCGGGCAGCACTACCGTGTACATCCAGAAGAGCCCCAATGCCAACGGATACTACAACATCTCATCGGTGTCTGACTTCAGCGGCTCTAACTGCCTCAACAAGACCAATTCAGGCACCGGCATAACCTCTTGGAGCTACTCGGGCGACTCGGGCAGCGACTGGGCCATCGAGGCTGCTACCGACGTTGACGAGGAGACCGTCCTTCAGAACATCGCAGCTAAGACCGGCTACGTTAGCGAGCTGCAAGAGGGCGTCTACTACCGCCTTGTCTCATACTACGGCCGTGCCATGACTGACGCCGAGGCCCTCGGCGACGACATCAGCACGCAACCTATCGATGCCGACAACATAACCCAGTACTGGACTCTCATCAAGGATGGCAGCAACTGGCGAATACAGAATGTGCAAACTCAGCGCTTCCTTCAGCGCCAAACTACTACGAGCGCACCCTACCGCAGCACGACGCAGGCTAATATCGACCAGTTCAACCTCAATGTTGGCTTCAAGTTCACTGCTCTCAGCAGCAAGTGGGAGTCGCTCTGGACAATAGCTTTCCCAGGCGATAGCCAGGGCCTGCACGATGCCAGCACTCAGAACCACAACGTAGTGCTCTGGAGCACGTCGGCCGACGCCAGCGTCTGGACCATTCAGCAGGTCGAGGTCTCACAGGAAGCCATTGATGCCGCACGCGAACGACAAGCTGAATACGAATCCACCATTGGCGCCTTCAAGGAATTAGAGAAGCAGAAGACAGTCCTGCAGACTGCCCTCAACAACCTCTTCGAGGATAAGGCGTGCACCACCCTCAAGGCTGACATCGCAGCCCTCAGCGACGACGATCTGGCCGCTAACGCCGACTTCGCTCAACTCACTGACGAGATGAAGGCTATGGTCTTGAAGATTAAGAACGAAACCTGGCAGCAGTTCACCAACACCTCCACTGGCTACACCGCTGGCTACGAGAAGTTCTTCCGCATAGCCGACTACCACGTCTACAGCCACGACGAGGAGATGGCCAACGCCAGCAACTTCACCATGTCGAACCCCTTCGGACGCCTCTCAGGTCCCACAGGCATCGTGGCCAACAAGGGCGACGTCATCTACATCTACGTCAGCGCCAACCCACGCACGCAGGCTGAACTCTACCTCGAGGCCGTAGGCACCGACGGAGTCTCGGGCAACCACCCCACCGGTGCCCTTTCACAGCTGAAAGCTGGCCTGAATCTCTTCCAGTTTACTGAGCAGAAGATGCTCTATGTGCTTTATCGCATCAAGAGCGGCGCTACCGCCACCTATCGCCAGCTCTCTCGCCACGACGACATCACCGTCCATATCGAAGGCGGACAGCTCAACGGCTACTGGGACGCTACCCGCGGCATGACCAATGCCGACTGGAAACTGCTGCAACAGCAACTGCTCAAGGCCAGCCCCTTCGTCAACCTCAAGACCGAGCGCCTCGTCTTCCAGATGGACCGCGACCTCGTCGTTGCCGCCGAGCCTAACGAGATGGAAGGCCTCATGCACATCTGGAACACCATCTGCGCCAACGAGGACCGGTTCATGGGCGTCGAGGATTTTGAAGGACGCTACAACAACATCTGGAACGCCTTCTCCGGAGCAAGCTCATACATGCACTCCACAACGCGCGGCACCTGGTACACCGAGTCGACAATACCAACCGTGATGAACTACAACAAGATGCGTACAGGCGGCGGCAATCTCTGGGGACCAAGCCACGAGATAGGGCACAACCACCAGGGAAGCATCAACGTCATCGGCACTACCGAAAGTTCAAACAACCTGTTCTCGAACATCAACACCTTCGAGTCGGGCATCCTCAACTCTCGCCGCTTCTATCCACTCTATCCGTATGGCAACTCGGGCGAAGCGAAGGCTGCGCCGGATTACATCGCAAACAAAGTGCCATGGCTCGGGCGTAACATCTGGTCAACGACGGGCATGTTCTTCCAGCTCTACCTCTATTTCCACGTACAAGGCCACGATCCCGACTTCTATCCCAACCTCTTCCGCCAAATGAGAAAGAAGCCAATCAATAAATGGAGCGGCTCAGGCGGTTCAGGCCCCACCTCCTACGGTAAGGACGACTACCTCCACCTGGCCAAGATGATCTGCGATGTGGCACAGGCCGACCTTTCAGAATTCTTCGAAGCCCACGGCATGTTCATCCCCGTGAATATGTACGCCGTGAGCGACTACAGCAACTACACCGTCACCACCACGCAGGCACACATCGACGCTGCCAAGAAATATATGCAGAAGTACGAGAAGAAGCTCGGCAACATCATGTTCATCGACGACCGCATTATCAAGAAAAAGGCCAATGCAGACAATATCTTCGGGTGTGTAGCTGCCAGCGACGGCTACAAACGCGCTAACGATGAATACCCCTATCTCATGGCTGCATCGACGTCGGCATACGTCGGAGGCGACTACGAGTCCTACACCGACGACGCTAAGCCTGTGACTGACGACTGGTACAAGCTGTCGGCCAACGGCAAGACCATCACCTTCCAAGGCGAGAAGAACTACGCCGGCCACAAGTTCTACGATAAGGACGGCAACCTCATCTGGGCCACCAACAAGCGCTCCATAGCGCTGCCCGAAGTTGTCACTAAGCTCGGACTCGACAATGTCGTCATCATGACCGCCAACTACGACATGAGCGACACCCTCTGCACCGACACCAAACCCGAACCCGATGCAGTCAATGGCCTACAATCAGGCGACGCTGTCGGAAAGCAGGAGGTGTTCGACATCGCAGGCCGGCGCGTCGGCCACGTCTCGCGCGGCATGTACATCGTCAACGGCAAGAAGGTCGTTGTGAAATAACCACATGCGGAAAGGGTTCAGCACAGCCTTGCTGAGCCCTTTCCAATTATTACCCTCACACCTTCCAACAATTCCCCTCACACAACATTCATATAAAACTCGATCAATTATGAAGAACCGTATCTTTAACCTCATGCTTACGCTGGCCGCCATCTGGCCTGCAACAGCTCTCGCCTACACATTCCCGGGCGACATCAAGACGAGCTTCGCCGACGGCGACCGAGTATTCATCAGCTCGCAGTACACCTACAATGGAAGCACTCAAGCTCCCAAGTACCTATCCTACGGCATCTACACCTACGAAGGCAGCACCTACGCACAACCAGAATGGACGGCGCTCGAAAGAGAGCCCAACGAGGACTACGCCATACAACTCATCGATGCTGGGCAGGAAGTGCTGGGCTACCCCGGATACTACATCTTCTTCGAGAAGCGCGACTGCTACTTCAGCGCATACGGCGTAGAGAATACCAGCTCTGCGCAAGGATGGATCAGCTGCTACTGGTCCGGGCTGGCAAACGCCACGCCCGTGGCACTAGTGCCCGTGCTCGCTGACGAAGGCCTGGTAGGAGCAGCGACCTCGGGCGCCTCCTCCGACGACTTCTACATCGTTTGCGAGTCATCCGACGGCAAACCATACTGCCTGAATGCCTACTACGACGATTCCTACGCCGTCACCGTCAAAGGCGGATTCTGGGGCGGCGGAAGCTGCTGGTTCACCTTCACCGAAGCTGTGGAAAAAGAAATAGAGTCATACCTGCCACTACTGGTGGACCTCTACAATGCACACCTCAATGATGTCTACACCCTGGGCAACGACCCCGGATGCTTGCAGGACGAAGACGTGGTGGAAGAGTTCTACGAAGCCATGGACCAGGCCTCACCTCTCACCGTGGAGGAGACGGGCCACACCGAGGAAGAGTATGAAGAAGCCTACAACCGGCTCAATGAAGCCGTGGCCGCAGTATCGATGCTCACACGCGTGCCCTTCACGCCAGGATACTACTATGTCCGACCCGGCCTGGCAGAATATGGCGGGCGCCACAGCGGCAAGGCCCTGCAGGCGTATAACAGCTGTATCTACATTGTAGATGATGCCAACTTTATGCTCACGGATGAAGGCAAGACTAAACTCATTTGGGAGTTCACGCCCGCACAAGAAGGCTCCTCGTACTACCGCATGCGCAGCATCTACACAAACCAGTACGTCTGCAAAGGCACCTCCTACAACTACCAGTGGAAGATTCTCGGAAACGACAACCTCGAAAGCATTTGGATGTATCCTAAGAACAACGGATCATTCTGTCCATACCTCGACGAAGGCTACAGCACCTACACCTACTACCTCATCCCCTACGTCAACTACAATATGCTCTACTACTACTGGAATGGCAACGAAGAGGGCGGCGGTGCAACCTACTACTTCGAAGCCGTGCCCGAAGAAGAAATTGACGATCTGCTACAGATGGCACTCGACTGCCGGCTCCGCAATTTGCTCGAAGAGGTAGAGGTCATTTACGACGAAGCAGACCCCGACTTCATGGCATCGCTCGACCAGACCATCGTCAACCGCTTCGCTCAAGCCATCGAGGCATCGAAGGAAGTGGAGAGCGGCACCACCACAGAGGAGCATATCACCGAGTTGCAAGAAGCATACGACGCCTTCATGGGCGAATATAATATTGCCGATAAGCTATGGGATACGATCGACGAGGCCGAAGAAATTTCCAACGCCTTCGCTATAGGCGATGGACTGGGATTCTACCCCGAAGGCACAGAGAACCATCTGCTCGACCTCGTAGAACAGGCCGAAGAAATCATCAGCTCGGGTGACTTTACAACCCACCAAGTATCGGAGCAGATAGCGCTGCTCAGGGATGCCATCAACGAGCTCCAAAGCGCGGTCAACAGCACGCCAGACCCCTCCAAGTGGTATCATATTAATTTTGCCACCTTAGACGAGTACTATACTTACGGATGGGAACAGACACAAGGCGAAGGGCTCTTCGGCACGACCCTCTCCATAGCCGAGAATGCCACAACACCACTATTACCCTCCGAAGTGAGGACAGGAGCAGGACTGTACTTTAGCGAAGGAGGACTCGGAGCACCCGAGATGAGCGACTTCAGATTCCTGCCCGTAGGCGAAGGCACCTATGCCTTGCAGAACCGCGGCACTGGACTCTTCATCAACACTCGAGGCAAAGGTTACGGAGCCACCGTCAGCACCACGCCTACGCTGTTCACTATCATTGGTAAAGGTGCAGGCAAGGTGCTGCTGAAAGGCTACAACCTCATGACAGGCGAGAGCTGCGACCTCATCCATGCCCAGAAGTCTGGTGCCAAACTCGTAGGCTGGGATTCCGAAGGCATAGAGACCAACTCTGCTTTCCGCGTTGAAGCCGTTTTGGACAACGGCGGCGAAGATCTGCCTGTCATCATTGACGTCACGCCCGGAGCAGCACAAGTGATGACCTGGCCGTTCAATGTCACGCGTGTCGAACAAGGAACTATGTATAAAGTGGCCGGACAATTCATAGAGGCCGGCTCAACATACATCGGACTCAACGAAACTTACGAAGGCGTGGAAGCTGGTGAGCCCTTCGTCTACATCGCTGACGGCGACTACGAACAAGGCTCTCTCATACCCGAGACGTTCTATGCTGGTACATCCGTAGCCACCAAGGCTGGCACCTCCGACTGCAACCTCACAGGTACATTCCTCAGCCGCGTCACCGTTGAAGAACCAAACATCACCCTCAGCATGAACCGCGACGGCGAGCCACAGTGGGAGGTGGCCGAAGGCATCAGAATTGAGGCTCTGTCTGGCTACATCGCTGTTGGAGATTACACCCTGCCCACAATCGATCCCAACGATTGCGAGTTGCGCATACTACTCTCAGACCCCAACCACCTCATCGACGGCATAGCCGATAGCAGCGCCCAGGCCAAGACCTCTGCCTGCTTCGACCTCAGCGGCCGGAGTCTCGATGGCAGTAGCCTACGCAAAGGAATCTACATCTTGAACAGAACGAAAGTGCTGGTGAAATAATCAGCCCGGCGGGCATATTCTTGGCCCGCAAATCTACGCCTATGCCGCAGACATCCGACGATGACTGCGGCATAGGCATATTTTTTGGAACTTAATTTATTTAATTACTTATTTTTTCCCTTTAATCTTTTGTCCTTAACTCAAGTTCTATTATTTTTGCAGTCAAAAGCGAAAGAATATGATACAAAAACCTTTTATTAACTCGCACTATCGCTCCTTAGCCTATGCTCTGCTCTTTGCAATGGCGTGGCTGTGGGCCTCATGGTGGATGGGCGACCTCTTTCGCATAGCCTACGAAAACTCTTTCCTGACAGCCGACTCCACGCTCATGCACTTCCTCTGGCAGCAGTCCTTCGGCTCGCTGTGGATAGCAGGGCGCGCCCTGCTCCTGCTCTATCGCTGGCCCATCCTTGGCGGCCTCGCAGTAGCATGCCTGCTCACTGCCGCTACGTGGCTTGTAGGCTACTGCCTGCGTCTCCGCCCCGGCTGGCGATGGCTTGGCCTGTTGCCCGTGGGTGCCTGGATGCTCTGGACGGCGTGGACGGGTCTTAACCTCTACTACATGAGTGAACCCGGGCGCACGCTTGGCGTGCTCGTCCTCGGCGTGCTCGTCTGCGCAGTCGATGCCTTTGTCATCTGGACGTTCAAGAGCCGCCATCGTCAGCACCCGCAGCAGGAAGCGGCTCCGCCCCAACCGGCCACAATCGCCTGTACGCTCTGTGCCCTCGCGCTATGCTTCGGCCTGCCCATGCTCACGACCAAGCTCCGTCACCCTTATGCACGCCCCCTTGCTCGCATGCAGGTGCAGATGCTTAGTGAGGATTGGGAAGGCATGAGCTGCACCGCACGCGACAACGCCACGCTGTCCTACCGGCCTCTGGCAGCCTACTACGCCATCGCGCTCATCCACACGGGCCGCCTCGCCGACGATATGTTTGACATCCGCCTGGACTTCGACTCGCTGCACGTGGTAAACTACTCGGGCTTCCCTGACATAGGCTCCGGCTACTACACCATCGACTGCAACTATGCCGCAGGCCTCTTCCGTGCCACGGAGCACAAAGCCATTGAGCGTATGACCATGGAAGGCCCGTCGCTCTTTTCGCTGAAACACCTCACGCGGCTGGCGCTGCTTGACTACAACTGGGATCTCGCCCGCAAATACCTCACCATCCTCAAGCTCCATCCCTTCGAAAGCGCCTTCGTAGAGCGCTATTCAGCCATGCTCGGCAGCCGCGAAAGCGTAGATGCCGACCCCGAGTTCGCCCTCCTCAGGCAGACAGAACCCGTGCAGGACAACTTCGAAAGTTTCTTCGAACCGCCAGTGTTCCTCGGCTACAACTGCGCTCTGATAGCAAGGCGCACGCCAACGGCCCTGACCCATAGCCTCATGGCCAACCTCTATTCGAAGCGCATGCCTGCCTTCCTCGAGCGTTGCCAGCCGCTCGTGGGCTCCACTCCGCCCAGGAGTATCGCCGAAGGCCTCGTGACGCAAGCCAACAAAAACCCGGTCATCCTGCAAGCTTTCCCACAGCTGCAGATGACGGCACAGGTGTACAGAAACTTCCTCCAGACCATGGGTCCCCGGCTGAAGGAGCGGCCAAAATATGCCCGTGAGCTCTTCGACAGCAACCGAGGCTACTACCCCTACTACTATTTCTTCGGCAACCTCAAGGCCACACGCCAGAGCGGAGCGAAAGAACACGCCAGCTCGAATGTGGGAGTTAATTAGGCCATAGACCAGATATTAGGGACTATAGATTAGGGATTAAAAGACATTAAATCTATGCGTAAAGCAATATTCATACGTATGGCACTGATTGTTGCAACCATGGCGATGGCCTGTTGCAGCAGGAAACCTTCGTCGGTGCCAACGACCTTCACAGAGCTTGCAGACAGCGCCGCCATATTCCCCGACTATAGCGACGTGACTATTCCGCCAAACATCGCCCCGCTGAACGTCAAGGTCAGCGATGCCTCGGCAACGGAATATGTAGTCGAAATGGGCGACTTGATTGCGGGTGCTGCCAAGGATGGAAAGACGGATATCGACACTACGGCTTGGCGTCAGCTGCTGGGGCAGAACCGCGGCAAGGACATCGCCGTGCGCGTCTACGCCCATCGCCCCGGCGGCTGGGTGCGCTTCGTCCCCTTTACAATCCATGTGGCTGCTGAGGACATCGACGGCTACCTCAGCTACCGCCTCATCGAGCCTGGCTATGAGCTCTACCGCCAGCTGGGGCTCTACCAGCGCAACCTCACCAATTTCAACGAGGCCGTCATCTACGAGAACAACCGCGACTTCAGCGACGACGACAACCACTGCGTAAACTGCCACAACTTTCAGAACTACGACACCGAGCACATGCTCTTCCACGTGCGTGCAGCCCACGGCGGAACGGTCGTCGTGGACGGCAATGAGGCCCACAAGATAGCTATCAAGCACGACAGCATCCTGGCCGCAGGCGTCTATCCGTCGTGGCATCCGACACTTCCCCTCGTAGCTTTCTCGACGAACAATACGGGCCAGGTGTTCCACATGTACCACAAAGAGAAAATCGAAGTCCTCGACGTGGCGTCCGACCTGTTGCTCTATGACGTTGAGAACAACAGCGTCCGGCATATCCTACGCTCGGATAAATACCTCGAGACCTTCCCCTGCTGGGCTCCCGACGGCCGTCGGCTGTTCTACTGCCGCGCGGTGCGCCCCGTCGACGACCTGCCTGAAAACATGCCCATGCAGATGGCTATCCACTACGACAGCTTGCTCTACGACATCTACTCCATACCCTTCGACCCCGACACACGCAGCTTCGGCGAGCCGCGCCTCGAGGTGGATGCCAGCAGCCAGGGGCGCAGCACCAGCGTGCCGCGCGTGAGTCCCGACGGCCGCTACCTGCTCTACACGCTGGGCAACTACGGCCAGTTTCACATCTGGCACAACAGCGCCGACCTGTGGGCTAAGAAGATTGGCGATGAGGGCACGGAGGAATGCTTCCCCCTTGCTGCCGCCAACAGCGATAAGGCCGAGAGCTACCACTCGTGGTCCTCGAATGGGCGCTGGATAGCCTTCGTAAGCCGGCGCCTGGATGCCGCCTACTCGCGCGTCTTTATTGCCTACTTCGACCGCGATGGCCGCGCCCACAAGCCTTTCCTGCTGCCGCAGCGCGACCCCGACCACAACACCCTGTTGCTCAAGAGCTATAATGTGCCCGAGCTGACGAAGAGCGCAGTGCGGATTTCAGTGGAGCGCCTGAACCACGTCGTCTACCACACCGAGGCCGAGAGGGCAAGCTATACGGAATAAAGTCTGAGTTTTTTCATGAATAAGAAGCAACACAAAGAAGCCGCACGCCGGCCTCACACTTCCAAGGTCGGAAGCTTCGGCGGCGTGACGCTCCTCTTTTTTTTCCTTCTCGCCTGGCTGTGGGCCTCGTGGTGGATGGGCGATGTTTTCCGTGTGGCCTACGAGCGTTCTTTCTTTGCCCCCGACGCCACGCTCATGCACTGGCTTGTTCAGAAGCAGATGGGCTGGATGTTGGTGGCCGGGCGCGCACTGCTGACGCTCTGGCGCTGGCCGCTGGCTGGCGGTTTGCTGGTGGCTCTGCTGCTCACGGCCGCGTCGTGGCTTACAGGCCGCTGCCTGCGCCTGTCAGGCTGCCTGTTGTGGCTGCGCTATGTGCCTGCCACGGGGTGGCTCATGTGGACGTCCCACGTGGGGCTGAACCTGTATTATATGGCTGAGCCCGGTCGCATTCTGGGCGTTCCGGCTCTTTATGTCGCAGCCCTCGCGCTGCTGGCTTTTGCCTTACGACTCTTCACCGGCAAGCCTCACTCCCGGCCAGCCGCCTCTTGGCGCTGGGCTGTGGGCGAGGCTTTGTTTGTTGTGCTGTGCTTCGGCCTCTGCGTCTGGCATCAGCAGGCTCGCCATCCTTATTTGCGCCCCCTGACCCGCATGCAGGTTCAGCTGCTCCATGATGACTTCGCAGGCATGTCGGCTACGGCCCACGAGAATGCCGACCTCTGCAATCGCCACGTGGCTGGCTACTACGCAATAGCCCTTGCCCGCACTGGGCAGCTGGCCGACCGCCTGTTCGACATCAGGCTCGATTTCGACACCATCAGTGCCCGCGATTACCATGGATGGAGCTCTCAGTGCCTCAACTATCACGTCGTCGACTGCGACTACCATGCCGGCCTCTACCGCGCGGCCCGCCACTACGTCATGGAGGACATGACGATGGCCGGCCCGTCGCTCTTCTCGCTGAAATATTTGGCCAAGATTGCCTTGCTCGACGGCGACTGGGTGTTGGCCCGCAAGTACTTCCACATCATCCGCAAGGCTCCCTTCGAGGGCCCGTTCCTGCGGCGCTTTGAACCTATGGCCGGGCACCCAGAGCTCGTGCAGGCCGACCCGGAGCTCGCTGCCGTCCTCGGGATGGCGCCCCCTCTCCACACTTTCGAGCAGTTCCACCTCAAGCCTGCGTTCTTAGGCTATTATGCTAATCTGAAAGTTTTCAAGACGAAGGAAGCCCTCATCTGGAGCACTATGGCCTGCCTCTACGCCAAGCGTATGCCCGACTTCCTTCAGCGCTGCGGCCAGCTCATAGGCTCGTCGCTCCCGCGCTCCATTGCCGAGGGGCTTGCCATAGCAGCGGTGAAAGAGCCCGGGGTGCTGAAAGCCTTCCCCCAGCTGGAGATGCAGATGGACTTCTTAGACGGCTTTGTCCGCGACTCTCAGCCCTACATGCAGGATCGTGAGGCTGGCGCCGACGTGCTCTTTGAGAGGTATAAAGGCTACTACCCCTACTATTATTTCTTCGGGAATATCCGCAATGCGCGCAAGCCCGGCGACGATGAGCAGCGGCAGAACAACGCTGGAGTTAATTAGGTTATTGAGATTATGTATTCTTCAGACTCGCTTCGCGCCAGGAAACGTAGCAAGCGCTGGGGCGAGTGATTAGGGATTATGCAGAAAACAGTTCTATACACATTACTTCTTTTTGTCGGAACCTGGCTGGCAAGCTGCGGCAACAGACAGGCCAAGGTGCCTGCGGCCTTCACCGACGTGGCTGATTCGGCAGCCATCTACCCCGACTATGCCGGAGCTACGATTCCGCCCAATATCGCTCCGCTCAACTTCATGGTCACGGACACGACAGCCTCGGAGTTCGTGGCAGTCGTGGGGGGCATCGTCTGCGGGGCAGCCGCAGACGGCAAGTTCGACATTGATAGCGCCGAGTGGCACCGGGTGTTGTCGGAAGCCCGGGGAGCCGATGTCGAGGTCAGCGTCTACGCCCACAGGCCTGAAGGCTGGGTGCGCCATCCCGCGTTCAAGCTCTATGTGGCTCGTGAGGATATCGACCCCTTCGTCACCTACCGCCTCATAGAGCCAGGCTACGAGCTCTATCAGCAGCTGGGCATCTATCAGCGCGACCTTACGAACTTCGATGTCCGCACCATCTACGAGAACTATCGCGACCACCGCGCCGAGGGAACCCACTGCATAAACTGCCATAAGTTCCAGGCTAACAATGCCGAACGGATGTACCTCCACGTCCGTGAGAACGACAAGGGCACGGTAATCACCGACGGCACCGAGGCGCATAAGATAATCATCCGCCACGACAGCATCCTCGCCTCCGGAGCCTATGGCAACTGGAACCCGCGGCACCCCGTCATAGCCTACAGCACAAACCTCACTGCACAGGCGTTCCATTTCAACTTCAGCGAGAAGATAGAAGTCTACGACGCAGGCTCGGACCTCCTGTTCTACGATGTCGAGCACAATGTGGTGCAGCACATCCTCCACACGCCCGACCACTTCGAGACCTTCCCCTGCTGGTCAGCCGACGGCACACGCCTTTTCTACTGCGACGCGCGTGTGCCCAAACTCGATGCCGAGAACTTCGAGGCCGACGTTGTCCTGCACTACGACAGCCTCTTCTACGACATCTGGTCCATGCCTTTCGACACCCTCACCTACGCCTTCGGCCCACCGCGCCTCGAGGTGGAAGCCAGCGCCATGGGCCTCAGCGCCAGCGAACCCATTGCCAGCCCCGACGGTCGCTTCCTGCTCTACTCGCTCGCCCGCTGCGGACAGTTCCATCTCTACCATAAAGATGCCGACCTGTGGGTGAAGGACCTTGCAACCGGCGAGCAGCATTCCCTCGGCGAGACAAATTCCGGAGCCGGCGAGAGCTACACCTCGTGGGCGTCCAACAGTCGGTGGATAGCCTTCAGTACACGCCGCGACGACAACGACTACACCCGCACCTACATCGCCTACGTCGACAGCGCAGGCCAGGGGCACCGTGCCTTCCTGCTTCCGCAGCGCGATCCGGAGTACAACCTGTTGCTGCTGAAGAGCTTCAACGTCCCCGAACTCTCGCGTAATGCCATACCCTTGAGCCAAGAGCAGATGAACCACGTCGTCCGCTTCACCGATGCCGAGCTCGCGACCTACAAAGGAAAGGTCGCCGTAGAGGCCATCCAGAACCCTTAAGGGTTATGCGCTGAACCCTTAAGGGTTTTGCCAATAACCCTTAAGGGTTTTCCGCGAAACCCTTGACCCTTTTTTGCCCCCCCCCTCCGCCCCTTCGTCCGCAAGCCCGTAGGCATCGCCCCCGGAGGGCCGGTGAAGCAGACTAAAAACCGCACGCCCCACAGCCGCCATGGCCGCGGGGCTTTTTCGTTGTGGCCGCAGACCCTAAGGTGGGGCTCGCACATTCCCTCAAGAGTGAAAACAGCTTAAAAAGCGCGAAAGTTAAGGCGAAAAAGCGCATAAGTTAGAATATAATTCGTAACTTTGCACCCGCATATTATACACCCTCGCCGCGCTCCGGCGCCGCCAAGAGGGCATTAATCTCAATACATACACAGACAAATGGCATTGAAAGCTGGAATCGTGGGGCTGCCCAACGTCGGCAAATCCACTCTCTTTAACTGCCTCTCGAGCGCTAAGGCTCAAGCGGCTAACTTCCCCTTCTGCACCATCGACGCACAGATGGGCCAGATCACCGTGCCCGACGAGCGGCTCAACCGTCTCGCAGAGCTGGTAAACCCAGGCCGTATAGTTCCCGCCACGTGCGAAATCGTAGACATAGCAGGCCTCGTGAAGGGAGCCTCAAAAGGCGAGGGGCTCGGCAACCAGTTCCTGGGCAACATACGCGAGTGCGACGCAATCATCCACGTGCTGCGCTGCTTCGACGACCCTAACATCGTACACGTCGACGGCTCTGTAGACCCCGTGCGCGACAAGGAAATCATCGACACTGAGCTCCAGCTCAAGGACCTCGAGACCGTGGAGAGCCGCATACAGCGCGTCGAGAAGCAAGCACGCGTGGGCGGCGACAAGCAGGCCAAGGTGGAGCTGGGCGTGCTCCAGGCTTATAAGGCAGCCCTCGTAGAGGGCCGCAGCGCCCGCACCGTGGAATTTGAGACCGAAGACGAAGTGGCTGCCGCCAAGAACCTCTTCCTGCTGACGACGAAGCCTGTGCTCTACGTCTGCAACGTCGACGACGCATCTGCCGCAAAGGGCAACACATACGTCGATGCCGTGCGCGAAGCCACCAAGGACGAGCAGGCCGCACTGCTCATCATCAGCGCGCAGACCGAGGCCGACATTGCCGAGCTCGAGAGCTATGAGGAGAAGCGCATGTTCCTCGAGGACATGGGCCTCACGGAGAGCGGCTGCGACCGTTTGATAAAAGCCATCTACTCCCTGCTCGGCCTGCAGACGTTCATCACCGCCGGCGAGATGGAGGTAAAAGCCTGGACCTTCCGCCGCGGATGGAAAGCGCCCCAGTGTGCCGGCGTCATTCACACCGACTTTGAGAAGGGATTCATCCGTGCCGAGGTCATAAAATACGACGACTACATCCGCTACGGTTCCGAAGCTGCCGTGCGCGAGGCCGGGCGCATGGGCGTCGAAGGCAAGGACTATGTCGTGCAGGACGGCGACATCATGCATTTCAGATTCAATGTGTGACGTTGAATCCCTAACCACAAATCTCTAATCCCAAATCCCAAACCCAATGATTCCCCTGATCATACATTGGAACCCCGACGTCGTGGCCTTCACAATAGGCTCCTTCGGCGTGCGATGGTATTCGCTCTGCTGGGCCATCGGCCTGCTTCTGACATATCTGCTCGAGGCAAAACTGTTCAAGGAGCAGAAGATACCCGACGAGAAGTTCGAGCCCCTGTTCATCTATTCCTTCCTCGGCATACTCGTCGGAGCCCGCCTCGGCCACTGCCTCTTCTATGAGCCAGAGTACTTCCTCTCGTCGCCTACACACATGTTGGAGATGATTATCCCGGCAAAGATGGGAGCCGACGGCTCGTGGCACTTCACAGGCTACACCGGGCTGGCCTCGCACGGAGGCACGCTGATGTTCATCTTCGCCCTCTGGCTCTACAGCCGCCACACCAAGGTGCCCTTCCTGACGGCCCTCGACAACATAGCTATCGTCACGCCCGTATGTGCCTCTGCCATACGTCTGGGCAACCTGATGAACTCCGAGATAATCGGCAAACCCACCGACCTGCCGTGGGCATTCATTTTCGAGCAGGTGGACCAGCTGCCGCGCCATCCGGGGCAGCTCTACGAAGCCCTGGCCTATTTCCTCTTCTTCTTCGTAGGCTGGTGGTTCTATCGCCTCCGCCCCGAGCGCGTGGGCACAGGCTTCTTCTTCGGCCTCTGCATCCTGCTCATCTTCACCTTCCGCTTCTTCATCGAGTACACCAAGGAGGTGCAGGTCTCGTTCGAGAACGGAATGCTCTTCAACATGGGCCAGCTGCTCTCCGTTCCCTTCATCCTGCTTGGCGCATACTTCGTCTGGAGAGGAGCGCTGAAGAGTGGAGAATAAGAATGTGAGGACAGAGAACGGCAGGAACTGATGGATAATAATACAAAGAGTGAAAAGTGAATAATAAAGTACTCCTGATGGCAATAGCCCTTATGGCCGCTTCCGCCACTCTCCTGGCTCAGACAGCCAAGGAGGACGTCCGGCAGAACACCACCTTCGGGGGCTACGTCATCAGCAAGGCTGAGGCTACCACGAGCGACGATGCTACGGCGAAAGCCGACTTCGGCATCCGCCTCGTGCGCCTCTATGTCGACAGCAAGATAGGCGATTTCGCAATGAAACTGCAGGTGCAGGCCAATGGCAACACCAGCGGAGTCAACGGTCCCCGCATCGTCGACGCCTGGGCCGAGTGGCAACGCTGGCGGCAGTTCCGCGTGAAGGCAGGGCAGTTCAAGCGGCCCTTCACCTTCGAGAACCCCATGCATCCCTGGCTCATCGGCAAAGGCAACTATTCACAGCTCACGCTCAGGCTGGCAGGCTTCAACGACCGTACTGGCGAGCACGCCTCCAACGGGCGCGACATAGGCATTCAGCTGCAGGGCGACCTCTTCCCCATAGGCAGCGATGGTCACAGCTTCCTCCACTATCAGGGCGGCGTGTTCACCGGCCAAGGCATCAACTTCGCCGACAAGGACACCCGCAAAGACTTTATCGGAGGCCTCTGGATAGCGCCCTTGAAGGAGTTGCAGATAGGTGTCTTCGGCTGGACGGGCAACCGTGTCGGCGCCGGCGATGCAACCATTGAGCGCCGCCGCTACAACGTCGGAGTCAACTACAACGGGGCGTGGACCGCACGCAGCGAGTTCGCCGTCGACAATGCTGCCGGCGGAGCCGACGCCTTCTACGCCCTCGTAGGCACACCATCCTGGCACCGCTCGCGCCTCTTCCTGCACTACGACCTCTACCGTGAAGGCAAGAGCAAGGACGGCTCGCGGGCCATCTATGGCCTCTCGGCACAGCACATGCCACACCCCAACGTAATGCTGCAGGCCAACTATGGGCTCAACGCCGTCAGGGCGCTTGAGCAACCCCAGTATCATAGTTTGCCGATGGCAAAAGCGACTACAGTCACAAAACGCTTCAGCACCTTCGATCTGCAGCTCTATTGGCGTTTCTGACGAGTAGACACGTTGGCTCATTGACAAGAATGGCGAATTGTAAGGTTCGCACTTAATCCTTTGCACATTAACACGTAATACATCGACAGCCATGCAAGGCAAGCTCTCACAGACCGGAACCCAGGCGCAGGTGCAGACCCAGACGCAGACGCTCTCGCCGCAACAGCTGCTGGTGAGGCAGCTGACAGAGCTCCCTGTCGAGGCTCTCTACGAGCGTGTAGATAAAGAGCTGAACGAGAACATAGCGCTCGAACGCGACACTGACGACCCCGACAACTACGACGGCGAGGGCGGCACAGCCGACGATTTTGCCGCCGACGCCGCCTCTGCCTCGGACTACGACAGCGCTGCCGACTACAGCTCGCCCGACGATGTGCCCGACAATATTGCACCCGCAGGCCGGCGCGACGCTATGGAGGCTGTCGTGGGCGAGACCCTTTCGTTCTACGACCAACTCGAAGAGCAGATAGGATTCTTCCATTTGAGCGAGCACGAAGAAGAGGTGCTGCGCTACATCATAGGGTCGCTCGACGACGACGGCCTGCTGCGCGTGCCGTTGCAGCAGATACAGGACGAGCTCGAGGTGTACCACAACGTCGGCACCTCACAAGCCGAACTGGAAAAACTGTTGGACCTGCTACAGCATTTCGAGCCTTCAGGCGTTGGCGCCCGTTCGCTTCAGGAGTGCCTCTTGCTGCAGGTGAAAAATGCACCGGACAGCAGTTCGCCCTTGAAGCAAAAGCTGTTGCGCCTGCTCACCAAGCAGTTCGACAACCTGATGCTCAACCGTTGGGACCGCATCGCACGGGCTCTGAAACTCAATGATTCCGACGTGACACGCCTGCAGCATGAAGTGCGCCGCCTCAATCCACGCCCCGGCAGCTCTATGGGCGAGGCCCTCGGCCGCAACCTTCAGCAGATAACGCCCGATTTCATCGTGGATACCGACCCCTATGGTCATCTCTCGCTAAGCCTTAATAACGGCCGTGTGCCCCCGTTGCGCGTCAGCCAGGACGACCTCGACTTCCTCAACTCCTACCAAGGCGTCGACACCAGAACGCTCACACGCAGCCAGCGTGAGGGCATCACCTATTTGCGCGAGAGGGTGGATAAGGCGCAGGGTTTCATTGAGGCTATTCGTCAGCGGCAGGACAACCTCCTGCGCACGATGCAGACCGTCATTAAGATGCAACGTCCCTTCTTCGAGAGCGGCGACGAGACCGTTCTGCACCCGATGACACTCGAGGACGTGGCGCAGCAGACGGGCCTCCACCTCTCGACAATCTCACGCGTAAGCAACTCGAAATGGGTGCAGACGCCTTACGGCATCTACCCGCTGCGCTGGTTCTTCACCTCGGCAGCCAAGCTCGACGGCGACACCGTGAGCATACGCAGCATCAAGGCTGCGCTGAAGGAAATCATCGACAATGAGGACCGTCGGCTGCCCGTCACCGACGACGAGCTGGCCGCTGAGCTGCAACGACGCGGCTTTGAGGTGGCGCGCCGCACA
Organism: Bacteroidaceae bacterium; assembly: GCA_017469685.1. GTDB lineage: Bacteria > Bacteroidota > Bacteroidia > Bacteroidales > Bacteroidaceae > Physcousia. The sequence continues at coordinate 44,382 of JAFUFW010000009.1, read as the reverse complement.
GTGGCCAAGTACCGAACGACCCTCGGCATACCCGTGGCACGCCTGAGGAAATATGACAAATGATGAGAAACAAATGACAGACAGCACCTCCATAACCACTCGCGCGAAGAAACTCTCGGACAGCTTCGGCAAACGCTCCGGCACACGACAACTGCTTCTGGCAGCGCGCTGGCTCTCGAGCGTGTTCCGCCCGGAGTTCTTTCCATTGCTGGGCTTCGTGGTCTTGTTCGTGTTCACCTACCTGAGTCTGCTGCCATGGAGCCTGAAAGGCCTGATTCTGCTACTGGTCATGCTGGGCACCATACTCCTTCCGCGGCTCACCGTGCGCTACTGGCGCCAGGCCCGCGGCTGGGAGCGCCATCTGCTGCGCATGCGTCAGAACCGCTTCATGCCCTATCTCATCTACTTGCTCTTCTACGTCTTCACGCTCCACGTGCTCGATCGTTTCCATCTGCCGCACTATATGTCGGGCATCCTCGTCGCTTCGATGCTCATCCAGGGTTCTTGCCTGCTCATCAACACGAAGTGGAAGATCTCTATGCACGCCGCAGGTGCCGGTGGCGTAGTGGGGGCTCTGATAGCCTACAGCTTCATCTTTTATTTCAATCCTCTCCTGTGGCTCAGCATCAGCATCTTGCTCGCAGGCCTTGTAGGCTCCAGCCGTATGTTGCTCCGTCAGCACGACTTGTGGCAGGTCTTGGCCGGCACGCTCGTGGGTGCTGTCTGCGCCTTCGTGGGCATCTTTTTCTTCTAAAAAACGGCTGCCGCCTCACTTTTTTCCTGAAAAGAGCGGCGCATTTCCACTTTTATTCGTACCTTTGCGCCCAGTTTATAATGTGGATAGATTTGGGCTGCTTGCAACCACAGAAAAAAATGCTAAAATAACAACCATAAGGTTGATGCATTGTACCCAATGACATCCCATTCAATTAGTTCTTATTAATCTCTTAATCATTAATTGCAATGGGTTATTTATTTACATCCGAATCCGTTTCAGAAGGCCACCCCGACAAGGTTGCCGACCAAATCAGCGATGCCGTGCTCGACAATCTGCTGGCCTACGACCCACAGTCGAAAGTGGCCTGCGAGACGCTCGTCACGACAGGTCAGGTCGTGCTTGCCGGCGAGGTGAAAAGCGAAGCCTACGTTGACCTGCCCGAGATAGCACGCGCAACCATTCGGCGTATAGGCTACACGAAGGGAGAGTATATGTTCGAGGCCAACTCTTGCGGAGTCTTCTCCGCCATCCACGAGCAGAGCCCCGACATCAATCGCGGCGTAGAGCGCACCGACCCTATGAGCCAGGGCGCCGGCGACCAGGGCATGATGTTCGGCTACGCCACCAACGAGACAGAGAACTTCATGCCTCTGGCTCTTGACCTCGCTCACCGAATTCTCACCACGTTGGCCGACATACGCCGCGAAGGCACAGAGATGACCTACCTGCGCCCTGACGCCAAGAGCCAGGTGACCATCGAATATGGCGACGACGGGCGCCCGCTACGCGTCGACACCATCGTAGTCTCAACCCAGCACGACGATTTCATCCAGCCCATCGACGGCAGCCAAGAGCTTGCAGACCAGCGCATGCTCGACCAGATACGCCGCGACGTGAAGCAAATCCTCATGCCGCGTGTCGTGGCAGGCATACATAATGCCGGCGTCCGCGCCCTCTTCGACGAGCATGTCATCTACCACGTCAACCCCACAGGCAAGTTCGTCATCGGCGGACCGCACGGCGACACTGGCCTTACAGGTCGTAAGATCATCGTCGACACCTACGGCGGCAAGGGCGCACACGGCGGCGGAGCCTTCTCTGGCAAGGACCCCTCGAAGGTCGACCGTTCGGCTGCCTACGCTGCCCGCCACATAGCCAAGAACATGGTAGCCGCCGGCGTGGCCGACGAGATGCTGGTTCAGCTCTCCTATGCCATCGGCGTGGCCGAGCCCGTGAGCATCTTCGTCGACACCTACGGCAAGAGCCACGTCAGCCTGAGCGACGGCGAGATAGCCCGCCAGATAGGGCGAATCTTTGACCTCCGCCCGCGAGCCATCGAGGACCGGCTAAAGCTCAGGGCACCCATCTACGAGGAGACCGCCGCCTACGGCCACATGGGCCGGCAACCTAAGCGCGTCGTCAAGACCTTCCACAACCATTATGGCAAGGACTTAAGCCTCGAAGTGGAACTATTCACGTGGGAGAAGCTCGACTACGTCGACCGCATCCGCGAAGCATTCTTCTAAGCCTCAACAATAACGCCCCCACACCCCATCGAAAAATAAGCCCAAGGCTTTTCTCCGACAGGGTGAGGGGGCGATAAAACATACGTTTATGAACATAGCTGTTTACTGCGCCTCAAGCACCAAAATACACGAGGATTTCTTTGCCGCTGCAACAGCCGTAGGCCACGGGCTGGGTAGTCGGGGTATAGGACTCGTCAACGGCGCCGGGAACATGGGGCTCATGGCGGCCTCGGCCGACGCCTGCCTCGCCGCAGGCGGCGAAGTGACGGGCGTCATACCATCCTTCATGATTGAGCAGGACTGGCACCACCGCGGCCTCACACACCTCATAGAGACACGCGATATGCATGAGCGCAAACAGACCATTGCCCGACTCTCCGACGGCTGCATTGCGCTGCCAGGAGGCTGCGGCACACTGGAGGAACTCATGGAAGTGATCACCTGGAAGCAACTCGGGCTCTACCTGAAACCCATCGTTATCCTTAACACGCGCGACTACTATGCCCCATTGCTCGAGCAACTGCAGCGGGGCATCGACGAGCACTTCATGGGGCCGCGCCATGCCGACATCTGGCGCGTGGCGCAGACACCCGAGCAAGCCATCGAACTCGTGCTGACGACTCCGCTCTGGGACGCCAGCGTGCGCAAATTCGCAGCCATTTGAAATCGCACAGATGATTCAGGACACGATAGTCGTCAACAATGCCCATGTGGCAGCAGACACCGTTATGCAGCCACACGTAAGCCACGGACCAGAGGCCCGGGAGGTCGCCATCGGCGCAGAGCCCGCAGCCGACTCGGCCACCGTGGCAACGACCGTCGTGACCCAGCGCGAGGCCGAACAGCCCGACAGCCTCATTGCCCTGCCCGACAGCATCGCAGAGCCAGCCGACACAGCCGCCCTGCCCGCTGTCAGTCTGCCGCTCCTCTACCGCGGCGACCAGAGCCTCGACAGTCTTCTGGCCCGCGACAGCCTCCTCTTCAGTAGCAGCCGTGTCGCCCCTGGGCATGGGGTAGGAATGACTGCGCAGGCGCTGCCTCCGGCACTCTTCCGCAACGACGGCGTCAGCATAGCGCTCCTGAGCTGCTTCATCCTCACACTGCTCTATCTGGCAGGCTCGCGGCGCAACCTCAGAGAGCGACTCTACAACTTCTTCAGGCCTAAGCCCGCCACAGCGTCAGCCTCGGCAGCCGAAGCCGAAACCTATGAGTGGGTACACCTGCTTCTGGGCCTTCAGCTCAGCCTCATAGCCTCGCTGCTCTTCTACTCCTTTGCCGTCGAGCGCCTCTCGGCAAGCCTCATCAACCTGCCCCCTCTGGCTCTGGTGGGCATCTACGCTGCCGTTTTCATGCTCATGCTTATTGCCAAACAGCGTCTCTACCACTTTGTCCACGCCACATTCTTCACTGAGTCAGAGCGCCGCCGCTGGTACGAGTCGTTCTCACTCCTTTTTATCTTCGAGAGCCTCGTGCTTTTCCCCCTCGCACTGCTCTCCGTTTACTTCGATTTAGGCCTTGAAAAAGTGTCAATAATCCTTGCCGCAGTGTTACTTTTTGTCAAAATTTTGCTCTTTTTCAAGTGCTTTAGTGTGTTTTTCGGCAAATTAAAAGGCTGTTTGCATTTAATTTTGTACTTTTGTGCGCTCGAATTGCTGCCCCTGCTTTTCACGGGGGGCGCACTCACAGAGCTAACCCGATTGTTTATAACCATTTTCTGACTTCCTCAGAGCCCGTAACTTCAGTCACGAACACATACCGCTCAGCCAGGACAAAAGACAAGAAAAACGATGATAAAGAAGATACTGGTGTCACAGCCAAAGCCCTCTTCAGACAAGTCGCCATACTACGACATAGTTTCACGCCACGACGTGGAAATCGTCTTTCACCCATTCATTAAGGTTGAGAGCGTCACGGCCAAAGAGTTCCGCGAGCAGCGTATATCGCTCTCCGACTTCACCGCCGTAATCTTCACATCACGCCACGCCATCGACCATTTCTTCTCTCTGGCTAAGGAGCTCCGCTTCAACGTCCCCGAGACGATGAAGTACTTCTGCATCACCGAGCAGGTGGCACTCTACATACAGAAGTATGTACAGTACCGTAAGCGCAAAGTGTTCTTCGGCACAACAGGGAAGATTGCCGACCTTTTGCCTACCATCATCAAGCATAAGAACGAGCGATACTTCGTCCCGCAGAGCGATGTCCACAACAACGAGCTGCACGATATGCTCGAGTCGAAGAAACTGCAACATGCCGAAGGCGTAATGTACCGGACTGTAGCCAACGACATCGACAAGAACGAGCCCTTCGACTACGACCTGCTCGTATTTTTCAGCCCCAGCGGAGTGCAGAGCCTACTGACCAACTTCCCCGACTTCAAACAGGGAAAGATAGCAATAGCAACCTTTGGGCCGGCAACGGCTAAGGCCGTAAAGGACGCAGGCCTTCGCCTCGACCTCGAAGCCCCCACGCCACAGTACCCGAGCATCACAGCAGCACTTAATGCCTACATCAGCGAGGTCAACAAGAAAAAATAATTTCACCAAGAGCGAGCGCCTATGCAGCCGCAAGGCTATCGAGGCTCTTTTCGCGGGCGGAAACCGGTCGTGCACGGCCTTTCCGCTCCGTGTTGTTTTTAGGATAGTCAGTGACGAGACCGCCACAGTCCCTGCGGGGCTGGAGACTGTTCCGGCAAAAATCCTGATTTCAGTTTCGAAGCGCCACTTCAAACATGCCGTCGACCGCAACCGTGCGAAGCGACAGCTGCGAGAAGCCTGGCGACTTAACCGCTACATCATCACCGATGGCACCAGCCTCAAAGGCCAGGAGGCTACAGGCCTCTCGTGCCACAAGGCTCAGAGCCTGCACATAGCTTTCCTTTGGCTTGCCGACGAGCCGCAGAGCTCCGAGCTCGTGCAGCGCAAGATGAAAAACCTGCTACACCGGATTAAGGAAAACCTATGCTCCGACGTATCCTGATACTGCCCATACGCTTCTATCAGCGCTGCATCAGCCCGCTGACGCCTCCCTCATGCCGCTTCACACCGACGTGCTCTCAGTATGCCATCGAAGCCATTGAGAAACACGGGGCGTTGAAAGGGCTTTACCTGGCCGTGCGCCGCATACTGCGCTGCCACCCCTGGGGCGGACATGGCTACGATCCCGTGCCCGAGACCTTTCACTTTTGAGTCCGGCCCTCGATAATCGCCGTTCTGCTTCAAAAAACGCCCATTTCATCGATGGATTTTCTTAATATCCACACCCATTACCAGCTCCGAGAAGGCGAGGCCACAGTGCCTTCCTTTGGCCTCCATCCATGGCATCTCACCGACGAATGGCGCTCTCAGCTGGTGCTGATTGAGGAGAAGCTGGCAGCCACCAACTCGTTCGTGGGCGAATGTGGGCTTGACCGCCTCTGCTCCACGCCCTATGCCCGCCAGCTCGAGGCCTTTGAGGCTCAGGTGGCCTTGAGCGAGCGCTACGGACGACCGCTCATACTACATTGCGTCAGAGCCGTGGATGATGTGCTGCGCTTTAAGGGTGGCACGAAGCAGACGTGGGTGTTCCATGGCTTCCGCGGCAAGCCACAACAGATGCAGCAGCTGCTCGCCCACGGCATCTCGGTCAGCTTCGGCTTCCGCCACAACGAGGAGAGCGTGAGCCTTTGCCCTGCCGACCGCTTCTTCCTTGAAACAGACGACGCGCCACAACCTATAGTACCTTTGTACGAGGCTGTGGCGCGTCGTCGGAATATATCGGTCGAGGAATTGCTCGGGAAGCAATGGGAGAATCTGAGAAGCTTGATGTGTGCTCTTTCACACCCTGGCCCATCCTTGCGCTCAGCAGAAGTTTAATGTGTGCTCTTGCCCACCCCTGGCATTACAGCTGCTGCATGTCGTTGAGATGTTTGTAGTAGCCCCCAAGCTCTATGAGCTGCTCGTGGGTGCCGTGCTCAACGATGCGGCCCTCATGCATCACGAAGATTTCGTCGGAATTCTTAATCGTTGACAGCCTATGGGCGATGGCAATGGTCGTGCGGCTACGCATGAGTCGCTCCAGAGCCTCCTGCACGAGCCGCTCGCTCTCAGTGTCGAGGGCACTGGTAGCTTCGTCCAGGATGAGAATAGGTGGATTCTTCAGTATGGCACGGGCAATGGAGATGCGCTGACGCTGCCCGCCGCTGAGGCGACAGCCGCGGTCGCCGACGAAAGTGTCGTAACCCTGTTCGCTCTGCATGATGAACTCGTGGGCATTGGCAATCTTTGCGGCCTCGATGACTTGCTCCATCGTGGCATTCTCAACGCCGAAGGCTATGTTGTTGAAGAAAGAGTCGTTGAAAAGTATAGCCTCTTGGTTGACGTTGCCGATGAGCGAGCGTAGGTCGTGGATGCGCAGCGTCTTGATGTCTGTGCCGTCGATGAGAATCTCGCCGCTGCTGACGTCGTGGTAGCGCGGAATAAGGTCGACGAGTGTCGACTTGCCTGAACCGGACTGCCCCACGAGCGCAATCGTCTTGCCTTTGGGCACGGTGAGGTCCACGCCGTGGATGACCTCAAGCGGATTGTTGGCGTAGGAGAAATGCACGCCACGGAACTCTATGCCCTTGTCGAAGGAGGCTATTTCTGTAGGATGCTCAGTCTCCTTAATGGGGTTCTCCGTGTTGATAATCTTGTCGATACGCTCCATCGAAGCTAAACCTTTAGGGATTTGGTAGCTTGTCTTGGACAGATCTTTCAGCGGATTAATGACGCTGTAGAGGATTACCATGTAGAAGATGAACGTAGGAGCATCGATGGGCGAGTTCTCGCTGAAGATTAAGGTGCCGCCGAACCAGAGCACAAGCACGATGATGCACGTGCCGAGGAACTCGCTCACGGGGTGTGCGAGAGCCTGGCGAATGGCCACGCGGTTGCTGGCGTCGCGGTATTCGTCGTTGACGTTCCGGAAGCGGTTGAGCATCTTGTCCTCGGCAATGAAAGCCTTGATGATGCGAAGCCCTCCGAGCATCTCGTCGAGCTGGCTCATCGTCTCGCTCCACTTCGACTGTGCAAAGAGGCTCTTGGCCTTTAGCTTGCGGCCAATGGTGCCCATGATCCAGACGAGACCCGGGATGACGAGGACGGTGAACAGCGTCAGCTGCCACGAGACGAAAACGAGAGTGCAGAAGTAGAAGATGATGAGAATGGGGTCTTTGATGAGCATGTTGAGCGACGAGGTGATGCTCGTCTCTACTTCTGCTACATCGCCGCTCATTCGAGCGATGATGTCGCCCCGCCGCTCGTCGCTTACGAAGGCGAGTGGCAAATGCAGCACCTTGTCGTAGACAAGAACTCGTATGTCGCGAACGACGCCGGTGCGCAAGGGCACCATGACGGCAGATGCGAGAAAATAGGATGCAGTCTTGAAGAAAGTGGTGACGCAGAGGAAGATGCCTATCAGGAGCAGCGTGGTCTGATGGCCGTAATGTCCTATCAACTCGCTGGTGTAATAGTACATATTGTTTATTGCGATGTCCTTGATGCCGTCGAGCTGCCAAGGCTGAAAGCTGTAGGATGAGGTGTCCATGCCGAAGAGCATATGCAGCATGGGCATCACGCTCATGAATGAGAACACGTTGAGCACGGCCGACAGCATGTTAGCTACGACAGCTCCTATCATATACCCTTTGTAAGGCAGCGCGAAACGGCGCAGTACTTTCAAGAACTCTTTCATTGACTTTCTTCTTTAGCCCGATATATCTAACCCATAATTACTGACAATATCCTACATCACTTCCGTCCGAAATCGGCCGGCACTTCGCCCCATTGCTCTGTTTCCCATTTGATGAGTGGGAAAGGCAACCCGTTCTGACGAAGCCATGCCTCAGCTCGAGCCACAAGGTTGAGCAGGGGCTGGTTTTCGGGCGTCGGTGCAAGTGTGGTCTTAGCCTTGCGCTTGTTGGCCCAGATGATGGCTGTGCGGCTGTCAGAGTACACGGGCATGGAGAGTCCTTTCTGCTTGAGGAGCGCCATGGCGTGGACTATTGCGAGGAATTCGCCTATATTGTTAGTCCCGTGTACAGGTCCGAAGTGGAAGATTTCCTGCCCCGTCTTCAAGTAAATGCCGCGGTACTCCATAGGTCCAGGATTGCCTGAGCAGGCAGCATCCACGGCGATGGCATCTGCCGGCACTTCCAGAGGCAGCGGCAACACCGTGTCGTGACGGTAGTCAGGAGGATTTACTAATGTGCTCAATGATGAGTTTGAATGATGAATTTGTCTTTACATTCTTTCCGGCACCTCGATGCCCAGCAGCCCCATGCCAGTCTTGATGACTTTGGCTACGGCCTCGCAGAGGGCGAGGCGAACGGCACGCTTCTGCTCGTCGGGCTCTTTCAGGATTTGGAAGTCGTGGTAGAAACCGTTGAATTCCTTGGCCAGGTCGTAGCAGTAGTTGGCGATGACGCTTACATTGTAGTCGGAGCCGGCCTGCTGCACGGAATCACCAAAAGCAGCCAGACGCTGGATGAGGACTATTTCCTTGGGAGAGAGGCTCCCCGACAGTCCACTTGTGGGGAGCATTAGTTGGGCGCTTTCCTGCTTATCCTCTGCAGGTGTATTCAAGAGGGCTTTTCTCAGAATACTCCTGATTCTTGCATAGGTATACTGGATGAACGGCCCCGTGTTGCCGTTGAAGTCAATAGATTCCTCGGGGTTGAACAGCATATTCTTGCGGGCATCCACTTTGAGGATGAAGTACTTCAGGGCTCCGAGGCCTACGATGCGGGCAATGTCGGTCTCCTCTTCCTCGCTGATACCCTCGAGCTTGTTGACCTTGTCCTGACTCATCTCGCGTGCGTCCGTTATCATCTTCTCGATGAGGTCGTCGGCGTCCACGACTGTTCCCTCGCGCGACTTCATCTTTCCGTTAGGCAGCTCCACCATTCCGTAGGAGAAGTGCACGAGATCCTTGCCCCACTTGAAGCCGAGTTTGTCGAGGAGTATGGAGAGCACCTGGAAGTGGTAGTTCTGTTCGTTGCCTACGACGTAGATCATACGGTCGATAGGGTAGTCCTCGTAGCGCAGCTTGGCCGTGCCGATGTCCTGAGTCATATAGACGCTGGTGCCGTCGGAGCGCAGGAGCAGCTTCTCGTCGAGCCCCTCTTTTGTGAGGTCGGCCCATACGCTGCCGTCCTCTCGGCGATAGAAGATTCCTTTTTCCAAACCTTCCACCACTTTGCTCTTGCCTTCGAGGTACGTCTGACTCTCGTAGTAAATCTTATCGAAGCCTACGCCAAGGGCGCGGTAGGTCTCGTCGAAACCGGCATAGACCCAATCGTTCATTCGCTTCCAGAGAGCTCGCACCTCGGTGTCGTTCTGTTCCCATTTGACGAGCATGGCACGGGCCTCCTGCATCAGCGTGCTCTCTTGTTCGGCTCGCTCCTTGGCTGCCTCCTCGTCCATGCCTTCGGCCATGAACTTGTCTGTAAGTTCTTTCAGCTCGGCACGGTAGTGCTTGTCGAAAGCCACGTAGTAGTCGCCGATGAGGTGGTCGCCCTTCTTTCCCGTTGACTCGGGTGTCTCTCCGTTTCCCCATTTAAGCCAAGCCAGCATAGACTTGCAAATGTGTATGCCACGGTCGTTGACGATGTTGGTCTTCACGACCTTGTAGCCGTTGGCTTCCATCACTTTCGCCAGGGCCCAGCCGAGGAGGTTGTTGCGTACGTGACCAAGGTGGAGGGGCTTGTTCGTATTGGGCGACGAATATTCAATCATCACCAGCTGCGACTCCTCTGTCACGGGTTTCAACCCGAAATGGCCGTCATTCTGAATCTCTGCGAGGAGACTTATCCAGCACTCGTCAGCAATGACCATGTTGAGGAACCCTTTGATGACGTTGAAGCGAGCCGCCACCTCGGGCATATTCTCCACCAGGTGCTGGCCGATCTCCTGTGCCGTAGCTTCAGGTGCCTTGCGGCTCATCTTCAGGAAGGGGAAGACGACGAGCGTCAGATGTCCCTCGAATTCCTTTTTTGTGGCGCTGAGCTGCACCATCTTCTCGGGCACGTCGGCCCCATACAATGCTTTCACTGCCGCCACAATGCCGGCCGTCAGCTGCTTTTCTATCTGCATAGTTTTTCCTTAATCTTTTGGTTTACGGCCGCAAAGGTAATAAAAGATTAGGGATTAGGGATGAGAGATTAACGAAAAAACTTCTTCCTGACAGCTTTTTTAAGCCTCGCCAAGGCTGCAAGGGAAAAAGAGAATCGTAACATAAATATCGCTTCGTCTTTTCATCAATTGCGTTTTCAGCACTCTGGCATGCCTTTTTAGCGTTGCAGAGGAAAATAATTCTTCATTCTTCATTCTTCATTCGTCATTTCTTCGTACCTTTGCCACCGATTTATCAAGGGGTGTCCGCCGCGTGGCGGGCTGAGAACAGACCCTTCAGACCTGATGCGGGCAATGCCGCCGTAGGGATGATAAGCGAGATTGTTTCAGAGCAGGCCCGGCCTGCGCCCCCTTATTGTTGAACCAAAACAATAAAGGACAACCATTATGAACAGAGACATCAAGATGGGCATCGCAGGCCTTGTAGGCCTCGTGGCTTTAGTGGCTGCTGCCCAGGCTCAGGACGCGAGCGCTGACTCGCTGCGCCTGGAGCACATGCAGGAAATCGTGGTCAGCGGCGTGCGCGTGCAGAAGGACGCCCCCTTCGCCGTGGCCAACATCAAGAAGGCTGAACTGCAGCAGCACTCCACGACGGGGCGCGAGCTGCCTATGCTGCTGGCGCGCACGCCGGGCATCATAGCCTGGGGCGAGAATGGCCTTGGCACGGGTACTACCTACATGCGTATCCGCGGTGCTGCAGGTTCGCGTGTGAACGTCACCCTGGACGGCGTCGCCCTCAACTCCCCCGAGGATCAGACGGTGTTCTGGGCCAACATGAACTCCTATGCCTCCCTGCTGGGTTCGGTTCAGGTGCAGCGTGGCGTAGGCACGAGCACCAACGGCGACGGCGCTTTCGGCGGCACGATAGCCCTGACGACCGCGGCTCCTACCTACACGCCGAGCGCTGAGGTAAACTACAGCTATGGGTCATACAACACCATGAACTACGGTGCCAAGGTGTCTACGGGCTTGCTCTGGGATCGTATAATCCTGGATGGAGCCTGGCACCAGACGCAGACCGACGGCTACATCCACGGCACCGACGGCCGCTCGGGTTCCTACTATGGCGGCCTCACGTGGCTGGCATCGGACAATTTCGTTGTCCGCTATAAGAACATTGGTAACTACGAGCACACCGGGCAGGCATGGAACGGCGTCACCGCGGGCGACAACGACCTCAGCCTCATGGACGGGACATACGGCGCGCAGACGGGCATCCGCACCTACAAGGACCTCTACGACCGCGGCCTCGGCAGATACAACTCGCTCTATGAGACTTTGGCTTATGACGCCGAGGGCAACTTCGCCCGCGATGCCCACGGCAACTATCTCACCGAGCGCTACACCCTGGCCGACGGCACGCCCTGGCGCCGCACTACCGACAACTTCACGCAGGACCATAACCTCCTGTCGGCCGTGTGGGACATAAACGACCGCTGGACCACCACAGCCACGCTGCACTACACATACGGCTATGGCTACTACGAGGAGTTTCGCCCGCAGAACAAACTGAAGAAGTTTGGCCTGCCCAATTTCGCGGCAAGCGACGGCAGCACGGTCAAGAAGAGCGATTTCATCCGCCAGAAGGGCTTGGAGCAGCACACCTACGGCCTCGTGTGGAACACCAACTACCGCGACGCTCGCTGGGACGTCATTGGTGGCCTGGCCCTGCAGCGTTTCCAGGGCAACCACTTCGGCTACCTCACCTATGCCAGTCATCCTGAGCTCGCTGCATCGCTGCTCGCTGGGGGGCGCTACACCTACTATGACAGCGATGCCACCAAGGACGACGGCAACTTTTTCCTGAAAGCTTCCTACAAGGTGGACGACGAGTGGACCCTTTTCGGCGATGCACAATATCGTTACGTCGGCTATCGCACCGACGGCTACAACGATAAATTCATTGAGCAGGCCGACGGCACGCTGGCTAAGCACTATCTTGATATCGACCGCCACTACCACTTCTTCAACCCCAAGGCAGGCATCACCTGGCACCGCGACGGCCACACCGCGTATTTCTCAGAGGCCATAAGCCATCGCGAGCCCGAGCGCAACAACTTCACCGACAATGGCAACTACCCAGCTCCGCGGGCTGAATGGGTGTTCGACTACGAGGGTGGCTACAACTATGCCGGCCGCCGTCTACGCGCGGGCGCGAACTTATATTTTATGTACTACACCAATCAGTTCGTGCAGACAGGTGCCCAGAGCGACATCGGCGAGAACCTCACCACAAACATCCCCACCAGCTACCGCCTCGGCGCTGAGCTCACGGCGGCATGGGACATCACGCCCTGGCTGACCGTCGAGGGCAACGCTGCCCTTTCGCAAAACCGCATTCTCGACTTCGACGAGGTGGCTGAGGACTGGGACCTGAACACACGCACCATCCACTACGACCATTCCACGCTGGCCTTCTCTCCATCAGCTATCCTGAACGGTTTCGTGGACTTTCATTGGCGTGGATTGCAGGTCGTGTGGCACACTAATTATGCCTCGCGGCAGTACCTCGACAACACCGCCAACACGGACCGCTCGCTGCCCGCCTTCACGGCGTCCGACATCAACCTGCAGTACACCATTAGCCCTGCAACCGTGCGCAGTAGCCGCCAGCGCCTGCTCGGGATGAAGGAGATAGTCCTCGGGGCTAACTTCTCGAACATCTTCAACGCCCGCTATGCCTCGAGCGGTTGGGTCTATTCAGCCATCTGCGAGAGCTACGGGCACCCCGCCGACAACCGCTACTACCAGATAGGCTTCATCCCTGCGGCCGGCTTCACGGCCATGGGCAGCGTTACGCTCCGCTTTTGACATGAACGAAGTGAATGTCTTAGACCTTACAACTGCCGCCCTCGGCCTTGCCTATATCCTGCTCGAGTACCGTGCTTCGGCGTGGATGTGGGCGGTGGGGGCCGTCATGCAGCTGCTCGGCATCGTGCTTTACTACCAGAAAGGACTCTATGCCGACTGCGGCATGGAGTTCTACTACCTGGCCATGACGGCCTACGGCGCCTGGCGATGGAGGCAAGCTCTCAGCAATGAGGCCTCACCATCTGACGGGGGAGATGGAGCAGGGCTTCCCATTACCCACATACCCGTCCGCCTCGCATTCCTATGGGCAGGTCTTGCCTTAGCCTTGTGGGCAGCCATTTGGTACATTCTGGCCCATTTCACCGATTCCACCGTTCCCGTGGCCGACGCCTTCACCACGGCCCTCTCGCTTGTAGGCATCTGGGCACTGGCGCATAAGTATCTGGAACAATGGTTGGTGTGGATAGCCGTGGACGTGGTCACGTGCTGGCTCTATTTCCAGAAAGACATACCTTTCAAGGCTTCGCTTTACGCCTTGTACGTCATCATTGCCGTGGCTGGTTTCCGCCGTTGGCGTCAGCAGATGAACTCCCCTGAAGCCGTTTAATTTCAGATTTAATGGCAGAAAAGGCGTTAAATGTGTCCCTTACAGCTTTTTTAAGAACGTTTTCGTTTGAAGACGTTCTTTTTTTGTCTATTTTTGCGCCGCTCGCTGCTTGCGAGCCATCTGGAAAGACAACTAATCCGAGAAGCAATACTAACTAATAATCATTTATCAAACAATCGTATGAAGAAACGCTACTTCTTTTCCCTCATAGCAGGGATGCTTGCACTGGGCGCACAGGCTCAAGTGCAGTACACGGTCTTGGAGGACGTGACATCCAAGATTCAGAATGCCGACTTCAAGGCCGATTCGCCTGTGACGGGAACCGTCACTACCTATGACTACAACCACGGTGATGTAGCCATAGGCGATTTTTGCCTCTTCGGCCAGCAGGCTGTTACTGGTTGGACTGCTAATTTCCCCTCAGACAACACCAAGCAGCTGAGCAGCGATAAGGATCCCGCCCGCGCGGACGGTGCCAATGCTTGCGCTGCAGGCATATTCGCCTTTGACCTTGACTCAGACACAGGTCTGGGCGGCGACTACTTCCCCCGTGTTGAAGGCGGCGACACTCAGGGCCTCGGTATGGTGTCTGTGTGGGGGCACAACCTTCAGTACAGCCAAAGCATCGAGCTCCCCGCCGGGGCCTATCTGCTCATTGCCCGCCTTTGCAACGTCGCAGGCACGGGCTCAGTGAACAACAACTTCGGCTTCAAGGTAGATGACGAGACCTACTTCCGCTCATCTACGAACACCTTCGCTACCTCCGAAGAGCTTGCAGGCCAAGGCTCAGACATCTGGGTCGAGGACACAGTCGTCGTCCGTCTGAAGGCAACCACAGAGGGCAGCGTCGTCCTCGGTTACTCTTTCGGGGCCGGCTCAGGCAGCGCACCTCACCTCTTTGTGGATTGCGTGAAGCTGCTCAGAATTAATGAGGCTGACATCTTGAAGGTTGAGCTTAACGACCTTATCGCCGAAGGTAAGCGCCTTGGCGCCGACACCAGCGAGGCTGAAGCCGTCTACAACAATCCCAATGCTACCGTAGCTCAGGTTGAGGCAGCAATTGAGAAGCAGAAGACGTTGAACGCCGATGCCGTCACAGACCTCTCACCCTTCTTCCTTTCCAACGCTCACTTCTCTGAAGATGAGCCCGTGGTAGGTGGTATCTGCACCTATGCTAAGGATATGTCTAGCAATGGCGTTGAGAATTTTGGTATGTTGGGTGTTAAGAGCTGGGTAGCCAACAATCCTAATAAGGATCAGTATGCCAGTGGCGTATATGCTACAGGAAGCGATGCTTTCCTCGGCGGCAAGGCCTTCCTGCCACCTACGGCAATGTCTGACGGCAGTGCAGGTAAGGTCCTCGGTTTTGTGACATGTTGGACGGGTGCCATACAGTACACCCAGCACGTCACTCTGCCTGCAGGCTCTTATACTCTTGAGATCTCTTACTACAACTCTGGAGGTGCTGGCGCTGTTGACAAGAACCTTATTGGCTTCATTGCCGACGATGGCACAGAGTACCTTGGCACAACAATGAGCTTCCCCGTAGGCAAATGGGGTAAGGAAATCATCACCTTCACTCTCGACGAGGAGACTGAAGGTAAGTTCAGCCTTGGCTATAAATCCCCCAATGTGAGTTCGAACGAAATGCCTCACTTCTTCCTCGACGGTATCTCGCTGTTCTACGAGGGCGAGCTGCAGTTCGACCCCTCGCTCTTCGCCCTCAGAGCAACCGTGGCTGATGCCGAGAACTACGGAGGTGAGGTCTTCAATGCCGACCTGCAGGACGAGTTAGACGCTGCCATCAGCGCCGCTCGCTCGCTCATCAGCACCCAGAGTTCTGACGCCGATGCCAATAAGGCTGCTCAGGATAAGATTATCGCCATGCTGCAGGATGTGCAGGCCAGCATCGACGCCTACAAGCGCCTTGAGGACTTCTACAACGTCGACCTCAACAAGGCTCAGCAGAAGTACAACTATATCGACGAGCTCAGCGACCTCGACGATGAAGTGTCTACAGCTCTCTCAGACCGCAACTGGGACACCGCTAAGATCAACGAAGTGGTTGCTTCGCTGCCTGGCATCATCAAGCCTGCCGTGCAGAAAGCATGGGACGAGGCCGTGGCCTCGGGCGAGAAACTCGATGAGCCTCTCGACATCAGCGCGCTCTTCGACACACTCGGCTACACCTACAGCGCCACTGCTCAATCAGGCTCCAACGTACCCGACAAGCAGTGGAGCTTCGGCAGCGCATCCAACTTCAAGACACAGTACGGCACTGCTGAGGTGTGGAGCCAGAGCCCCTTCACCATCAGCCAGACGCTTGCCGACATGCCCGCAGGTACATATACCATCACCACCAAGGCATTCTACCGCGTTGCCGACCAGGCCTCTAACTACGACCGCTACATCAGTGGTGAAGAGCTGCCTCAGGCTTACGTCTTCGCCGGTCACAACAAGACGAAGATCACTAACGTCGCCGAGCTGGCTTCGGCCGACGAGGCTGAGTTCGTAAGCAAGAGCGACGTGGGCGACGGCCTTTATGTGCCCAACAGCCAGCAGGCTGCCCACGACGTCTTCGAGAACGCCGACTACGCCGACCGCGTGATAGTGTCTGCACAGACAGCCCTTGCCGCCCAAGGCGACCTCACCTTTGGTGTTACTGCCGATGAGCTGGAGTCCAACAGCTGGGTAATCTGGTACACCTTCGAGATTGCTTACAACGCCCTCGACAGCAACGTACTCAGTGAGGAACTGGCTGCGCTGATTGATGAGGCCGAGGAGGCCTACGGCTCCTACGAGGCCGAGCGCGTAATAGCCACAGGCGAAGCCCTCGAAACAGCCATTGGCGACGGCCAGGCCGCCCTCGACAATGCCGACATCGATGGAATGCAAAGCGCCATCACGCTCCTCAACGAAGCCCTGGCCACTACCGTCCGTTCCAACGAACTCATCAACCAGTTCGACCAACTCGTGGTGGCCTATGGCGACCTCATCACCAACTTCGAATTCACCTCGACCGACACCGAACTCATCCAAATCGTAGAGGATCGCTCCGAAGAGCAGTTTGAAAGCAACGAAGAGATTGAGCAGCTCATCAATCGCCTGCCTATCGCCTTCTTCAACTATGTAGTGGCCCGCGACGACTTCAATGACGGCACTGAGGATGATCCCGTTGACCTTTCGGCTGTCATCCTGAACAACGACTTCGAAATCGGCAATGCTAGCAACTGGACAATCACTGCCGACGAGGGCTCAGAGGACGGAAAGGTAGGTCAGAACCAGGGCTACCAAGGCGCAGAATACACCAATTCCGACGACGGCATCATTATCAGCCGTTTCATCGAGGCTTGGCGTCCGACGACCGATAATTCTGAGAACTATCTCAACAACGGCACCATCAGTCAGACACTCATCGGCGCGCTGCCCGCAGGCTACTACCGCCTCGAGATGGACGGCTACGCTACTCACCAGCAGGCTATCCCCGACGGAGGCATCCAGGGCGTAGACCTCTATGCAGCCTATGGCAGCACTGTTATCGCCAGCACCCCGGTGGGCATCGATGTCACCAGCGGCAAGCCCCAGCACTTCGTCTGCGACTTCTTCTCCGACGGCCAGCACCCTGTCACCATCGGTCTGCTCGTGAAGGACACCAACGCCTCATGGGTTGCTGCTGACAACTTCCAGTTGAGCTACATCGGCCAGGAGGAGCCCACCGCTGTTGAAGGCATTGCCGTCACCACCGACGCTCCCGCTGCCGTCTACAACCTCGCTGGTATGCGAGTCAGCGCAGCCCAGAAGGGCCTGAACATCATCGTTCGCGATGGTAAGGCCCAGAAGGTGCTCGTTAAGTAAGGCCCACGAATCTGCATTGTCAGATTCTGTGATGAGACAATAACGTCTCCTATATGAAATGGCCCCCAAAAGTCTTCGCCTGACTTTTGGGGGCCATTTTATTACTCAAGCTTCACTAAGATTGATCAGCTACGCCGGCTACTGCTGCATCAGAGCCCTCATGCGGGCAAAGAAGCGCACAGGCAAACGGGCGGCTTAATCAGCCGGGTAAAGCAACAGCCAAATAATAATCTGTAGTAGCAAAATAGCAGGAACACCGATGGTGAACTTCCTGTGGAGCGTTTTGTGGTGCCACACTTTCATTCCTGTCCATGCACCTATGCTGCCGCCAATGGCAGCCAGAGTAAGAAGCGAGCTCTCAGAGATGCGCCACCGGTCATGTTGTGCTTTCCATTTGTCAAGGCCGTAGACGAGGAAGGTGACAACGTTAATGATTATGAGGTAGATGATCATGCCGTTCTCAATTAGTTTCATCTTGTGATTGTGTTTTAAGTTTTCATTTGCAAAGGTAAGGACTAAACCCGTATTAGCCAAAGAATTCATCATATAAATAACGATGTCACATAGAGTTTGCTGTGAAGTGTGCCGACTTTTTCAGAGACTTTTTTGTTTTTTGCTCTGCTTTTTCTCTTTTATGTGATCTTTTCTTCCTTATTTTGCAAAGTTGAAGACATTAAATAATATAATAATGAAAACAAAAGGATTACTGCTGTCACTGCTGTTGATGTCTAGCTGGCTCACGGCCGGAGCTCAGGGTTTCGTCATTCACAAGAGCGATGGCTCTCTGGTGAGCATGTCGGCGGCAGAGGTAGACTCTATCACGCTGGTCTCTGAGGAGGATGCCTACATCATCGGGACCTGGCACTTGGGCTTCTGGAAGAACGGCTCGAACGTAATTCCCTTCGACGGCACAGAGTTTATGACTTTTGCAGGCAGCACCCTTATCTGGGGCGGCAAGGGCGGTGCTGACGATGTCTACGACGTGGTGTACAATGCTCGCGCGAAGTCGTTTATCGCCCGCCATCGTTCTAAGAGCGAGACGCTGCGCTGGTACGTTACGCAGCAGACGCCGAAGCTGCTGGTGCTGCGCGACGGAACCGTCTACCGCTATTTCTACCGCACCAAGGAGGAGGCCGGGAATGCCCAGATGGAACTCGATCCGCCCGCCCACACTGAGACGGACAACATCAGCCGTATCCTCAGCTACGCTACGAGCAAGACGAAGTCCACCCTTACACCCATGGGCAAGCACTTCGAGAACGGCCACGTCACTACCGACGCTGACCGCGCCTGGCTTCTCGATCCGGCCAACGAACCAGACATGGTGGCCGACCTGACGCGATGGGTGGCCAAGAGCGTGAACCTCTACCCCTACACCGCCCCCGTGCCGGCCGACGTCAACCAGCACGCTATCGGCAACTGCAGTGCCATGGCTGTCTTCGCCTCGCTGGCATACCTCTATCCCGACTTCATCAAGGCCATCATCACGAACAACGGCAACCGCACATACACCGTAAAGATGTACGATCCGCAAGGGCAGCCCGTAGATGTGTGCGTCTCAAACAAGATTCTTTGCGACGCAAGCGGCAATATCGGGCAGGTTACGGGCAAGAACAATGTCGTGACCTGGGCTACAATCATGGAGAAAGCCCTGATGAAATGGGAGACTATATACAAATGCGTCGGCGTGGAGGGCATAGCCACGGAGCATACCGCACCGCTCTTCACGGGCAACGGCGAGAGCTTCGCGTTCGCACCCAATTCGCTCTACACGTCTGAGCTGAGACTTGCAATCGAGCACTGTCTGGGCGAAGGCATGATTTGCGTAGGCGGATTCAACGTCGCAGACCTGCCTTGCGGCCAGCTCAAGACAGTCACGGGCCACGCCTTCACCTTCATGCTGGCCGACGACGAGTCTTCGATCTTCGTCATGCGTAACCCCTGGGGCATCGAGGATGTCGACGGCAAGCTCTTTGTTCCCGACCTGCGTACCACTGTTCAGACCATCGATGCCCGCATCGTAAGCCCTGGCGCAGCGGCTCCTTACCTGCGCTCCGACCTGCAACCCTATACTCCGCCTCACTTCATCCGCAAGAGCACCGACCTCGGCGTCTCAGAGCGTCTGCTGCGTCGTGCCATCACTCATCCTAACTCCACAGAACTATGGTAAGACAACTCCTGACAACCGCATTCCTCTTCTGTAGTGTTCTGGCTGCTGAGGCACAGCAGACGCTGAACATTCACACCACCACGAGGGGCATCGTCAGCTTCGCTTTTTCATCGGAGCCTAAGGTGACTTTTGCCGAATCAGAGGTGCTGAGGGTCACCAGCGAGACGATGACCGTGGAGTTCCCCTATGCCGAAGTCGTAAAACTGGACTTCTCTGACCAGACTACAGGCGTGGAGACCATCACTGTGCGCGAGCACACTGATGGCATCTACATATACGACCTCGCCGGTAAGCTCCTGCGCCACACGCCCATCAATGGCGGCGCTGCCACCATCGACCTCTCCGGCCTCCGGCCTGGCACCTACGTCGTCAAGGATGGTCGCCGGAGCTACAAGGTGCATAAGCCGTAGCGATTCACAATTGATATAATGGTCTACGGACTTTTGGGACTCGAGGGAGAAAACACAACCCCCACAGTCCTGAAAGTCCGTAGAATCATAATCACGACAATGATCTCAGTCTTCGGCCAGCGCGAAGTCGAGCTGTTTCTTGTCGAGGTTGGCACGAGCCACGCGGATGCGGATAGGGTCGCCCAAGGTGTAGCGGCGATGCCGGCGACGTCCGAGTAGCTGGTAGTTGCGCTCGTCGAAGTCGTAGTAGTCGTCGTCGAGGTCGCGCAGGGGCACCATGCCTTCGCATTTCGAGTCGTTGAGTTCAACGTAGAGCCCGAACTCGTTGATGCCTGATATTATGCCGTCGAACTCCTGGCCTATCTTGTCGGCCATAAACTCCACCTGCTTGTATTTTATGCTGGCCCGTTCGGCCAGGGCTGCCGTCTGCTCCATATCGGAGCATTGCTCGCACAGCGCCTCGTACTTCTCCTGGTTGGCCGAGCGTCCGC
The DNA here is from genome assembly GCA_017469685.1 of Bacteroidaceae bacterium. Lineage (GTDB taxonomy): Bacteria > Bacteroidota > Bacteroidia > Bacteroidales > Bacteroidaceae > Physcousia. The sequence goes on along the minus strand of JAFUFW010000009.1, from coordinate 23,644 downwards.
CTTCGGCATAGCGCGAGAGAAGGCGGTGAACCATTAGGTCTGGGTAGCGGCGTATGGGTGATGTGAAATGGGTGTAGTAGTCGAAGGCGAGGCCGTAATGGCCTATGTTCACTGTAGAATACTTGGCCTTCATCATTGCTCTCAGCGCCACCATCTCCACGACGTTCTGCTCCTTCTGCCCATGCACCTCGTGCAGCAGGCGGTTGATGTTACGGCAGACCTCCTGGCGTGTGCCCGTCGTCTTGAGCTTGCGCCCGAACTTAGCCACGAACTGCGACAGGTTGAGCAGCTTGTCGGGGTCGGGCTGCTCGTGAATGCGGTAGGGCAGCACTTTGGGCTTCGCGACGGCATTTTTCACTTTCCCTTTTTCATTTTTCACTTTCCCGATGCTCTCGGCCACCATGCGGTTGGCCAGCAGCATAAACTCCTCGATGAGCTTGTTGGCATCTTTGGCCACCTTGTAGTACGTTCCTACGGGGTGGCCTTTTTCGTCGATGTCGAATCGCACCTCGGGACGGTCGAAGTCAACGGCTCCGGCGGCGAAGCGGCGCTCGCGCAGTATCTTGGCTAAGCGGTTGAGTGTGATTAGCTCGGTGGCAAAGTCCTCAGTAGGGCGCAGCCCCTTAGCCTTATCGCCGTCGAACTCGGCGCCGGGCAGAGGCGCGTGGTCGCCGGGGGCGTGGTAGTCCTCGGGGCTGGCTTCGCCGCGGGCTTCCAGTAGCGCCTGCACCTCTTCGTAGGTGAAGCGTCGTTGGCTGCGCGTAATGGTGTGTGCCAAATGCCAGCTCTTGACTTCTGCCCGCTCGTTCATCTCGAAGATAACGCTGTAGGTGAGTTTGTCCTCGTCGGGGCGCAGCGAGCATATTTCGTTGCAGAGGCGCTCGGGCAGCATCGGTATCGTGCGGTCGACGAGGTAGACCGACGTGCCGCGTTTCAAGGCTTCCTTGTCAATGACGGAGCCTTCAGTGACGTAGTGCGAGACGTCGGCGATGTGGACACCGATCTCATACAGGGCTCCACGTAGGTTGGCCCCCCGTGGCCCCCCGGCGGGGGGCGATTGTAGGGTGCCACTATTAATATCCCCCGCCGGGGGATTACAGGGGGCTAATATCTTGAAGCTCAGTGCGTCGTCGAAGTCCTTGGCATCGCGTGGGTCGATGGTGAAGGTGGTGCGGTCGCGCAAGTCCTCGCGCCCGGCAATGTCAGCTTCGGTGATGGCGGCGTCGATGTGGCGTGCGGCCTCCTCTGCGGCCTTGGGGTAGGTGTAGGGCAGGCCGAACTCCGCCAGTATGGCATGCATTTCAGTCTCGTTCTCGCCCGACTTTCCAAGCACGTCAACAATCTTTCCTATCGGGTTCTTGGAACCTTCGGGCCACTCTATAATCTTGGCTATGACCTTGTCGCCCGACTTTCCGCCCTTGAGCTGCCCCTTCGGTATGAAGATGTCGTTGGAGAGCGTGCGGTCCTCTGTAAGCACGAACGCAAAGTCGCGGCTGACGCTAAGCTTGCCCACAAACTGCCTGTCGGCACGCTGTAGGATGGCAGTCACCTGCGCCTCGCGCACATGGCCTCGCCGGCGTGCCATCATCTGTATGCGCACGCGGTCGCCGTCCATGGCGTGCATAGAGTTGCGCTCGGCCACAAGGACGGGCTCGCCGCCATCGTCGGGCAGGAAGGCGTTCTTGCCGTTGTGCTTACGCTGGAACGTACCTTCCATGACCGATGTCTTGTCGGCCAGGCGATAGCGCATCTGCGCCTGCTCGATGATGAAGTCGTCCATCAGCAGATCGTCAAGCACATCCATGCACAGCAGCTTGGCTGGGTGCGTCTTCATGTGCAGTTCGCGGAAAATGGTCTTGATGTCGATGAGCTCTCCGGCGTGAGCCTGGAAGTAAGCTACGATGTCCTCTGTCAGGCGTGCCTTGTTAAGGCGCGGTGAATTCTGCTTGTGCGATTTGCTCATTTGTGTTGTGGCTTTTTTATTGTGTTTGTCGGCAAAGTTACGGAAAATAATGGTTGCGCAAGCGAAAAAGCCGAAAATATTTCGCCCGCGCTATAAGAAACTTTCCTCGGGTGAGCAGATGGCTTCTCAGGGACAGCTCATAGGCCACGTAAAAAAACCTTAAGGGTTATCGGCAGAACCCTTAAGGGTTTTCGCAAAAAGGGTTAAGGGTTTTGGGCATAACCCTTAAGGGTTTTTTGTGGCATGCCTTTGCGGGCAGTCGTCAATCATCGTAGAATAGCGAGTGAGGCTTTAGAAATCCGCTGCGTATGCGCCATTCTTTCGGGTATAGGTTGTTGGCTCTTGAGCCGATGTTCTTCATGAGCCCGAGGCGCTGTCCATGGTAGCCTGCTTGTACTATGCCGCGGGGTGTGTCGGGCGGGAGCGTAAGGGCTTCGCGCTGCAGATAGCGAAAAGCATCGTCGAGCGAGAGGTCGATGCGTGGGGCGGCCTCGCCGTCGAGCTGGTCAGTAGGCATGGCGTAGGGCTGGCGTCTTATCGAATCGATCAAATGGGCGTTTTTTGAGGTTCCTGCCGTCTCGCCGTGCTTCCGGAGCAACGAGCAGAAGAACCCTTCGCCTCGCACGCGGCCTGGCAGGAAATGGCAGAAGGGGAGGTGGAGAGGGTGGGGGGAAGGGGTAAGGGAGAATGATGATGAATTGGGAATGGCTGATGTGGATGCGCCGGCACCTTTGCGCGGGTCGCCGAGGATTCCCCATGCGGGGTCTGCGGGGATGGGGATGATGTCGGCCCCGAGCTCGCGGGCTATCCACTCAACGTTCTGCTCATCCTCTTCGGGGTTGAAGGTGCAGGTGGAGTATATCATAAAGCCTCCGGGACGCAAGGCTGACCAGATGTCGGCGACGATGGAGCGTTGCAGGGCTGCGCAGTTGCTGACGAACTCCGGCGACCACTGGCTCACGGCAGCCTCCTCCTTGCGCATCATGCCTTCGCCAGAGCAGGGCACGTCGGCCAGGATGAGGTCGAAACCCTCGAATGCTTTGTCCTTGGCGGCAAGGCGTGCGAGGTCGTCGGCGTAAGCCTGCGTAACAACGGTGTTCACAGCCCCCCATTTGGCAAGGTTCTCGGCAAGCACCTGGGCGCGCTGACGCATGGGTTCGTTGCTTACCAGTGAGCAGCCTGGCGGCAGTAGCGAGCGCAGAAGCGTGGACTTTCCTCCCGGTGCGGCGCAGAGGTCGAGGGTGGTGAGGGCATTGCTGACTAAGGATGAAGATTGGCGGACGAGGCATCGCACTATATGAGCGATGAACATTGAGCTTGCTTCCTGAACGTAGTAGGCTCCTGCGTGCAGGAGGGGGTCGGCCGTAAACTGAGGGCGCTCGCTGAGGTAGATGCCTTCGTGGCACCACGGCACACGTGCCTCGCCGCCTTCGGGCCAAGCGTCGGCAGGCATGCGCGCCGGGTTTATGCGTATGCTCACCGGCACCTCCTCGCTGAGGCCGCTGACGAGATCGTCGACGGCTTCCGTCGTCCAGGACTGACGGAAATAGCTTTCAAAACCTTCAGGAAGGGTCATAATCCCAAGTCTCTGTTCCTTGTTTCAGCCTATAACCATCATACTAAGCTGTAGAGAAGCAGAATGATGAGCTGGGCGGTGAGTATGCGCAGGAACATACACAGGGGGTAGACCGTAGAGTAGCCTACGGCGGGGGCATCGTTGCCGGCCGTCTGGTTGGCGTAGGCCAGGGCAGGCGGGTCGGTGGTGGAGCCAGCGATGAGGCCCATGAGCGTGTAGTAGTTCATCTTATAGCGCAGACGCGCGAGCACACCTATGATAAGAATAGGAATGACGGTGATGAGGAAGCCTGCCCAGACGTAGGTGAGGCCGTCGCCCTCGGTGACGGTCTGCCAGAACGTGGCCCCGGCCTTGATGCCCACCGACGCGAGGAAGAGCACGAGACCGAACTCCCGAAGCATCAGGTTGGCCGACGTGGTGGTGTAGGAGACCAAGTGTGCCTTATAGCCGAAGCGGCCTATGAGGATGGCTATGATGAGCGGACCGCCGGCCAGGCCCAACTTCACGGGCGTAGGCACGCCGGGCAGGGCGATGGGCATCATGCCGAAGACGATACCCACGACGATGCCTGTGAACAGTGCGGCCAGATTCGGATGGTCGAGGCGCTTCACCTCGTTGCCCAAGACGTTGGTCACGCGCTCAATGGCGTCCTCGGGACCAACGCAGACGAGCTTGTCGCCAATCTGTATGCGCAGGCTCTGGTCGGCAAAGAGATTCATGCCGTTGCGGCGCACGCGCGTGACGTTGACGCCGTAGACCGAGCTGAAATGCAGCTGGCCGAAGGTCTTGCCGTTGACGCTGGGCTGGGTGACGAGGATGTTCTTCGAGACCATAGGCACGTCCTGCTCCTCCCATTCGACATGGTCCACAGGCCCGATGAAGGCCGAGATGGCTTCCCAATCGTCCTCGGCGCAGGTGATGTACATCCTGTCGCCCTCGTTGACGACGGTGTCGCGGTTAGGAATGGATACGTGGCCGTCGTGCAGGAAGCGCGAGCAGACAAAGTTTCGTCCCAGGAAGTTGCGCACTTGCAGTATGGTGCGGCCGTTCAGCGCTTTGTTTTCAGCGCGGAGCGTCATGCGGTGGGGCTTGGCGTGGGGATTCTCGTTGAGCTCCTGCTCTATCTGCTCGGTCTCTTTCTTGAGGCTGATGCCGCAGATATAGCGGATGGCTATCATGGCCAATATGATGCCTACAACGCCGAGCGGATAGGCGCAGGCATAGCCGGAAGCTATCTGAGGCATCTCCGAGGCGCCCTTGTAGATTGAGCTCACGGCCTCGGATGCTGCGCCGAGGCCGGGGGTGTTGGTGATGGCTCCGCAGAGCACACCCGTCATCATCGACAGGTTCCACACGTTCTCGCCCCCCTTGATAGCGGGGTCGTAGAAAAGAATGAAATAAAGCGCGAGCATCGTCACCACGTTCAGGCCCACGATGCCCATAGCCAAGGCGTTGGCCGTGATGCCGCCCTTGGCGAAACTTTCGAAGAAGCCAGGACCAACCTGCAAGCCGATGCAGTAGACGAAGAGGATGAGGCCGAAGTCCTGGACATAGTTCAACACGGCCGGAGTGCCGGTGAAGCCGATGTGCCCGGCCACGATGCCGGCGAACAACACGAAGGTGACGCCCAGCGAGATGCCGAAGACTTTAAAGCGCCCGAGCGCAATGCCTACGGCGATGACCAGGGAGTAGAGCACCACAATGTGGGCAATGGAATCAGTGTTGGTTAAGAGATTAATGAGCCAGTCCATTACGAGAATTGGAAGTTGATAGTTGAATGATGAGAATCTGGGAAATACTGTTTTTCGGCGCAAAAGTACATTTTTTCGCTCACTTTATGTAGCATTTCAACTTTTAATTTATACTTTTGCACAAATTTATTATCATGCGACAATATCTTGACCTACTTCAGCGCATTCTCGACGAGGGCGCTGTGAAGACAGACCGCACGGGAACGGGCACGAAGAGCGTGTTCGGACATCAGATGCGGTTCCACTTGCAGGACGGCTTCCCATTGCTCACTACCAAGAAGTTGCACTTGCGCAGCATCATTCATGAGCTGCTGTGGTTCTTACAAGGCGACACTAACATCAAGTACCTGCACGACAACCGCGTGACTATTTGGGACGAATGGGCCGACGAGAACGGCGACCTCGGCCCCGTCTACGGCCATCAGTGGCGCTCGTGGCCCGACTACGACGGCGGCACGATCGACCAGATAGCCAACGTTGTCGACCTCATCAAGCGCTCGCCCGATTCGCGGCGAATGATTGTCTCGGCATGGAATGTGGCCGAGGTGGAGCGGATGGCCTTGCCTCCATGCCACACACTGTTCCAATTCTATGTGGCTGATGGCCGTCTCAGCCTGCAACTCTACCAGCGCTCGGCCGACACCTTCCTCGGAGTGCCTTTCAACATAGCCTCCTATGCCCTGCTGCTGCAGATGATGGCGCAGGTGACAGGGCTCGAAGCGGGCGATTTCGTGCACACTACAGGCGACACTCACCTCTACCTCAACCATATCGAGCAGGCCAAGCTGCAACTGACGCGCGAGCCGCGCCCCCTGCCGCGCATGACATTGAATCCCAGCGTAAAGGATATCTTCGCCTTCCGCTATGAGGATTTCCAGCTTGATGGCTACGACCCTTGGCCGCACATCAAGGCGGAGGTGGCCGTATAGGACCCACCCAAGTCTCCTCTCTCCTGAGAGATGAGGGTATGTACATTAATAATTATAAGTACGAGCTGATGCAGAAAGAAAGTGATATGCAGGACATCTCCAGCCCCTCTGCCACGAGGAAGAGCCCAGGTGTGAGTCTCATTGCTGCCGTGGCGAATAATGGTGCCATCGGCTTTGAGAACAAATTGCTTTATTGGTTGCCAAACGACCTGAAGCGCTTCAAGGCGCTCACGACGGGGCACACCATAGTGATGGGGCGGCGTACTTTTGAGTCGCTGCCTAAGGGTGCGCTGCCCAACCGCAGGAACATCGTTTTGACAAAAAACGCCCATTTCATCGCTCCAAATGCCGAAATCTTTCCTTCTCTTGAGGGTGCTTTGGAGGCTTGTTTAACTTCTGTTAACGCCGAATCGGTGAATTCCGGTGAAGTTTTTATTCTCGGTGGTGCCAGCGTTTATCGCGAAGCACTCCCTTTGGCCTCCCGCCTCTGCCTCACGCTCGTAGATGATACCCCCGAACAAGCCGATGCTTTCTTCCCTTGGCTCAATCCTGCCGACTGGAAAGTAGTTGCCGACAAGGCGCACGAAGCTGACGAGCGCCACCGCTTTGCCTACCGCTTCATAGATTTGGAACGGCGTTAGCCTTTTGACGACAAAAGCCGCCTCGAAAGAAACCGAATCCTTTCGAGGCGGCTTTGCCATTCTCACAAGTCGTTACTTTTGTCCTTTTTGTCCTTTTAATTCATTCCTCTTTGTTATTTTTAAATGCATTTGCTACTTTTGTGCCCGTTTTCGTGCAAAATAGAATATCAAGATAATATGAAGAATTATATCATCGCAGGCTCTTTGGTTGCAGCCACATTCCTTGCCAGCTGCAGCAACAAGACCGAACAGAAAGAGAAAGCGCCCATCAGGGTGAAGACCGAACTGGTTGCGCCGGCAGCAATTGCTGGAAATCGGACGTACGTGGGCGTAGTGGAGGAGACGGCTGCCACGGCTGTAAGCTTCACGGGAATGGGAACAGTACGTAGAGTAGCTGTCAGCGAGGGGCAGGCCGTAGGCCGCGGACAGCTCATAGCTGAGATGGACGACACGCAGGCTCGCAACATGCTTGCCGCCGCCGAAGCGCAGAACCGACAGGCCGAAGACGCACTCGCACGCTACAGTCAGCTCCACGAACAAGGCTCGATGACCGACGCGCAGTGGGTGGAAATCCAGAGTAAGGTGGAGCAGGCACGCTCGCAGCTGGCTATTGCGCGCAAGAACCTCGCAGACTGCCGTCTTGTAGCGCCCGTGAGTGGCGTCATAGGTCGCAAGAACATCAGCGCCGGCGAGACGGCAATGCCTTCGCAGGCTGTGGTGACCATCGTAGACATCAGTTCAGTGAAAGTTAAGTTTTCAGTGCCCGAAGCCGAGGTGGCAGCCATAGTTCCAACCACTCCTACACTCATCGCCGTCGACGCTATCGGCTGCGAATGTGCGGGCGGAACTATCGAGAAAAGCGTGCAGGCCGACCCGCTCACCCACACTTACGACTGTCGCGTGCGCGTAAATAATAAGGACCGCAAACTCCTTCCAGGCATGGTAGCTTCGGTGACAGTCCAAGGTGTGAGCACGGGAGACGTGGCCAACGGACAGAATTGCACAGGCGCATTGACCCTGCCGCTGAACGCAGTGCAGCGTCGGGCCGATGGGTCGCTCTTCGTGTGGACGGTTGGCCAGGATAACACCGCCCATCGCACTGCACTGACAATCGGTGAGGGCGAAGGCAATAGCGTAAGCATTTCCTCCGGCCTTAGCGAAGGGATGCGCGTAGTAGTTGAAGGCTATCAGAAACTTAGTGAAGGGACGAAGGTGGTCTATTGAAGCGTTGAAAGTTGATACATCGGAATAAAGATGGAAAAGAATAATAATGACTGGTACGCCTGGCCCTTGAAGAACTACCGTATCTCGCTGCTCATCGTAGGCCTCTTGTTTGTCCTTGGCATCTTTGCCATGTGGGTGATGCCGAAGGATGAGTTTCCGCCGTTCACCATACGGCAGGGCGTAGTGGTGGCCGTGTACCCGGGTGCCACAAGCGAAGAGGTGGAGCAGCAGGTGGCTCGTCCGCTTGAACGCTTCCTGTTCACCTACCCTGAGGTGAAGCGTGCCAAGACGACCTCGACCTCGCAGAACGGTATGTGCATGGTGCTCGTCTACCTCAACGACGAAGTAGATAATAAGGATGAGGTCTGGAGCAAGATAAAACATGGTTTGACACTCTATAAGCAGAGCCTTCCCAGCGGAGTGCTCGCACTCGTGGCCAACGATGACTTTGGCAATACGTCGGCACTGCTCATCGCTGTTGAGAGCTCAGAACGCAGCTATCGCGAGTTGCAAGACTACTGCGATCGCCTCGGCGACCGCCTGCGAAAGATACCTTCCGTGGCTAATGTCCGGCAGTATGGCGAGCACAAGGAACAGATAAGTCTCTATGTTGACCGCCAGCGCCTCGAAGCCTACGGCATCGGGCAGCTCACTCTGATGGGGGCCTTGCAGGCTCAGGGCCTGACTACTATGGCGGGCTCTATAACCAATGCCCACCAACAGACGCTCATCCACATCGAACCGACCCAGAATAGCGAGCAAGAGATTGCGGACCAGATTATCTACAACGACCCCGCCTCGGGCAAGACTGTCCGCATCCGCGACATCGCCGAAGTGCGCCGCGAGTACGATTTATCGGAGAGCTTTATCGAACAGAACGGCCACCCCTGCGTGCTGCTCTCGCTGGAGATGCTCGGGGGCAATAACATCATGGCCTACGGCGACGACGTCGATCGTGTGCTTGACGAGTTTCGCGATGAGGAACTGCCTGACGACGTGACGCTCACGCGCATCGCCGACCAGCCGAAGGTCGTAGGCGACAGCATACGCGACTTCCTTCGCGACCTGCTTCTCTCAATGGCAGTCATCATTCTGGTCATGATGGTGCTCTTCCCCTTGCGCTCGGCCATTGTGGCAGCCATCACCATTCCGCTGAGCACGTTCATCAGTGTCGGCATAATGTACATGGCGGGCATACCGCTGAACATGGTGACGCTGGCGGGCTTGATTGTGGTGCTCGGAATGATTGTCGACAATTCCATCGTTGTCATCGACGGCTATTTGGAGTATGTGGGCAAGGGCGAGGCGCCGAATGATGCAGCGCTTCACTCTGTGCGCCAGTATTTCATGCCCATGATGCTCGCCACGCTCTGCATCTGCGCAATCTTCTTTCCCTTCCTGATTACGTTCAAGGGCGCGTTCCTCGATGCCCTTGAGGACTTCCCATGGTCTATCACCATCAGCCTGATGATCTCGCTGGTGCTGGCCATCGCCGTTATTCCCTTCCTTTGTGTGAAGATTATCGGAGTGCCCAAGCAGAAGGAGGGCAAACGACTGACCGACTATGTTCAGGAATTCTACGACCGCGTACTCGCCTGGACGTTCCGTCATCCGGCCTTGACCGTTGGCTTGGGTGTGGGCTCTGTCGTAGCCTCATTGCTGATTGTCCCGACGCTGAAGGTGCGCCTCTTCCCCTTTGCCGACCGCGACCAGTTTGCCGTGGAGATATTCCTGCCCGATGGTAAGGGCCTCGAGGACACCCGGGCTATAGCCGACTCCGTACGCCTTGCTATGCAGGACGACGAACGCATTACGGGCATAACATCATTCATCGGCTGCTCCTCGCCTCGCTTCCAGACCTGCTATGCCCCGCAGGCGGCAGGCCGCAATTTCGCCCAATTCATCGTGAATACCACGTCGCAGGAGGCTACACTCGAACTGCTGGCTGACTATCAGCCGCGCCTCTCAGAGGCGTTCCCCGAGGCCTACGTCAAATTCAAGCGGCTCGACCTCTTGGAAGTGCCCGAACTTGAGTTCCGCTTCTATGGCGACGACCTCGACTCACTCCATGTGGCTGCCGAACGTCTGATGGAACAGATGAGGCCTATGCCCGAACTGGAATGGGTACACAACACGTTCCTCCAGCCATATCCGCTCATTAATGTGACTCTTGATCCCGTAGCTGCGGCACAGCTTGGAGTGAACCGCACCACGGCAGCCTTGACGCTGGCAGCCTCTACGGGCGACCTGCGCGTCGGGAGTATCTGGGAGGGTGACTATGAGCTGCCCGTCGTGGTCAGGGACGACCGCGAACTGACTATTGCCGACGTCGAGGACAGTCCCCTGTTGTCGGCAGCCACGACGCTCGCAAACAGCATTTCTGCCGTAGCCCCTCAGCTGGGCTCCAGCGGTGGCATTGCGCTCCGTCAGGTGGCTAAAGTAGAGCCAAAGTGGACGGAGAGCCGCATAATGCACCGGGCTGGCGAACGCTGCCTCACCGTCACGGCTGAGTTTGCCAACGGAACCTACGGGGCTCCCGTAGAAGCCCGCCTGGCAAAGATGCTCGAAGAGCTCGACGTGCCCGATGGCGTGCGTACCGAAGTAGGTGGAGAGCTTGAATACAATCGCGAAAACATGCCGCAGATCTACTACGGAATACTTATCGCAATGGTGATTATATTCTTCTTCATACTGTTCAACTTCAAGCGTTTCGGCATAACAACACTATGTATGGCTGCCTTAGGCCTTATGCTCCCGGGCGCTCTCATTGGCCTTGGATTGATGAATCGTATGCTTGGCCTGACGTCTATCTTCGGACTTATCACGCTTATGGGTATTATCATGCGCAACGAAATCCTCATCTTCGAGCACGCCGACGACCTTATGAAGAAGTTCCACGAAGAGCATCCCGCGCCAACACATCCTACTAAAGAGGAACGCACGGCTTATCGTCAGCGCTTCAATTACGCTATAGAGGAGGCTGCCTACGATGCCGGACATCGCCGCATGGTGCCTATCTTCCTTACTACAGCCACTACGGCTGTGGGCGTCATACCGATGATTATTGCCGGCACGTCTTTCTGGATGCCAGTGGGCGTCACTATCTTTGCAGGAGGCATAGGCACCTTGATCCTCGTTGTGACCGTCCTGCCAGTGGTTTATTGGAAATTAAGTAAGAAGAAATGATAATGAAAAAGATAATTCCCATCATATTCTGTTCTGTGTGCTGCAATATTATTGCAGCTCAAACATCCTTTTCATTAATACAGCTCAAGGACTCTGCCCTTCAAAATAATATCCAGCTGCGCAAGGCACGCCACGAGATTGAAGCCTCGGCAGAGCAGCGCAAGGAGGCTTTCACTAACTACTTCCCCAGCGTCAGCGCTACGGGCGTACACTTCCGTGCGAACCGAGGAATGGCCAAAATGGACATGGATCCTTCGGAATTTATCACGCCCGAACTGGGGCAGGCGCTCGCTCAGACACTCCCGATGGAAGCATTGATGGCGCTGCAGTCGCCTATGTCGATGACCATGATGAAGAATGGAACTATCGCAGGCGTCACAGCCTTGCAGCCGATCTTTGCGGGCGGACAAATCGTCATGGGCAACAAGTTGGCCAAAATTGGCGAGGAGGCAAGCCTGCTGCAGCTGCAACTCTCCGAGAATGATGTTGAGGCGCAGGTGGAACAATACTATTGGCAACTCGTCTCTATGGAGCAGAAAGCACGCACTCTGGACGCTGTCGACGCGATGCTCACGAGCCTCGCGGGCGACGCCAGTGCTGCCGTGAAGGCCGGAGTGGCCCTGCGCAACGACCTGCTTCAAGTGCAGCTGAGGCAGAATGAGATTGCAAGCCAGCGCTTGAAACTCAACAACGGGCGCGAGTTGGTTAAGATGCTTCTCGTGCAGTTCTGCGGGCTCAAAGGTACTGAAGCCAGCGCCTTCAGCGTGGCGATTCCCGATATGGCTGATGCTGAGGCTGCGCTTGTTGCACACGAAGACGAAGCCACCCGCCTGCCTGCCCTGCCAGAGTATCAGCTATTGCAGAAGAATGTAGATGCCACGACTTTGCAGAGGAAGATGGAAGTGGGCAAGAACCTGCCCTCGGTCGCCGTCGGTGCGGGCTACAACTACCATAACCTTCTCGACAATGACCGCCATTTTGGGATGGTCTTCGCTACCGTTTCGGTGCCCATCACCGACTGGTGGGGGGGTAGCCACGCTATTCGTCGGAAGAAGATTGCTGAGCAGGAGGCGCGCGAGCAGCTGGAGGATAATGCTGAGATGCTGAAGATTCGTATGCAGAAGGCGTGGAACGACGTCGTGGAAGCACAGAGTCAGTTGGCCTTAGCACAGCAAAGTATCGAGCAGGCTGCCGAGAACCTCCGCATTCAGCGCGACACTTATCGTGCCGGCACATCAACGATGTCTGACCTCCTGCAAGCCCAACTCCTCGAGCAGCAGGCGCGCGACCAGCACACAGATGCCTTCATAGCCCTCCAAAATGCCCGCCTCGCATACCGACAGGCTACGGCACAATAATAAACACAGCCAGGTGTATATAAAAAGACGGCCAACCAAAAAGGCGTGTTCCATCAGTGGAACACGCCTTTTTGGTTGGCCGTATTTTTATTACTCTGCAGCTTCAGCGGCAGGAGCTTCAGTGGCAGGCTCTGCGGGAGCCTCGGCAGCGGGCTGCTCAGGAGCGGCTGCAAGGGCTTCTTCACCCTTCGGCGCGGGCTTCTCTTCGCTCTTGGGAGCGCGCATCTCAGCCTCTACGGCCTTGATCTTGCCTGCGAGCAGGTCGAGTTCTTCGCGCAGCTTCTCAACCTTCTTGTTCATCTCAGCCACGAGGGTGTTGCCGCTCTTTGAGGTGGCGTTGAGGAAGTTGAGGTTGTTCTCATAGGTCTGGAACTCGGTCTTGCGGGCCTCGAAGATGCGCTGCAGGCGTTCACGCTCGCGGGAGAGAGTGCTCTCGCCCTTGGCTACGGCCTGGCGTACGCTCTTCTGGAAGCCTTCGAGACGGCGGCGAGCCTGGCTGGCGCCGAACTGCTTGTAGAGCTCGTCGGCCACTTCGCGATACTCTTTGTAGAGTTTGTCCTTGTCACGGAAGGGCACGTGACCCACTTCGTTCCACTTGGCTTGCAGCTCCTTGACGTGGTCGATGGTTGCTGAAGCGGTGTCTGAGGCCAGCTGCCGGAGCTGTGAGATGATGTCCTTCTTGGCCTCGAGGTTCTGCTTTTCCTCGGCGCGCTGCTCGGCTGTTGCCTCGTTCTTTGCGGCAAAGAACTTGTCGCAAGCCTCGGTGAAGCGCTTCCACAGCTGTTCGCTGTACTTGCGGGGCACGGCGCCGATGGTCTTCCACTGCTTCTGCAGCTCGATGAGCTTGTCGGTGGTCTTGCGCCATTCGGTGCTGTCCTGCAGGGCTTCGGCTTCTTCCACGAGGCGGCGCTTCTGCTCGAGGTTGTCGTTCTGCTCATCCTTGATGGTGCGGTAGTACTCGGCCTTGGCAGTGAAGAACTGGTCGCAGGCGGCGCGGAAGCGGTCGAAGATGACCGTGTTCTGCTTGTGGCTGGCGAAACCTATTGTCTTCCATTCGGCTTGAGCCTCAAGCACTTGCTTCGTCTTCTCTTCCCAAGCATTGAAAGAGTTGAGCTCGTCGATACGAATTTCCTCTACGCGTTCGCATAGAGCGGTCTTCTTCTGCAGGTTCTCCTCCTCGCGTGCCTTGATGCCTTCGAAGTGTTCCTGGTGGCGTTTGTTGATCACTGTGGACGCAGCCTTAAAGCGCTCCCACACCTGATCGCGCAGTTCCTTGGCCACGGGGCCTATCTCTTTGTATTCAGCGTGCAGCCCCTGGAGCTTGTTGAAAGCTGTGATGACGTCCTCTTCGTCAGCCAGCTTCTCAGCGAGTTCAATGAGGTGCTCCTTGGCGCTAAGGTTCTTCTTGAAATCATATTCGCGAGCTTCGCTGTTAAGCTTGAGGAGATCGTAGAACTGCTCTACGTAGAGCTGATAGTTCTTCCATATCTCTGTCGCTTTCTCTGCCGGCACGGCGCCAATCTCGCGCCACTGTGTCTGCAGCTGCTTGAACTCGTCGAAGTGAGCATTAGCCTCCTCAGGCGAGGTGGCGAGCTCCTTTATGCGGTCAATAATTGTTTGTTTTTGTGAGAGGTTTTCTGCTTTCTGCTGCTCAACGCTCTCGGCTATCTCTGCCCGGCGTTGGCGGATGGCAGCCATTGCGGCCTTGAAGTTCTCCTCGGCACCATCAAGCTCTGCTCGCCATTCTTCGGCCTTGCCGCCTGCTTCAACAAAGGCGTTGAGGGCTGCTGTCTGTGCAGCGCGGTGTAGTTTGTAGAAGACTTGTTTCAGAAGGTCAAGCTCGCTCTTGTTGCCGCCTGTGCCCTCCTCTTGGATCTGCTGCAGGCGTTCAACCACCTCTTCTTTTGTCTCGTAGATTGGATGAGCTGTCGCTTCAGCCACGGGCTCGTCTGCGATGGGTTCGTCAGCGGCTGGTTGTTCTGCCACAGCTACTGTCTGTTCTGGTTCTGCAATAGCCTCTGGGGCTTCGTTAGCAGACTCTTGGATCTCTACGTTCTGCGTCGTTTCAGTCAGAGGCGCAGACTCCACTTTAGCTTCTGCAGCGACGTTCTCCACTTCGGGCACTTCCTGCAGTTTCTCGTTTTCGTTCATTTTGCTTACGTTTTAAGAAGCTTAATAATAAGGTATTTACGCCTAAAGGCTTGCAAATAAAGGCAAAATAATTGTTATGGCCAAATAAAAGTGGTTATTTTTTCATTCTTAGCTACTTAAATCCAAGCCTTACGGCGGGCGTACCACCAGAAGAAGACGGTGAGGACGAGGGAGATTACGAGGGCCAGAGGGAAGCCGAGCGGGTGTTGCTCCATGCCGTTGATAAGGTTCATGCCGAAGAAGCTTGCTACCAACGTCGGCACCATCAGGAACATGCTTACGAGTGTGAGTGTTTTCATGACCGTGGACATGTTGTTGTTGATGATATTGGCATAGGTGTCCATCGTTGATTCAAGGATGTTAGAGTATATGCCAGTCATCTCGCGTGCCTGGTTCATCTCGATGCTTACGTCCTCGATGAGGTCAGCGTCGAGCTCGTCGACGGGCAGCTTGAACTTAAGCTTCGAGAGCAGGGTCTCGTTGCCTCGGATGGATGTGGCGAAGTATGTCAGCGAGTCCTGCAGGCGTGAGAGGGCTATGAGGTCTACGTTGTCCACCTTGCGGTCGAGGTGCAGTTTGGCAGCTTCGATGCGAGCGTTGATTTGTTTCAGGCGCTTGAGGTACCACACGGCTGTGGAGAGGAAGAGGCGGAACACCATGTCCACCGAGTCGGTGAAGCCTACGCCGCGCCGCTGTTGGTAGGTCACAAAGTCGATCATCAGGTTAGTCTCGAAGTTGCAGACCGTGATGCAGACATCACCTTTTAGGATGATGCCGAGCGGAATGGTGGTGTAGGGGGTGCGCGACTTTATCTCCTTGACGTAGGGTATGCGTAGGATGATGAGAATCCAGCCATCATCGTAGTCGTAGCGGGCACGCTCTTCCGTGTCGGCGATGTCGTCGAGAAAGTAGTCGGGGATGTGGAGTTCGTCCTGAAGAAAACGGGCATCGTCCTTGGTGGGGCAGGTCACTTGCACCCAGCAGTTAGGAGTCCATTGGTCCAACGTATGCAGACCATGATTAGTGTTCCAGAATGTTCGCATAGTAGGAATAAAAAGGTTTAGAGGCTCTCGCCTGAAGCCTGCTATGCGATGCAAGTGCTTCCGGGAGCCTAATTCATGTTGTTACGTTGATGATAGTCGTCCATTTCGTGTGTATGGATTGGTTTAACGGCCGCAAAGTTAGGAATAAAAATGAAAAGTGAGAAACGAATATGAAAAAAAAGGGCGGGGAGAGATGAAAAAAGTTACTGAAAGGTGCAAAAAAATAGCAGACCGTGGGCAAAAAACGTTGCTTGCAGGTCTGCTAATACATGAAGTCGTCCCAGTCATCGTCGGGCGGTGTGCCTTCGTCTGTGGCCTCGCCGGTGTGCTTCCCGGCCTTGTCGTCTGGCTTTTCCTGGCCAGTTTCTTCGCTCTCTGTGGCCTCTTCGCCGTCCTTGCCGGCCTCGGAGTTTTTGTCGGTGCGTTTCTTCATTTGCTCGAATAGCCCGTAGGTGGTGCGCAGCACGCGGAATTCTGTGCGACGGTTGAGCGCGTTGCATGCTTCCTGCTGCTCGTCGTCGGGGAGTGCACGGATGAAGGCTTCTGTCAGCGTGTCGCCTTCGTGCAGGAAGTCATACTGCTCGGCAATGCGGCGCTTCACAACCTTCGGGCGGCTTTCGCCATAGCCTTTTGGCGTGAGGCGGTCGGCGGCGATGCCGTGTTCTATGAGGTATCGCACTACGCTCTCTGCGCGTCGCTGCGAGAGGCGCTCGTTGTACTGGTCGTTGCCTCGGTAGTCGCAGTGCGCACTGAGCTCGATGGTTACGTTAGGGTTCTCGTTGAGCAGGGCTGTGAGGCTGTCGAGGGCGGCCGTACTGTCGTCCGTAAGTTCTGCACTGTCGAACTCATAGAACACGTTACGCACGAGAACGGGTGCTGTTATTGATGCCAGCGGGAACTGAAGCACGTGCTCCAGGCTTACCGAGGAAGTGTCGACGGCGAGCTGCTCCACGTGGTTGAGGTAGCCTTTGCAGGTGCCGAGGAAGATGTAGTTGACGCGCGGTTGCACTGTGGCCTCGAACGAGCCGTCGCCGCGCACGCTCAGCTTCTGGTTTGTGCCGTCGTCGCCTATCATGTAGACAAGTCCCCCGGGCAGCTCGTAGCCGTCCTTCTCGTAGACCCATCCACGTACCGTCTGCGTAATCTCCGGGCATTCGAACGCCATGAGGTGGTCCCATCCGCGGGCATCGCCCCTGTTGGTGGCAAAGAAGCCTCGGTTGTGAGGCCCCTCGAATGTCATGCCGAAGTCGTCGCCGGCAGTGTTCATCGGGTAGCCGAGGTTGCGTATGCTCCATTGGTGTGTTATGCTGTCCTGGGTGGCGCAGAAGAGGTCGAGGCCTCCCATGCCCGGGTGTCCGTCGCTCGAGAAGTAGAGGTCTCCGTTGGGGCGGAACGTTGGGAACATCTCGTCGCCGGGAGTGTTTATAGGTGCCGGCAGGCATTCCACGCCTCCGAGCGTCTTGCCTTCTATCGCTACGCGCCAGATGTCCTTGCCTCCGTGGCCGCCAGGCATGTCGCTGACGAAGTAGAGCCAGTGGCCGTCGGGCGATACGGCAGGGTGGGCGTAGGCTGAGAGTGTGTCGCGCGAGAGCCGCAGCTCTGAGGGTTTCGACCAGCTGGCGTCCGACCGGTTCGAGGTGAATATCTGTGCGAAGCGGGGATAGTCGGGGTCTGTGGTACAGCGCGTGAGGTACATCGTCTTACCATCGGGGGAGAAACAGCATACGCCTTCTTCCAGCTCGCTGTTGAGGTCGCCCTCTACGGGTTCGGGAGTCTGCCATTTGCCTTTGTCGTCCTTGCGCGAGACGAAGATGTCGGCGTACTTTGTGCCCGTGATTCCGCTCAGGTCGTCGCCTGTTGCCTGCGGCCGCGTGCTGGTCCAGTAGAGTTGATCCCAGTCGTCGCCGAAGAGGGCGGGGGAGAAGTCCGAGCGGCGCGAGTTGAGCTCAGGCATCTTCTTGATGCTGTAGAGCGAGCCTCGCTTCTTCATGTTGGCGGCTGAGCGTGCGCCTATGAGGCCGTTTGTGGCCAGGGTGTCGTTCTGTGGTGTGCACACTTCGGGGTAGAGGGTGTACATCACGCTGGCGTCTTCGATGTATCGTTCGTAGTTTTTGATTGCATTCTTGTAGTCGCCATTCTTATGCTGCAGGCGTGCCAGCTGGAGCGTGGCTTCGAGGATGGTGGCTTCGGCTGCTGAGTCGAGCGGCTCGAGTGTAAGGTCGGGGGCTTCGGGTTGCTCGTAGTCCTCAGCCTTCCCTTTGCTTTTTTTCTTGTTCTTCTTGCTGCTGTTGCTTTTCCTGGCGTCAGCCTGCGCTTTTGCCTCGGCGGCTTTTTTGCGGTCGGCCATTGCTTTCTCGGTATAGCGTATGCCGTTCTGGTATGCGCCTACAGCCTTTGCTGAATAGTTGATGCGGCGGTAGCAGTCGGCCATCTTCAGTGCGCGTTCGCCTCTCTTGTCGCGCTGGCGCATAGGTGTCTTTCCGTATGCCGTCTTGTACTCGGCTGCGGCGTCGAAGTATTCGCCGAGGGCGTAGTATGTATCGCCCTTTTTCAGCGCGCTCTCGGCGTTGCATGATGCCAACGCCATGGCGAGCGTAGCCGCGAGGGCCACGCTCCAGAGCGTCGTATGCAATGCGTTTCTCATTAATTATATAACGCGCGCGTGAAAGAATTATTGCGTTGAGGCCTTAAAAATCAACAGCCGGAAGCCACGTGGCGGTTGCTGTTGTCCTGCATCACGGCGAGCACGATGTCGGTGACCATCTGCCGCAGCTCCTCTATGAATTGCTTGGCATCATATTCGTGGCGCTCTATCTGCCGCAGCTTTCGCTCCCAGCGTCCAGTGAGCTCGGCGCTCTTGAGCAGTTCCTCGTGGATGAGCCCTATGAGCTGCACGCCAGTAGGCGTCGGTGCCAGGCTCTTGCGCACGCGGCGTATGTAGTCGCGCTTGAATAGGGTCTCGATGATAGCGGCTCGCGTTGAAGGGCGCCCTATGCCGTTCTCCTTGAGCGCGTCGCGCAGTTCGTCGTCGTCCACGAGCTTGCCTGCGGTCTCCATGGCCCTGAGCAGCGTGGCTTCAGTGTAGGGCTTGGGCGGCGTAGTCTGCTTCTCTGCCAGATTGGGCACATGTGGGCCGCTCTCGCCTTTTCGGAAAGCTGGCAGCGAACGCTCCTGCTCGTTTTCTTGATTATCAGGGCTTTCTTGGTTGTCGGTATTCTCCTGGTTCCCCTGATTCTCGGGGCTCGGTGCCGCTTTCTTCTTTTCCCACAGCACGTGCCAAGCCGGGTCTACGATGCGCTTTCCAGTGGCCTTGAAGGGTACAACATCGTCAAATGTGCTGGCACGCAGGCCTTCGCAGCGCACTTCACCCAGCACCGTCGTCTGCTCGAACTTGCATTCCGGGTAGAAAGCCCCGATGAAGCGGCGGGCAATGAGGTCGTAGACGCGCTTCTCCATCTGCGATAGGGCGGCAGAGGTAACAGGCACGTTTGTCGGGATGATTGCATGGTGGTCGGTGACCTTTGCGTTGTCGAACACCTTTGTGCTCTTCTTCAGCTTCTTGCCTCCTTCGAGCAGGGGCTGTATGAAGCCTGCGTAGGGCGTCATGGCCGCCAGTATCTGCGGGCATTTGGGGTAGACGTCGTCGGGCAGGAAGGTGGTGTCGACGCGCGGATATGTTGCCACTTTCTTCTCGTAGAGGCTTTGGATGAGCTGCAATGTCTGCTCGGCCGAGAAGCCGAACTTCTTGTTGCACTCCACCTGCAGCGAGGTCAGGTCGAAGAGGCGGGGCGGCGCTTCCTTGCCGGCTTTCTTCTCAACGGAGGTAACAGTGAAGGGCAGTTCGCGTATGGCGTCGAGGGCTTTCTGGCCCTCCTCCTGAGTCTTGAAGCCGCGGTCGCCCTCTTCCATGACGGCCGAGAAGGTCGTGTCGCGGTATACGGTCGTGAGCACCCAGTAGGTCTCGGGCTTGAAGTTGTCGATTTCGTGCTGGCGGTTGACAATCAGGGCCAGCGTGGGCGTCTGCACGCGCCCTATCGAGAGCACTTGCCGATTGGAGCCGTACTTGAGTGTGTAAAGGCGCGTGGCGTTCATGCCGAGCATCCAGTCGCCGATGGCGCGGCAGAGGCCTGCCTCGTAGAGGCTCTGGTACTCGCGCTGGTCCTTCAGCTGCTGGAATCCTTCGCGTATGGCTTCCTCGGTGAGCGAGCTTATCCAAAGGCGCTGCACGGGGCAGCGGGCGCCGGCTTTCTGCATCACCCAGCGCTGGATAAGTTCGCCCTCCTGCCCGGCATCGCCGCAGTTGATGATGCCGTCGGCCGCCTGCATGAGCGATTCGATGATCTTGAACTGGCGCTCCACGCCCTGATCCTCCTTCAGCCGGATGCCGAAGCGGGGCGGCACCATAGGCAGCTGCGCCAGGCTCCACGTGCGCCACATGGGTGTGTAGTCGGCCGGCGCCTTCAGCTCGCACAGGTGGCCGAAGGTCCACGTCACTTGGTAGCCGTTGCCTTCCATGTAGCCTGGCCGCTCTGTGGCCGCTCCCAGCACTCGTGCAATGTCGCGTGCCACGGATGGCTTCTCTGCAATACAAACTATCATCGCTTCTTTCGTTTTTGCGCTTGCAAAGGTAATAAAAGATTAGGGAATAGGGATTAGAGATCAGAGTTTTTGCACTCGCGCGTGCATTTTTCTCCTTCTTTAATCTCCATTCTTTAATCTATTTCGTATCTTTGCCGCACAAAAACATTATAACACTATATTCTCACTATGAAACTCAAGCATCTCATCAGCCTCACATTGACAGCCTTCATGGCTGCTGGCATTGCCGCACAGCCCACTGCCCGCGAGGAAATAGCCGCGAACCCCTTCCTCTGCGGCAGCAACCACCTCGACTACGACAACTACCCTGCAACAGCCAAACTCACCAAGGCTCCGAAGGGCTATGAGCCTTACCTTATGAACCACTACGGACGCCACGGCGCTCGCTGGCTGCTGGGCGACGGAGAGTACATGAACAGCATACGGTCCCTGCGCAAAGCCAAGGAGCAAGGCAAGCTCACCGAATTGGGATTGCAGACCCTCGACAAGCTCGAGCGCTTCTACCCGACCACCCTGAAGCGCCTCGGCGACCTCACAACCGTGGGCGAGCGCCAGCACCATGGCATCGGAAGGCGTATGGCGCAGCATTTCCCTGAGATATTCAAGAAGAAAGGTGTGCACATCGACGCCAAGAGCACCGTCGTCATCCGCTGCATACTCTCTATGGAAGCTGAATGTGAGGAACTCGCGGCCGCAAACCCGTCGGCCACCATACACAACGACGTAAGCCAGGCTTTCCAGTACTACCTCAACGCGCCTTGGCCACAAGTGCTGCGAGAGCAAAACAGCAAAGGCTCAGAGATAGAGCGCCGCAACCGCGAACGTTGGACGCACCCCGAGCGACTCGTCAGCACACTCTTCAACGACCCGCAGTGGGCTGCCGACAGCATCCGCACACATGAGTTCATGCGCCAGCTCTTCTACATCGCCAACAACATGCAGAGCCACGACACAGACATCGAGCTCCTCTCCCTCTTCACAACAGACGAACTCTACGACCTCTGGAGAATAAAGAACGTAGACTGGTACCTAAGCTATGGCCACGCACCACAGACGGGAGGCGTCATGCCTTTCAGTCAGCGCGACCTGCTCAAGGACATCATCCATGTTGCCGACACCACACGCCAGACACAAGCTGTGCTGCGCTTCGGCCACGAAGTGTGCGTCATGCCACTCGCCTGCCTTCTCGAACTTGGCAACAGCGGCGCGCGTGTCGACGACCTCGACCACCTCGACGCCACCTGGCGCAACTACAACATCTTCCCCATGGCCTGCAACGTGCAGCTCATCTTCTACCGCCCCAAGAAAGGCCGCAAGGGAGACATTCTCGTCAAGGCCCTCCTCAACGAACGAGAGCAGACCATGCCCGTGCCAACAGACCAGTTCCCATACTACCGTTGGGCCGACTTGCGCGACTACTACACCCGCAAAATAGCCGATTTTGAGCGGCAATACATCAACTAAAGCAAAAAAAAACGCCAATTCATCGCAAATTTTTTACTTTTCTCTTTTTCCTTTTGATAATTATTCCTACCTTTGCAGCCGCTAACGCAAAAGCAACCCAGCACAGGGTTGCAACACGGTGACTATAGTTCAGTTGGTTAGAGCGTCAGATTGTGGTTCTGAATGTCGTGGGTTCGAGTCCCACTAGTCACCCCTCCTTAATCCTCTTTTCAACCGGCAATGCCTGCACCGCTCCCGAGTCTGTGCAGGCATTTTTTTCTTGCCATCTCTGTCATAGCCTCAGCCACTACGCAAAAAACCCTTAAGGGTTATCCGCCGAACCCTTAAGGGTTATTGTCAAAACCCTCAAGGGTTTTTGCCGAAACCCTTGGGCTGTTTTTTACATTAGCCCAAGATTATTCCCAACCTCGCCACCGTTGTCGGCAAAAATGCTTAACTTTGCGCCATGAAATCGCAAGCCGCACTCCTGCAAGAGCTCATCGCCCAAGGCGAGCACCAGCAACAGGACTTCAAGTACAAGGTCGACGATGCTCGCAAGCTCGCCCGCTCCGTCTCAGCCTTCGCCAATACCGACGGTGGCCGTCTGCTGATAGGCGTGCGCGACGACGGCAGCATACATGGCGTACGTTCCGACGAGGAAATCTTCATGATGCACGCTGCAGCATGCAAGTACTGCTCGCCTGTGCCTACCATCAAGTTCGAGACCCTCCACGTGCCCACCGCGCCCTTCGGAGGCAAACTGTGCACTGTGGTCATCTGCACCGTGGCACCCTCTGCTGCGCGCCCAGTCTTTGCCCTCGAGGCAGAGCCCGCAGATTGCGACAACACTGCGGCAGGGCACCTACATCAGCACCGCAGCAGAACAGCCTACGTCCGCATCGACGATGAGAACATCGCAGCCTCACCCCTGCACCTCGCCATCTGGCGACAGGAAGCGCGCCTGCAGGGAGAGGCTTTTGCCGACACAGATGAGGAGAGAGCCCTGCTCGCAACACTCAATGAGCACCCCGAGGGCCTCACGCTCAACCAAGCTCTGAAAGCCACCTCCCCGCTGCGCATCACCCGCCAGTTCGCCATCACAATCCTCGCCCGCTTCATCCGTTTCGGTCTCGCCACGCTCCTTCGCCGCGACCAGCAGTGGATTGTTACCCCACAGGCATAAAAAACTCGCCATGGCAGTTGCCGTGGCGAGATTTTCTCTTTGTGTATCTTTAATGATAGTCCCTTACTTAACCTCTTCAAAGTCGGCGTCCTGGATGTTGTCGCCCTGCTGACCACCTTGCTGCTGACCGCCCTGAGGGCCTGCCTGCTGGCCACCGAAGGGACCGTTGGCGCCGTTGAAGGGGGTGCCTTGTGCGCCCTGTGCACCGGCACCTGCCTGCTGGGCGGCAGCGTACATCTTCTGGGCAGCGTTGTTGAGCTCGGTGGTGGCGGCGTCGATGGCAGCGAGGTCCTGAGCCTTGTGGGCGTCGCGGAGCTTCTGGAGGGCAGCCTCGACCTCGGCCTTGACGTCGGCGGGCAGCTTGTCGCCACTCTCCTTGAGCATATTCTCGGTCTGGAAGATCATGCTGTCGGCCTGGTTGAGCTTGTCGATCTTCTCGCGTTCACGCTTGTCGGCATCGGCGTTGGCCTCGGCCTCAGCCTTCATGCGCTCAATCTCTTCCTTCGAGAGGCCGCTGGAGGCTTCGATGCGGATGGCCTGCTCCTTGCCGGTGGCCTTGTCCTTGGCGCTGACCTTCAGGATGCCGTTGGCATCGAT
>JAFUFW010000094.1 GCA_017469685.1 Bacteroidaceae bacterium | reverse complement strand
GAACAGCGTAACAGCCTCGAGCCCTCGCTCGTAATCCACCCGCTGACGGGGCAAGTCGTCGTAGTCAGGGGCAAGGGGCAGGCTTATCTTGCCGCTCATTTCAGTCCTCTGCCAGTGCCCTTCGAGCAGCGCCACATAGCGTTTTCTTATCTTCCTTGCCTCAAACATCTTCTGCAGCCAGCTGTAGCTCATCTGCGTCTTGGCGAGTATCAGCAAGCCAGACGTGTCCTGGTCCAGACGATGCACGAGAACAGGGCCAGCAATTCCAGACCAGCGGCTTCGCGACCACTGCCAGATGTCGGGAGCAGACGTTTTGCCTGGCACGCTCAGCCAACCAGTGGGTTTGGCGACCACGGCCATCCACGCATCCTCCCACACGACGTGCGGTTCTCCGCCCAATCGTTCGTAGTGGCGCGCCGGGTCGGGTTCCACGCAGAGGCCTTGCAGCATGAACGAGAGGATGGGTCGGCATTTGCGGTTGCACGCTGGGTAGAAGACGCCGGGCCGACGATAATTGCCTGCGAGAGCAGGTCCCCACCAAAATTCGGCCATCGCAATCGGACGCAAGCCCATGGCAAAGGCGGCGTTAAGCAGCTTGGGCGCGCAACATTCGCCGGCACCTGAGGGTATAGCAGACTCTGCCTTTCCGCCCTCATTCACGGAGGGGGCGGGTGTTGGCCTGAACAATTCCGTGAGAGTCTTTTGCTCGCCGAGGGCATTCATGAAACGAAACTGCCTGAATAGCCATTTCTGAAGAGCCTCGCTGCGCCGACGCCGCTCATCCTTCATCCTGTCGAGACTGCTACGGAGATCTTCTATTCGCCTGTCTATCGCCGCTATCTCGGCAGAAAAGCGTTGCTTTGCCCTCCGGATTTCGGCCTTCTGGTATTGGCTTTCGCGCTCTATTTCTGCCAAGACAGCCTGTGCTTCTGCCGCATTTTCGTCTATGGTTTTGCGGCGCGCTGCACGTTCTTTCCGCCCCTGTCCATAAGCCTTTTTTGCTGCTTCCACGGCCTCATCACGCTTCTTGACAAGGCGCTCTTTATCGCAAAATAAGCCATTTATATCATCTTGAAACCCAGAGTTTTCAATCTTTTTATTTAAAGCCGTTATTTCAACTTGCTCTTTCATAAAAAAGCCTTCAGGATCGAGGTAGTCAAACACGGGCGGAACAAACCACGGATGCGAGTATGAACCTTCGAGCTGTCCTGAATAAGCAGCAAGGAAACCACCCTCAACAACGAGCACGCCGAACATCTTCCCTTCCGCCTCCAAGCCCTCCGTCCTCAGATGCTCCTGCACGATGGCGGCAGCTCGCCGGCACAGAGGATGAGGCGAGTAGCGGAACGCGTACGTGAAAGCGGCCGGCAGGGCTTCGTGAGCCGTGTCAAGCTGATGAAAAAACGAAGGACGAAGTGTTTGGGTCATCATTAAGGGGGCCTGACGCTGGCACTGACGTGGTCTGCGTCGGGACTGTTTTCGCCTACAAAGATAATCGCTTGCAGCCATTCTTTCGCAATATTCGGGCATATAAATTCGCCTTAAATCAACTTTTATCGATAAAACATCGCTTTCCCTTGCAATGATTTGGGCTTTTATTGCTACTTTTGCAGGCACAAACGAACGATTAATCATTTATTTACAGCTAATGGAACAAAGATACCTCAAGGTGAGCTACCGCATGTTCACCAATTCAGCCGCCTCTCACAAACTCCTTTTCGAGACCGAAGCCATGCGACCCGTAGCTTTCGTCACGGGCATGGGGCTGATGATCGATGCCTTCGAGGAGCGGTTGGCCCGGCTCAATCCAGGCGAGCAGTTCGACTTCACCCTTCAGCCTGCCGATGCGTTCGGCGAGCGCGACGAGGACCTCGTGCGCCCCGTGCCACGCAAGGCATTTGAAATCCGCGGGAAATTCGACGACGAGCACATCTTCGCCGGCGCCGAAGTGCCTCTGATGGACGGCGAAGGCAACCAGTTCTTTGGCACTATCGTCCGCGTGACCGACACTGACGTAACCGTTGACCTCAACAACCCGCTGGCCGGCAAGGTCCTGCAATTCACGGGAACGCTCCACGAGAACCGAGAAGCATCGCTGCAGGAGATTGAGCAGACAGCCAAGATGCTCAGTGGAGAATGTGGCGGTTGCAGTGGTTGTGGCGACAGCGAAAACGGATGCGGCGGCTGTGGCGGCTGCGGAAAGTAGTACTCACGGACAAACCCTTCCCACCATAGGCAATTATTATTGGCCATCGTTTATTAATCGCGAATTACCAATCAAGAATTGAGTCAGATGAATACATTCGGTAATATTTTCCGCCTCACCTCGTTCGGAGAAAGTCATGGCGCAGCAATCGGCGGTGTCGTAGACGGCTGTCCGGCTGAACTCGAGCTGGACTTGGACCTCATACAGGCCGAGCTCGACCGCCGTCGGCCAGGGCAAAGCGCCCTCACAACAAGCCGCAACGAGGCCGACCGCGTGGAACTGCTGTCGGGAATTATCGACGCCCCGCCTTCTGAGAGCGGCAAAGCGCGCCCGTCCGTGAAGCTGACCACCGGCACGCCCATTGGCTTCATCATCCGCAACGCCGACCACCACAGCAGCGATTACGACGCCCTGCGCGACGTCTTCCGGCCATCGCACGCCGACTACACCTACCAGGCCAAATATGGTCTCCGCGACCATCGCGGCGGCGGACGGTCCTCGGCACGCGAAACGGTCGCCCGCGTCGTGGCGGGAGCCATTGCAAAACAGGCTCTACGCGACTTGGGCATCGAAGTGAAGGCTTGGACTGCACAGATAGGCTCCATAGCCTGCGAACGCGATTGGACGCGCCTCAACCTCAATCAAATAGAATCATCGCCCGTGCGCTGTCCCGACCTCAACGTGGCACGCCAGATGGAAGAACTCGTTCTTCGTGTGAAAGGCGAAGGCGACACCATCGGAGGCATAGTGGCAGGCGTAGTCACGGGCTGCCCTGCGGGCCTCGGCGAGCCGGTGTTTGGCAAGTTGCACGCACAGTTGGGCGCTGCAATGCTCTCAATCAACGCCGTGAAAGGTTTCGAATATGGCGACGGATTTGCCTGCGTGAGCCAGCGCGGCAGCCAGCTGGCAGACCGCTTCAATGCCGACTTCACCACTTCGACCAACCATTCCGGCGGCATACAAGGCGGTATAAGCAATGGCATGCCCATCACGTTCCGCGTCGCCTTCAAGCCTGTTGCCACGTTGCTGCAGGAACAGCCTACGGTGGACATCCACGGCCAGGCCACTACAATCAAGCCACGCGGCCGCCACGATGCCTGCGTGCTGCCTCGTGCTGTGCCCATCGTAGAAGCCATGGCGGCCATGACCGTCCTTGATGCTTACCTCATGAGCAAGAGCGCCAAACTAAGTTAAACCTCAGCATTAAACCATAAGAGCTAAAAACCTCGTAATGATCACATTTGTCATTTGCCTCGTAGCCCTCATTTTGGGTTATCTCCTTTACGGAGTATTGGTTGAAAAAGTGTTTGGTATTCAGCCCGAACGCACGACGCCTTCATATCGTCTGACCGACGGTGTGGACTACATCCCGATGTCCACGTGGCGCGTCTACCTTATACAATTCCTCAACATCGCAGGCACCGGCCCCATCTTCGGCGCCATCATGGGCATCCTATTCGGGCCTGCCGCCTATATGTGGATAGTCATCGGCTGCATCTTCATGGGCGCTGTCCACGACTACCTTTGCGGAATGATCTCTCTCAGGCAGGACGGCGCGTCGCTGCCGGAGATGGTAGGCAAGGAACTCGGGCAGACGGCACGTCAGGGCATGCGAGGTCTTTCGCTGCTGTTGCTGGTGCTCGTTGGCACAGTCTTCGTGACCACCGCCGCAGGTCTGCTTGCTACGATGACCAATGGCAGCTGGGGCCTCGACATGAACGCTTGGCGGTGGGTGTGGATAGGCATCGTATTTGTCTACTGCATACTCGCAACCCTGCTGCCCATCGACACGCTGATAGGCCGCCTCTACCCCATCTTCGGAGCCGCACTGCTCATCATGGCCATCGGCGTTGGCGTGGGGCTATTTACGCAGAAGGGTATAATACCAGAACTCACCGACGCGCCCTTCATCACCCACCACCCGAAGGGTCTGCCCATATTCCCATTCCTTTGCATCACTATTGCCTGCGGCGCCATCAGCGGTTTCCACGGAACGCAGTCGCCACTAATGGCCCGTTGTCTCGAGAATGAGCGCCGCGGACGCTTTGTGTTCTACGGGGCTATGGTTACCGAAGGCATCGTGGCCCTCATCTGGGCGGCTGCAGCGATTAAGTTTGCCAGCGCTTTCGGCGCCAGCCCCACACATCCCGACGGCAGCCCCGAGGCTTATGGGAGCCTTTGGCAGTTGCTTACCGACGACGGCAACACATCAAGCAACCCGGCCCTGCTGGTCAACATGATCTGCACGACCTGGATGGGGCGCATAGGTGCACTGCTGGCAGTGCTCGGCGTCGTGGCCGCGCCCATCACATCGGGCGACACGGCCTATCGCTCTGCCCGCCTCATCGTGGCAGACTTCCTGCACCTGAGCCAGAGCAAGATCGTCAACCGCCTCATCCTCGCCTGCCCGCTATTCGCCATATCTGCCGCCCTCGTGTTTGTCGACTTCGACATCCTTTGGCGTTACTTCGCATGGACCAACCAGACGCTGGCCACGTGCTTCCTCTGGACCGCCTCGGTGTGGCTGCTGCGCCACGAGCGCAACTTGTGGATAGCGTTTGTGCCTGCGGTGTTTATGACCGTAGTCGTCACGTCCTACATCCTCGCTGCCCCCGAGGGCTTCCGCCTGCCGCTGACGCTGTCTCTGACGGTTGGCTTCGCCATGGCAATAGGCCTCGGCGCCTGGTTCCTGACATATAAACACAAGCAAGCATGGAGAAAATAGAGACCTACAGCTTTCGTGTGGAACCGTTCCACGTCGACTTCACCGGCCACCTCTTCCTCGGTGTCCTCGGCAACCATCTGCTTAACGCCGCCGGCCACCACTCCCACAACCGAGGCTGGGGCATAGACCATCTGAACCAGGCGCATTACACATGGGTGCTTTCACGCCTGAGCATAGAGCTCACAGAGATGCCGGCACAGTATGAACACGTAGAGGTGGAGACGTGGGTGGAAAGCGTCATGAAGCTGTTCACCGAGCGTAACTTCCTCATCCGCAATGCCGACGACGGTCGCATCTACGGCTATGCCCGCTCCATATGGGCGATGATCGACACCGCCACACGCCAGCCCTCCGACCTCCTCGCCCTCAAGGGCGGCGATATCCTCAACTATGTGCTCACCTCAGAGGAAAAGCCCTGCCCCATAGCCAAGCACGGTCGTGTGCGGCTGTCACCTGCTGCGCAGCAGCTCGCAACCATCGACACGCACTACAGCGACGTGGACATCAACGGACACATCAACTCTGTGAAGTACATCGAGCACATCCTCGACCTCTTCCCACGCCAGACGCATGAGCAACACCGCATACGCCGTTTCGAGATAGCATACAAGGCCGAGGCCTTCCTCGGCGAGCCGCTGACATTCATCAGCGAGCCCTCCGCGGAGCTGTTGCCCGACGGCGAGGCGGCTTCCACGCAGATTGAAATACGCAAGAACGTGGGCCTTGCCGACAAACCCGCCGGCGAGTCCATAGTCACGGCCCACGTCTTCTGGGCTTAAGACCTTAAACGCACAAAGCGGCAGGCTGAACGCTGGTTCAGCCTGCCGCTTTGTTGTCTCTGACTCTTACTCTTCGAAGTCGTAGCGGTCAAGCAGTTTGCCGCACTTCGAGCAAAACACTTCGTGGCGATAGATAGTGCCGCCACAGTCGTTGCAACGGTAGGTTCGCTCTTCTTTCTTGGGTTCTTCCATTATTTAAATGTTGAAACGTTGAAATATTGAAAATTGAAGATTGAAGAATGAAGATTGAAAATTGGAGATTGTTCATCGTTCATTGTTCATCATTCATCATTCTTCATTCATCGAACTACTATCTTGCGTCCATCCCGAATGTAGAGGCCTCGTGGCAGATGCACTTGTCCGCTTCCATTCGTAACTATGCGTCGGCCCGCGATATCTACAACGATATTCCTGCCAGAGGTCTCCCCTCCCCGACGGTCGGTGGTGGGGCTTTCGATATCGCGGATAGCATCTGCAAGCTGCCGGCGCTGGTAGGCGTGGACGTAGTCGAAGCGTGTCTCGTAGGTGAAACTCGTGTCGGCCGCCTTGGCCCATGAGCCGTCGCCCACGCTTTGGTTGAGGATGATGTAGAACGGATGCTCGTATGGCCATTGCCCGTCGGCCAACTTACTATCTACCGTTGAGCGGGCATAACTGCCTACGACACGGCCGTCGACGGTGAAGATGAGCAGGCTCTCGAGCCACTCCACGCC
Organism: Bacteroidaceae bacterium; assembly: GCA_017469685.1. GTDB lineage: Bacteria > Bacteroidota > Bacteroidia > Bacteroidales > Bacteroidaceae > Physcousia. The sequence continues at coordinate 24,450 of JAFUFW010000094.1, read as the reverse complement.
GTAGGTGTGCCATTCGCTTACGGACACACCTTCAGAGAACGAGCTCTGCGGGTCGTTGCGCTTGCCGAGGTTGTAAGTCCAGTTGGAGTGTACGGTGTGGTAGGCCGTATTCTGTTCGTCGATAGTCTCAAAGATGTCTATCTCCCCTGCCTTGGGCCAGCCATCGCAGGGAGGCTGCGGCATCATCCAGGCCGCAGGGAAGTTGCCCGTGTGCTGCTTAGTGCGCAGGCGCACTTCTACACGGCCATAGGTGAATGAGAATAGGCCGCGCGTCTCAACAGAGCCTGTCAGCATCGCGGCCGCGTCTGCCTGCGTGTCAGTGTTGGGAATGGCGCGGCACACGAGCGTGCCGTCGTCTATGAACGCCACGTCAGGCGAAGAGCTTATCCATCGATTCCACGTAGCCCCTTGGCGGTTGCTCACGCGCCACTTGGCGGGGTCAGGGCGGCTGCCGTCCTCTTGGTCGAACTCATCAGCAAAGACCAGCTCGTAGTCGGCCACGCTGACATCCGAAGTCACTAGGAGCAGCACATCCACGATGATGCCTCCGTTGGCAATTATCGAGTTGCTTTCATCCACTCGCCCCGCAGGGTCAAAGCTGTCCCAGTCCACCTTCCATCGCATGACGTACCAGCCCTCCTCTGCATCCGCGGGCACCGTGAACTGCGGCGGATCCACGACGTTGAGGTTGTCGAGCTTACGCCCTGCGCTGTCGTATTTGCCCCCGTCGAGCGTCAGCCCGCTGAAGCTTACGAGTTCGTTGCCGGCCTCGAGCTGTCCCTGCGGCCCGGGCTTGGCGACGTCGAACCTCCCGTTGCGGTTCCAGTCGACGTACAGACAGGTGTTCATCCACTGTCCTTTGAACACCAGCGACGGCACCACCGTCTCACCCGGGTGCACGGTGAAGAACTGCGGCGTCAGGTCGGCGTACATCACGTATCGGTTTGTCAGGGGCACCGACGTCGACCCCAGCCGCACGGCCGAGAGCAGGCGGTCGGTGCGTGAGCGTTCCACATTACGGTCGAAGTTCACCGCATAGCTCTCCGTCGAGGGCAGAGCCATCGCCTGATTAATGCCAACCACCAATATTAATAATAAAAGAAGTTTCTTTGGCATAAAGACAAAACATCAACTATTTCGCCTACAAAGATAATGAAAAGATTAAAGACTAAAGATTAATAATGTATTTTTTTCACTTTTCTCGTTCAATCTAATATGCTTCCCCTGAGATTTTCTCACTTTTTTTGAAAAAATCCCTAATCTCTCGCTCGAGTTTGTCGCTTCTAAGAAAAAAAACAAGTATGAAGAGTACCTATCCCCGAATATTTTCCTATCTTTGCACCGATTTCGATAGCCCATTACGGGTTTGAGGGTCACAATCATATTGGAAAAGGACGTTTACGAACGTTATCTTCTATCGCCAGATCTCGCAAATCAAGTACAAGAAGATATCGCAACCGGAGCGTCCACTTTGGGTGTATTGTACCCTGTTCGCCTTATTCTCGCGAACAGCCTCTACAATATCACACGACGTGGGCTATCGAGTTGCTTATCCTTGTACGAGGCAATGCGAGAGCCAGGCGATGGGATAAGCGAGTAGAGCACCCACGTCTTTCATTTACTCTTATTACTAACGGCTGAATCGGGGTGGCTATAGGCATTTTGAGAGCTAAACTGAACGAGAGTATATGAGGAAAATGATTTCGCCAAATCTAAAATCGCATGGATTTTATTGTAAAATAGATAATCAAAAGATTCAATGTGCATATTTATACATATGCAGAATAGATGGAGATTTTACGACTCTCATGCTTTTTAATTCAAGTGATTCTGAGAACTGCGATGTTTATAGGACATACGATTCATCTGCAGAAAACAGAACTCAATCTCAACGAATGATACATAACTTTCTGGCTGAAGTTGAAGAATCAGGAGATCAACGTTTAGACAGAAATCAGCTTTGGCACCTATGCCGAATGCCCGAAATGGTATTAGATAAAAGGCTTGTTAAAAGAGTGTGTGATGAATTATTGGCTCTTAAACAATTGATAAAGGATGAATTCATAAGCAAAACAAACGCATTATTAATTAACAAAACGCACTAGTGTGCCGCCATGGCATACAAGTGGAATTTGATCATTATCGAGCAAATGATGATTAGCAACAATAAATACGATATATTATGAGCACTAATTTCTTTAAACTCTTGCTCCCCCTCCTCGTGAGCATCCCTCTTTCCCTTTCTGCCGCCACTCCCGACGATGCAGATATTTATCTCTATACGAAGGCCTCTTCCACACCGAAGAAGATGGCGTTGGAGGAGATAGATAAGCTGACGTTCAATAGCAATGGCATACAAGTCTGGAAACAGAAAGGAATAGAAACAATTAGCTTTGCCGATTTTCAAGTACTAACCTTCGGCGAGATAGAGCGGTCAAGTGAAACTGCCATTGAACAGATTGCCGCTACGAATGATGTCCGTGTGCGTTACTATCGTAGCCGCTCACAGGTCGTTGTCGAAAGCGAAAAGGCAATGGATGGAGTTAGCATATATGACATGCGGGGCCGCCTCATTGCAAATGAGACATCATCTGGTACTCGCTACATCCTCTCCCTGACTTCCGCCCCGCGAGGAATCTACCTTGTACAGGCTCGTCGTGGCGCGGATGTGATTGTTAACAAGTTTGTCAAATGATTAAGGTTACGCAAACTATGAAAAAAGATATTCTTCTTGCAATCGCCCTTTTTGCCATCGCCTCACAGGGAGTGGCACAGAAATTCATTGACGTCTATCAGAACGGCAGCATCGCAGGCAGTATGTTTTCTGCCGACCTTGACAGCATTAATATCACGGGAGCATCCAATGCCCGTAAGCTTAACTTCTGGAGCGGAGGCCGATTGGCCAATAGTTTCAACGTAAGCTCAGTAGACAGTGTTAAGGTGTTCCGCTCTGAGGAGGAGCCGCTGGTCTATCTCGGTATTCTCGGTTTCAATCAGGAGCTTTATCCTAAAGCCATCGATATTCTTGCTAGTAGCACCTCGAGCCTTTATACCTCGTTCGTCAATAGTCTTAGTCGAAAGTCCGGTACATTATTATATTATAGTGTAGATCAGGCATTAGATATTCTTACCAGTTACAACTTCACGACTCCTTTGAGCAGCGTAAACCTCATCACATTCACTGATGGCCTCGATCAGGGCTCATTGATGACGACCTCCAAATATCAAACTGACGACGCTTACTTGAAGGCTCTCGGACGCAGAATTACGTCAACGAAAGTGCGTGGTCTTCCGCTTACAGCGTATTCTCTTGGTTTGAGAGGCAATGACGTGAGTGATTATACACAGTTTCAGTCTAACCTCCGTCAGCTGGCAACAGCGACAGACAAGGCCATTGAGGTCAGCAGTATGTCTGACGTCCAGAGCCGTTTGCAAGAGATTGCCGACCATATCATCAGCATCAGCAACCGTCAGACTATCAGTATGAAGATACCTGGCACAAGCAATGGCACACGCATCCGTTTTACCTTCGATGGCAATTCACCCGAGTACAGCACAATGTACATCGAAGGAACCTTCAATCTTTCGGACCGCACTCTTCGCAACGTTACGTACCATGGAATCCGTGCTACAAGTGGCACTGTAGCCCGTGGCGAGCAAGAAGGCATTTTTGTGACCTACACTTTCACTGGTCTACAGCGAACGGATGGCAACGGTCTTATCCCCACGAACTATATTCGTCAGTATAATCAATCTCCCGGCTCTTCTACTTGGCAGAACAATTCTGAGTTCTCGCCAAGCAACAACACCAAAACCACAATCACTCATTCCGGTGCAGCAATTATGCTCGTGCTTGACTGCTCCAGCTCGCTCGGCTCTCAGTTCAGCAATATGCAGAGCTATGCACGTGACTTCATCTCAAGAGTGGCAAATAACGCCGCTTCTTTCAACCTCAGTACTCCTCAGAACATTAAGGCAGAACTTGGTTTGGGAAGTGATGGATTTGTCGTTGATGTCAGCTGGGATGCTGTTAAGTATGCAGAAAGCTACAAGATATATCGTAATGGTTATCAGGCGGCTGAAAACATAACAGCAACTCATTGGCAAGACAACTCTCCTGAGCGAGGGACAAACTATTACACAGTTTACGCAGTAGGTCATGGATTAACGACAAGTAACAGATCTGAAGCTGTAAAACTTGAACTTAGTGCTCCCACAAATGTGAGTGCTTCCATGGATGAAAATGTATGGGGGGTAAATGTCAGTTGGGACGCTGTGAAATATGCAGAAAGCTACACTATATATCGCAATGGATCAAAAATAGCTGAGGGTATCACGTCGTCGAATTGGCGTGACGAATCACCAGCCAAAGGCTCTTATTATTACGTCATTTATGCTATTGGACACGGATTGACAAGTACTGCAAGTAGCCGTTCTGAGACTGTTAATTGTGAATTGAGCGCACCTACAAATGTGAGTGCTTCAATGGATGAAAATGTATGGGGAGTAAATGTCAGTTGGGACGTAGTGAAATATGCAGAAAGCTACACTATATATCGCAATGGCTCAAAAATAGCTGAAGGAATCACTTCATCGAATTGGCGTGATGAGTCACCTGTTAAGGGCTCAAATTATTACACAATCGCCGCCGTTGGCCATGGCCTGACAAGCTCAACAAGTAGCCGTTCAGAGACAGTTAATTGTGAGTTGAGTGCACCAACAAATGTGAGTGCTTCAATGGATGATAATGAATGGGGAGTGAATGTTAGTTGGGACGCAGTGAAATATGCAGAAAGCTACACTATATATCGCAATGGCTCAAAAAAAGCCGAAGGTATCACGTCATCGAATTGGCGTGATGAATCACCAGCCAAAGGCTCAAATTATTACGTCATTTATGCTATTGGACACGGATTGACAAGTACTGCAAGTAGCCGTTCTTATGTAGACTGCAAATTGGCTAAGCCCCAAAATGTTGAAGCATCGCTGACAGCTGATGGAAAAAGTATACATATTAGTTGGGACTCTGTGAAATTCGCTGAATTCTATAGAGTATATCGTAAGGATATCCATAGTTATTATGGAACGGGTAATTATGGAGTTTTGGTCGCGGACAGTGTAAGGGAATTATATTGTATTGACACACCTAACTATTACGAATCCTTCTGCTATATAGCGGTAGCTGCAGGACACGGTTTTGAAAGTTCGCCTAGCGAAAAATCGAATTTTGTGAAGAATTATACCTTTGAAATCCAGAATGATGACAACAAGATAATATATGAAATAAATGGGGTCAAGTTCACTATGGTTAAGGTTAATTACGAAGGTAAAGACTTCTATATGGCTGAAACAGAGGTCACTCAAAAGCTATGTCGTGCCATAGGCTATCATAATCCATCTTATAAGACCGACTCAGACCTATTGCCTGTAGAGAGCGTTGAACTATATTATTGTGAGGGTTTTATCGATAAATTAAATGATTTGACAGGGCAAAATTTTCGCTTACCGAGTAGAGATGAATGGAAAAATGTTGCTGGTTTTAGTGTAAAATATCCTAATACATTGGGCGACCCAAACTCCAACACAGTAATTCACGAAGTAGCTTCTGGATCACCTAATTCATGGGGACTATACGATATGGAAGGAAATGTTTATGAATGGGTTGATAGCGAGTACGACTTCGGCGGGGCTACATATTATTATGTCATGGGTTCTCATAATGTTCCTTGTATATTACTTCCCCAAGTGGCATCTCGAGTCGTAGGTTTCCGCCTTGCTCTTACGGTTCCAGAATAGTATAATGAGTAATCTACGCCTCTCTGTGTAGCATAAAACGTCATAGAGAGCGAAAAAAACGTTTTTATAATGAAAAAAGTATGTTACGTTATGTATCGGCTATCCAAGCTTATAAGTGAGCAACGTTGTTTACTTATATTATCAATTTTAGCCCTTCTTGTTTTCTTTTTTACAATTAAGCCACTGCAAATCAACATTCCAGAATCATGGATAGATGCATTCAGACAGTGTCTATTGACAATCTCTGGAAGTTTCGTCTCAGGCTACATCTTCTATGTGTTCTCAGTATTGCTCCCCAAAGCAATCCGCATGGGGCCGATTATTGAAATATCTAAAGAAAACTTAAGATATGCGAGAGATGAAATAGTTGGATTATTCTTTGAACATGGTGGCCCTTCAGATATTTTAAACGCCAAGACGGAAGAGCTAATCAAATATATCGCAGAACCTCATGACAATGATATGTATGTTATTCACGACAATGCCTGCAAGTATCTGCATGGGGTGACAAAACAGGTGAAAGAGTACATGCAGTTTGTAATCTCACACTCTGATTACCTGTTGGATGAGGATATTAATCGACTCAAAGATATTATAAGCCATTTAAGGAATGTGGAATGTAGACTTAGGCAATGGGACAATAGTGAGGAAGAAATCAAAGCTATTCCATACGATAATGTTAGTAAAGGCGTGGATGTACATAATGCACAATCGCATCACATTAATGAGGTTCTGGATGTTATTGATAAACTAAAAATAATCTATGAGGAGTTAAACCATTTATCCAGAAATATAACTTAATCATACTTGTGCGCATTTGATATTCAAACCTATTTTGCCTCCACGTTCACAACGAGGAAGGTTTTTTCTTACGTTGTGAAACTTTTCACCATAAGTATTCGACCATGCAGGTAATAATACCTCATATTATAGCGACAGCAGCTACGATCATATCATACTGTAGCTGCAGTCGTAATTATTATCCACAGAAGATCATGAAAAGCACAGTGCACAAGAGGAGTTCGTGATGAGAGTGGACAATAATGTTGCGATTATGCCGCCGGGGATGCTACATATCCTCTAATGACAAGGAGCTGAGGTGGAGAGTCATCTTTCTAAGTTCGAGAGTCGGTCATAGGATTGTGCTTCGTTTTCCGGAATGGCCGGATTATCCGGATTGTCCGGTCTTTCCGGGTTATCCGGCATTCCGAGCGGCCTCATTCAGCCGTGCCACCTCTTGACGCAGCCTTGCCACTTCTCTGCGCAAATCTTCTATCTCGTGAGCCTGCCGCTCTATTATCTCTTTTTGCGTGGCCCGTTGTTCGAGACGGGCTGCGGTCATGCGCTCCGTGATGCCACCCTCGGTGGTGAACTCGCGGTCGCGCATCTCAATATATTTTGTCAGCGCAGAGTCCACTTGGTGACAGAGGCAGATTGCCATATTGGCGAGTTCTTCGTCGTTCATACGAGCTAACATCTGACTGTAGTCCTCATAGCGGCTGTGGCTGCGGCAGAAAGCGTGCAGCCCTTCGAAGCGGGGATTGCTGCCACGCCATTCCTTGAGCCCCTTACGCTTTAGGTAGTCCTGATAGTCTTCAAGAAGTTCGTGGTTGCTCCCACGCGCTACGCCAAGCAGGTGCAGCTCAGTCTTCGTAGATGTCTGACCATCGGTGCTACCCTCAACAATATTCTGCTTGGTGCTGCGCGCCGCCTGCACCATCTGGTCCACGGTGCGGTCGCCGTAGCGCGGGAGGAAGCGCTGGCAGAACTGTTGCGTCAACTGATAAAGGACATCGCTTCTCTGATAAAACCTCAGTTCCGTATACACTACCCGCTTGCGCAGTACGCTGGCCACGCCGTCATCATAGTGGCGGACCTCTATCTTGCGAGGTTTTGAGTAGCCGGAATGGCCGGAATGGCCGGTTTGTCCGGTTTGACTGGAATTCCCGGAATTGATATCATTTTTCATTCTATTTTGTTTTGGAGGTAAGGGTTGTAGGTGGCGCAGGCCGTGACTCTGCCGCCTCTGCTGCTGCAATGATACGAATTAATAACTATATTAGCTACAAAATTAATTCTTTATCTGTAAGAAACAGCTTCTGACGGGAAAAAGTCGATGTATTTGTCTCTTTTATGAAAAAAAACAAGAAAAACTGAGACAATCAGGCAGAAACTGAATTATCTTTGCACCATGAAAAGCATTCGTAAGAAGTCTTTTTCACCTCCCAATCCTCAATCTTCAAACCTCAATCTTCACAATTCAATATGACACACTATCTTGCAGTTGACCTCGGCGCCACAAGCGGTCGAACAGTGCTGGCCACATTCGACGGCCAACAAATCAGGATGCGCGAATTCACACGTTTCGAGAATCCACAGCTGCCGCTTTGCGGTCACATCTTCTGGGACATAGCACACCTCTACAACGAAATCATTAAGGCGTTGCAGAAAGTGAAAGCTGAAAATATCCATATAGAAAGTATCGGCATCGACACGTGGGGCTGTGATTTTGCCTTCTTCGGAGCCGACGGGCAGCTGCTGAGCCTCCCCTACTGCTACCGCGACCCGCACACCGATGGCGCTCCAGAGCGTTTCTTCACGGAGCGAATACCTGCACGCGAGGTGTACGAGCGAACAGGCATACAGTTCATGCCCTTCAACTCTCTTTTCCAACTTGATACCCTGCGGCGGGCTGAATGTGTGGCGCTGAAGAACGCCGAGAAAGTGCTCTTCATTCCCGACGCGCTGATTTATATGCTCACGGGCGAGGCTGTATGTGAATATACCGTAGCCTCTACCTCTCAGATGCTCAACCCCCGAACTGGCGACCTCGACGAGGCGTTGCTGGCATCGGTGGGCCTCCGGCGCGAGCAGTTCGGACGACTCGTGAAACCGGGTGAACGCGTAGGCGGGTTGACGCCACAGGTGCAGGCGGCGACGGGATTGGGTGCCGTGCCCGTCATAGCCGTAGGCTCGCACGACACAGCCTCGGCTGTTGCTGCCGTGCCCGCCGAGGACGAGCATTTCGCCTACCTGAGTTGCGGCACATGGAGCCTGTTGGGGGTTGAAAGCCCCATGCCCATCATCAACACTGAAAGCTTCGATCATAACTTCACCAATGAAGGCGGTCTGGACGGCACCACACGCTTCCTGAAGAACATCACCGGGCTATGGATCTACGAGCAGTGTCGGAAAGAGTGGCCAGTTGGAAGTGAAAAGGGAAAAGTGAAAAGTGAAAAATGGGAAGTTCCGAGTGATGTTAATGAGCTTAATGCCTTGTGCCTGGAGTCGACGTGCAACAGCATCATAGCGCCCGATGATCCGCGCTTTGCCCATCCGGCCTCGATGACAGCAGCAATACGCGAATACCTCACCGAAACAGAGCAGGCTCTGCCTGAAACACCTGCAGACTACGTACGCGTTATTTTCCGCTCGCTGGCTGCCAGATACCGTGAGATTGTAGACATCCTGCGCAAGATTACGACCATAGATATCCAACGCTTGCATGTCATCGGGGGTGGATCGCGCAACCAATATCTGATGCAATTTGCAGCTGATGCACTCGGTATGCCCGTCATTGCAGGCCCGCAGGAAGGCACAGCGCTGGGCAACGCCCTCGTGCAGGTGCGAGCCTCAGGACGGGGGGATTCGCTCAAAGAGATGAGAGACATCATAAGAAAGAGCATTGAACTGAAAACATATATGTCTAAATGAAGAATCTGGACTGGAAAGTGCTCAGCTCTGAATACCTGTACCAAAGGCCATGGCTGACTGCACGACGCGACACCTGCCAGCTGCCTGACGGGCGAGTGATGGATGAATACTACGTTCTGGAATATCCTACGTTCATCAATGTCATTGCTATTACTAAAGATGAGCAGATGGTGCTTGTACGCCAGTACCGCCACGGGCTCGGGCGTACTTGCTTTGAACTCGTGGCTGGTTGTGTAGAGGATGGCGAGGAACCTATTGAAGCCGCTAAGCGCGAATTGCACGAAGAGACGGGCTATACGGGAGGCGAGTGGAGCCAGATGATGACCTTCACCTGCAACGCCAGTGCAATGAACAACATAAGTCACAGTTTTCTGGCCATGGGCGTAGAGAAGACTGACAGCCAACACCTCGACGCCAACGAGGACATAGAGGTGTACACATTCTCCAAAGAAGAAGTAAATGCTATGCTCCTGCGAGGCGACTTTATGCAAGCTTCAATGATTGCACCGCTCTACAAATACTTCGCCGGCCTATAAAAAGCTGACGTTTAATGAAGCGGCTAACTGCTCGAAGACTGGGGTTGGAGTAAGAGTTAGAAAGGCTACACATAGCCACATGACAATCAACACAACAAACCAAGCCCTTGCAAGCCACGATCGCGAAAACGTAAGCCAATAAGCAGCCGAAGGCACCGAAACAAACAGGAGTAGCGGGAAGAGCCAATGGAACTGCCATGGTTGCACCAATAGCCACAACGCCAACCAGCCGAAAAGGAGCAGGAAGGTGTAGTGGCACATGCGCACACGAATCTTGTCGTCATAGCTGTTAGAAAAGTAAAAAGCCGAACTGGTAGCTCCCGTCAGTACAACTAAGACGAGAGCTGCCAGTTCGGCTTTCTTATTAACAAAAAGATGTGATGTATAAGACGTGATACGCTCGCCCTGAAGGGATGCCCATGCGGAGACATTGAAAGTATTGGCAAGTTCCATTTCGTGGTGCACTTGTCCGATGAGGGTATAGACTGGGTTCATGATCTCACGGGCATGAGCCACAAAGATAGCGATGTCGCCCATTAGGAATAGAATTGCTATCCAAAAAAGGTATGGCACAATGAGACCTATGATCACGGCGCCAAAGCTGCGCGACGAGAGCGAGCGCAGGAAGAAACTCTGCGCAAGCAACAGGGCTAATGCCACCCACAGCAGTGGCGGCCACAGCAGACTGCCCAGCGAGAGGGCGAGATAAGCGTGGAAGGTATCGAGCTCTGGTCGGACTTTCTCGCAGGTGCGAAGAAGTGAATAAAGCGACACAAGCAGCGAGAGTTGAACGAGCGAAGCCGCAGAAAGTTCGTGCATGAAGCCGCAGGCGGCCATCAGAAGCAGAAAAAGACTTGAGACCATGCGCGAACGAACGCGGATCAAGACGTTCTGAGCCGCAGTCTCAATCAGGAAAAACATACCCACGGCACACACGGCCCACCCCAAGAGGTATGGCAAAGAATATCCCCCTTGCGGCAACCACCACAAGAGCGTCGTCAGCACAGCTGCCACGGGGAGCGTGACAGAGCTGCGGGCTACCCTATTGTGCCATCTCGCTCTCACAGGTCTGCTCCTATATCGTGGCGGAAATATTTCCCTTCAAATTTAATCTGTTCGGCTACGGCAAAGCTGCGAGCCATAGCCTCGGCTTGCGTTGAGCCGTAGGAAGAAACTGCAATGACGCGGCCACCCGCCGTGCACACCTGCCCATCGGCATTGAGGGCCGTGCCAGCATGGAAAACAACCGTGTCTGCACCGCGTTGGACATCTGAGAAGTCGATGGGATAGCCTTTCTTGTAAGCTTCAGGATAGCCGCCGCTGACAAGCATCACACAGACAGCCTTGCGGGGGTCAAGCGTGAGCTGGCGCTGGTCAAGAGTGCCGGTGGCTACGCCCTCAAAGAGATCTACAATATCGCTTTCGAGACGTAGCATTACGGTCTCTGTCTCAGGGTCGCCCATTCGGCAGTTGTACTCTATCACCTTCGGTTCACCGTCGCAATTGATGAGGCCGAAGAAAATGAAGCCCTTGTAGTCGATCCCCTCGGCAGCAAGGCCTTCGACGGTTGGACGGATAATGCGATCCTCTACTTTGCGCATCCAGACTTCGTCGGCAAAAGGAACGGGAGAGACAGCCCCCATACCTCCGGTATTCAGCCCGGTATCACCTTCGCCAATGCGCTTGTAGTCCTTAGCTTCGGGAAGAATCTTATAATGTACTCCATCTGTGAGAACAAATACTGAACACTCGATTCCCGAGAGGAACTCCTCAATGACTACGCGAGCTGACGCCAGACCGAACATTCCGCCCAGCATCTCACGCAACTCACACTTAGCCTCATCGAGCGTTGGCAATATGAGGACGCCCTTGCCAGCACACAAGCCATCAGCCTTCAGCACGTACGGTGGCTTAAGTCCCTCAAGAAAGGTTAGGCCTTCTGCCAAATGGTTGCCATCAAAAGTCTGATAGGAGGCGGTTGGTATCTTATGGCGAAGCATAAATTGCTTGGCAAAATCCTTTGAGCCCTCAAGCACAGCACCTGCTTTCGACGGCCCGATGACAGGGATTTTGCTCAATGCCTCATCGTCTCGAAAACAATCATAGACGCCTTTCACAAGCGGGTCTTCAGGGCCAACAACTACCATATCTATATCATGGTCGAGGACGAAGTGCTTGATGCCTTCAAAATCATCTGCCTTTATGGCTACATTAACAGCCCCGCCAGCTTGCGTGCCTGCATTACCGGGAGCCACAAAAAGGGTTTCGACGCGAGGCGACTGCATAATCTTCCAGGCTAAAGCGTGCTCGCGACCGCCGCTGCCTAATAACAGGATCTTCATTGCTATTGAGGATTAATGATTGAGGTATGATGAATGACGATTGAAGACAGATAAATGATGACTTAATTCAATATCGTGCGCCCCACAGCTTTTCGGATTTCAAACATATACATGAAGCAGGAGAGCAAGAAATAGATACCGGATAGAATCCAGAGTGCAAGTATCTCGCTGTGGCAGTCGCCAAGGGAAGCGCCCATACTCTGGATGCGGACGTAGGCATTGGCACCCCAAGTAGACGGGAACGCCGTGCCAACAGCTTGCCAAAAAGGAGGAATAGACGAGCCTGGCCAGCTGACTCCAGATAGGAACAGCAGAGGAATACTCATGAACACGAACAGCAAGATGCAGTCCTCACGACGATATACGAATCCGGAATAGAACATTGCCATGAACGTGCAGGCTGTCAGATAAGGGACAAAGAAGCCTATAAGGTCCCAAAAATGTCCCAGCTGGGGCAAGCCAAACCAGCGGGTGACACAGATGGCCATATATATAGCCATGAGCAAGAACACAAGGAAGTGGACAAGGCCGCGGCCGAGGACGATGGCTACGGCGTTCTTATAGTGGCGCGTAGGCGGGATGACGAGACCGCGGAAACGCTCGCGCGAACGCCCCATGGACATTCCTACACCGAGACACAGTGCCTGCTGCAGGATGAGCATCAAGACCGGTGGTATAAGGAAGGCGCAGAAGCCTCCGGCTGAGTTGTAGAGTTTCACCTCATCAAAGCGAATAGGCCAGCGAGCGACCTGCTCCTCGCGGCGTGTAGTGTTACTCTGGCGCTCGCGAACCTTGATGTTGCGATTAAGCTCTTGCGAGACGTTGACAACACCCAAGTAAGCTACCTTGTAGTAAAGCATGGATGTAAGGTCGCTGTATAGACCAACAACGGTCTGACGACCACGCCAGAGGTCGTCATCGAACTCAGCCGGTACTCGCAGAATAGCATAGACATCGCGACGTCGCATGAGTTCCTGAGCTTCGTCCATGCTCGTGCAATGAGCTGCGATCTTAACCTCAGGCGTAGCATCCACACGACGGATGAAATCGCGGCTGCGGACACTCATGCAATCATCTACAACACACATTGGCAGCTCACGCTGTGTTTCTGTATTGTAAATCATAGCATACAGAAGCGGATAGGCCAAAGGCAGAAGGATGATGAAAAGCAGGATTCCTTCGTCCTTGACTATATCGGTGAGCTCATCAAGCCACACATGGAGTATCGGGAACGTGGGCTTTCTCATGGCACATATTCTTTATATAGGAACGCATCGCGCAGACGGAAATAGAACAGCTGTGGAAGCAAGAGTATGGCAATAAGCGCAACGACGCTCGTCCAGACGTAGCTGATGGGATAGCCGTTCAGAGCCTGATTGACGTAAATGAGGAAATAATGATGGAGCGGGAAGATGTTAGACAGCCACTGGAAGGGGACGTCCATCGCGGAGACTGGAAACGAGAAGCCAGCCAACGAGAATTGCATAACTCCTAACAGCGAACAGGCAGACATAGCCATTCGCATGTGACCAGGGAAAGCCTCGAACATCAACAGTCCAAAGCCCTGAGAGGCTATCACAGCCAAGAAGCCCCACAGCATCATTCGTGGTATTCCGCAGGCACAAGGGAACTGCAAGTAACTGTAGAACACCAAATCTATGAGCCACATAAGGATTGTGTAGAGGGCTGTCTGAGGCATGAGCTTGCCCAAAATGGCCACCCAAACATTATTACCAGACATGGAATATAACTTTTTCTGGCATCCTCGCTTCCACTCCATGCCAAGGGCATACGAGGTGGTGAGCATGATGACGAGCATCAGCAGGCCAGGCACCAGGAGGTTGGAGAGCACAACGGAATAGTTGAGCTGTGGATTGCCGAGAGGGTGACTCTCAATGACAATCGGCTGCACAGTGCCCATAATCTGGTCGTCGCTGAAGCCACGAGCGCGCATTGTCTCCCGTGTAATAGCCAAGCCTGCCATCTCACTAAGCTTACGCATATCCTTCATCAGCAACGATGCTGGAATGAAATAGGCATCATTGGTGTAATAGGAGATGACTGGCTGCCGCTGTGTCAGTGCCGCTTCTGTAGTACCTTTTGGTATACGGAAGATGGCGTATATCTCACCCCGCTGCATAGCCTGTCGAGCCTCGGTAAAGCTGTTGGTCTGAAGCACGAACTGTGTTTCCTCCATCGTACCGAGGATGCGGGTGAGTTGACGCGTGACGTGAGTGTTATCCTCGTCGACGAGCGCTGCCGGCAGCTTTGTAGGCAAGCCTGCACTCATCAACGACGTGAAGAACACCAGAAAACCCAGCGGCGCCACGAACATGATGACGATGAAGATTGGGCGCCGCGAAAAGGTGTTGAGCTCGCGCCGTGTTATCAACCAGATATTTCTTAACGCCTTGCGCATCTCTGTTTATTCCTTTATGATGACTGTCATGCCTGCGAGGATATCCTCGACATCAGCTTGATTGACAGGGCGGGCAACAACTTCGAAGGTCTTCAGGTCATACTGGTCCAAAGCCTTAGTTGCCTTCCAGGTGGCATAGCTGCCCATGACGTTGATGCCTGCAATACGAACTTTAAGTTCGCGATCGACAGCCGGTGCATAGACGTCCATTTCCATTCCCACCTTCATGTTAGGAAGATAATCCTCGCGAACGTTGAACACAAAGCGTACGTCATCGTCCTTGGCAATGTTCATGATTGGCGCACCAGTGCCCACAAGCTCGCCCACTTCAGGGAAAATCTCAGTAACAGTGCCATCGGCTGCTGCCAACAGGACGGTCTCCCTCAGATATCCTTCGACCTCGCTGATAGCTCCTTGAGCACGAGCCACCTGAGCTGCTGCTGCTGCCTTATCCTCGCGACGTGCACCTTCGCGAGCCATATCATACTGGCTGCGGGCTGCTTTCTCCGTTGCCTGCATGGCTTTCAGCTGTGCTTCGGCCTCATCGCGCTTCTGGGCAGGAATGACGCCCTCATCGTAGAGCCTTGACACGCGTGTGAAAGTCTTCTCGGCAACATCCAAACCGGCTTTAGCCTTCTGCCAAAGCTCGAAAGCACCTTGGATCTCCTGCTGGCGAGCTCCGTTCTGAGCCTTCTGCTCGATTGCGCGTGCTGCAGCCTCGGCAGCTTGAGCCTGCTCCATCTTTGCCACCACTTCTGGCGAATCCATTATAGCGAGCGTGTCGCCGGCTTTCACCTTGTCACCAGTCTGCACGCGCAGTTCCTTCACACGACTTGGCACTTTGCTTGATACGCGATAGTCGCTCGTCTCAGCCTGCCCTTGCAACACTTCTTTGGGTTTGGGCAGGAAAATGCCAACAAGGATGACCATAATCATCACGCCAACCAAAATGAGCGCAATAATCAGGAGGTTATTCAATTTTGTTCTCTTTGCCATAAAATATCTCAGATAATTCCTGTAGTTTATTGTTTATAATATGTTTCCAACGGTAAAAAAGGAGAGGACTAATGACTTAGGGTACCAAGGGAACGCATCAAGTAGAGGTCAGCAAGGCGCAAGTCAATCTCCGCTTCAACAAGCGTGGAGTGCGCTGCGAGCCACGCGGTCTGAGCCTGCAGCACATTACTCACGGGAATGACCCCCTCGCGCAAGCCCAACTGTGCCATCCGAAGGTTCTCGTCGGCCTGTTCCTGAGAGCGGATGGCCGTAGTCAGCCGCTCCTTTGCCTCCTGCATCTTCTGCTTGTTCTGGTTGACTTGCAGCCCCACCTTCTCACGCACCTCATCGAGATGTGTCTGGGCGATGGCAGCTTCTGCCTTGGCTTGACGTACCTTATAGATACGGTCGCCCCAGGTGAGGATTGGCACTTTCAGCACCACGCCAGCGCTCCACATTCCTTTGAACTTCTTCTCGAAACCATTGAAAACGCTTGGGTTAGAAACAAGATAGCCGGCCGTAAGTGCCAGATTGGGCAAATATTCCGAGCGAGCCACCTTTACCTCCTCGCGCTTCACCTGAGCAGCAATGTCAAGAGCGTGCAGTTCGGGCCGATGGGCATAGGCTGTCTCTACAGCAAAGGGGGCATCTGCATTAGGTTGCAGAGAAACGGCCAACTGTAGGGCACCATCTGTGGTAACATCGCCACCCTCGTCCTCAAGAGTAAACGTCTCATCCATAGGCAGCCCACACAATTGTGCCAGCGCCATACGAGAAAGAGTCAGTCCATTGTCAACCTGAATCAAGGCAACTTGGGCCTCATTAACTTTCACCTTCACAGACAAGCCGTCGGCCTTGGTGGCCAAACCCTCAGCAGTGAGCTTTTCAACGTCGTCATCGAGTTTCTGAACGGTCTCAAGGAAACTCTGAGCCAGATTCTTCTTGTTCTGAAGCGCTACGATACGCCAATAAGCCTCGTCGACGCTCACGAGCAGGTCCTGCTCATCCATCGTCACCTGTTCGCCTGCAGCCTCCTGAGCCAGACGAGTGATGCGGTCGTAAGCGCGGATCTTGCCGCCCATATACAGAGGTTGAGTGAGCATCACAGCTGCGCCGGTCATATTGCGAGTGTCGGTGCGGAAAGCGTCAACGATACTTTGCCCAACACCGTCGACAGCCTCTGCCATTCCCGAGAGCATAGCATTGAAGGCTGTAGATGCTTGCTGCAGATAAGGGGCGGCCATCTGCTGCATTGCCTGAGGATTGGAGAGCAAGGACGCCAATTGGGGATTTTGGGCCATGATGGTCTGAAACTCTGGGTTCTGCATCAGGGCCTGAAACTCGGGCGAGTTGGGCAGACTTGCCAGCTGCTGTTGCAGGGCCAAGCTCCCTTGATGGGCGCCTTCACCAACAGCACCTGCAAAGCGCGACCCCATGGTGGAGAGGGCTTGTTTCTGATTCTTATTCAACAATGACACCTCGCGCGATGTACGCTGGTAAGTGCCTACAGCTGACACTTTGGGAAGATAGTTTGTCTTCACACTTCTATGCTGCCAATAAGCAGCTTCCTGCTCCAACTCGCCCATCTTCAGTTCTTTGTTATTGCGTAGGGCGAGCGTCCGGCAGCTGTCGAGCGACAGCAGTTGTCCGTAAGCAACAGTGACGCCGACCAGCGCCACTGCGAAGCATATAGAAATTCGTTTCTTCATATACTCTTATATATAATGTACGCGCGAATAAGATCTTATCTTTCGCTTGCGGTTGCAAAGGTCGGAATAATCATTGAGAGTGCCATAAAAATCGAACAGAATCATTCGCCATTTTGGCCTCAAATTTGTTTAAAGGCTCCGAAAGTGTTCGCTTTGTACACCAAAATTTACGTTTTATCAAGCTATAACAGCTATCATTTCTTCTGTTGAGACCTCTGTCTGCTCGCCCGTGAGCATGTTTTTCAGCGTGAACACGCCCTTTGCCATCTCAGCTTCGCCAGCAAGAGCCACAAAGGGTATCGCGCGTGCATTGGCGTACTGCATCTGCTTCTTCATTTTCACAGCGTCAGGGTATATCTCTGCGCGTATGCCTGCAGCTCGCGCTGCGGCAAGAGCCGGCAAGGCATAAGCGGCCTCGGCCTCGCCAAAGTTCACGAACATAAGTTGGGTGGCAGTGGTAATCTCTTCTGGATAGAGTTCCAACTGGTTTAAGACATCATATATGCGATCTGCGCCAAATGAAATCCCTACACCCGATAGTCCAGGCATACCGAAGATACCAGTAAGGTTATCGTAGCGCCCACCGCCGGTGATGCTACCTATCTCCACATCCAAAGCCTTAACCTCGAAAATGCAACCTGTGTAGTAGTTAAGTCCGCGAGCCAGAGTGAGATCAAGCTCTATGGCATTTGTCAGTGAGCATGCCTTCAAAGAGTTGAGAACGTACTCCACTTCATCTACGCCTTTCGAGCCCGTCTCGCTATCCTTTAGCACCTGACGCATAGTCTGAATCTTTTCCTCATTCGAACCGCTGAGTTTGATTATTGGCTGCAACTTCTCGATAGCTTCAGCAGGAAGGCCATTATCGGAGAGCTCCGCATTGACTGCATCAAGGCCTATTTTGTCGAGTTTGTCGATAGCCACTGTAATATCAATAATTTTGTCGGCTTGGCCTATTATTTCTGCTATGCCGCCAAGGATTTTGCGGTTGTTGATTTTCAGGCATACGCGTATGCCGAAACGGCGGAACACCTCATCGACAATCATCATCAGCTCAACCTCATTTAGCAGAGAATCAGACCCTACGACATCTGCATCACACTGATAGAACTCT
Organism: Bacteroidaceae bacterium; assembly: GCA_017469685.1. Lineage (GTDB taxonomy): Bacteria > Bacteroidota > Bacteroidia > Bacteroidales > Bacteroidaceae > Physcousia. The sequence goes on along the minus strand of JAFUFW010000094.1, from coordinate 5,824 downwards.
CGATAGCGTCCCTTTTGCGGACGGTCAGCTCGCCATACGGGCTGAATCTGGAAGCGGCGGAAAGGCAGCGTAAGCTCCTCGCGGTGCTGCACAACGTAGCGTGCAAAAGGCACCGTGAGGTCATATCGCAGACCTTTCTCACAGAGCTGAGATGCCAGCTTAGGCGTTCCTTCCCCAGAGAGTTCACCTTGGCCGACCCCCCTAAGGAAGTCGCCACTGTTGAGTATCTTGAACAGCAGTTTATCGCCTTCTTCGCCATACTTACCCATGAGCGTAGACAGGTTCTCCATTGCGGGAGTCTCTATCTGACGGAAGCCATAGAGGGCGTAAACGCTACGTATGGTGTCGAAGATATAGTTGCGGCGCGCCATCTCGGAAGGGCCGAAGTCGCGCGTGCCTTTGGGTATACTTGGTTTCTGTGCCATCAGTCTTTGCCTGTTATATATATAAATAATGTGTAAGCTCTTGAATTCGGGTGCAAAGTTAAGCTTTTTCTTCCTTACTCGCAAACAAGTTGCCATTTTTCGCCGTTAAAGCCAAAATAGCTTGATAGTCATTCAGAATGCAAGACGGCTGAAGGTCCGTCGTCTCATCAGATAGAATGCAATCAGCAGGCTGCCTCGCAACTGCTCAGGTATTTCTCTTACGGTGGTGGCAGCGAGATTGGCCGCGCGGTCACCTCTGAAATCCTTTTTCATTTGACGGAAAGCCCAACGACCATGCCAGACCGCCTTGAAACTGCGCCATTCGCCCTTGAGGAGGAACACAAAGGAAGCCAAGGCATCAAGGAAAAAGCGGAAAAACATGACGCGATGCAGCTGGTGGTCGGGCAGGTTCTTGTATAAGAGAAGAAGATTGTTGCGGAAGTTGAGGAAGGTCTTGCGCGGGTTTTCTTTCGGCAACGTGCCGCCACCTACGTGATAGACGACGCTTGTCGGCACACATACTATGCGACGTCCGCGGGCTCGGAGGCGCCAGCAAAGGTCTATCTCCTCCTGATGGGCGAAGAAGCGGCCATCCAAGCCACCAGCATCCCAATAGTCCTTCGGACGAATCATCAAGGCGGCGCCTGTAGCCCAGAAGACATCAGCGACAGTGTCGTACTGTCCGCTGTCCTCTTCCACGATATCAAACACACGACCGCGGCAGAAAGGATAACCGAGAGCATCAATGTATCCACCCGCTGCTCCTGCATATTCAAAATGCGTGCGAGTGTGCTCGGCACGCAACTTAGGCTGGCAGGCTGCAACATCGGGGTTAGCATCCATAAAGACAGACAGAGGCTGCAACCATCCTTCAGGCGTCTCGACATCGGAATTTAGAAGCAGATAATAGCCATAGCCGTCTCCCAACCTGCTGAGTGCTTGGTTGTAGCCCTCTGCAAAGCCATAGTTGCGTTCGAGCCGAATAGTGGCAACGCCGGGGAAGTCGGAGGCCAGGACCGCTATTGAGTCATCTGTCGAGCCGTTGTCAGCTACGATTATGTCGGCCAATGCCGCGGGCGTATTAGCAACGACCGACGGCAGGAACCTTCGAAGCATCTTAGCTCCATTCCAATTAAGTATTACTATTGCTACCTTCATAGGGCTTTGATGGCTGTATGATTATAATTCCAGGACGCCAGACGTAGGCTTCGGACAGTGTTGTCTGCGCCCTCACCACAATATTCCACCTTAATATAATTGTCTGTAAATCCATTGTACAAGCCCTTTGTACGGGTATGTTCCAGAAGCACTGGCCTTATCTGGCCTATAAACTGTGCGTAGAATTCCTGAAGCTTTTGTTCACTTATCTTCAGAAGTCGCTGACTGCGCTCATGCTTCTCCTCGGGGCGAACCACGTGAGGGATTCGCAATGCCGCTGTGCCAGGACGCTCACTATAGCTGAACACATGGAGCTGGGAAATCGGCAAAGACTCTATGAAACGTTCGGCCTCGGCAAACAGTTCTGCGGTCTCACCCCGGGTGCCTACAATGACATCTACGCCGATGAAAGCGTCTGGCATGAGCTCACGCACGCGCGCTACCTTATTATAAAATTGAGACGTGTTGTAGCGGCGGTGCATCAGGCGGAGCACCTCGTCGGAGCCAGACTGCAAAGGGATATGGAAATGCGGCATAAAGGCTCGACTCGAAGCGCAGAACTCGAGGATTTCGTCGGTCAAGAGGTTTGGTTCGATACTGGAGATGCGGTAACGTTCTATGCCTTCCACGCCGTCCAACCCACGTAGCAAGTCGAGAAACGTCTCGCCCGTCGTTCGCCCGAAATCGCCAATATTAACACCCGTAAGCACAATCTCGCGCCCGCCCTCTTCGGCAGCCTTTCGCGCCTGGTCAACGAGCGAAGCTATCGAACCATTGCGGCTCCGGCCTCTGGCAAAGGGAATCGTACAATAGGTGCAGAAATAGTTGCAACCATCCTGAACTTTAAGGAAATAGCGGGTGCGATCACCACACGAACACGAGGGCACGAAAGGCCCTACCCTATCCTCCTGATCTTTCAAAGATGAAGTGAACAAACCCTCTTGCGGACGTTCTGTCTCCACATTGGCCAGCACTTCCCCCTGTGGCACTTCCCCACTTCGAGAGAGTGTGTGTTGGGCCGAGAGTTTGTCCAGAATCATTTCCAGCACCCTCCCTTTCTCGCTCTGCCCCAGCACGAGACTTACACCATGAATTGCTTTTACCTCATCGGGCTTGAGCTGGGCATAACAACCAAGCACAACGACAAGCGCACCCGGGTTCTGACGTACTAACTTATGAATGGCCTGCCGGCACTTATGGTCGGCCACCTCTGTGACACTGCACGTATTCACGATGCAGATGTCAGCCAGCTCGCCACGCTTAGCCTTAACGACGCCGACGTCAGCCAGTTGGCGGGCAATGGTAGACGTCTCGGCAAAGTTCAACTTACAGCCGAGGGTAAAGAATATGGCGCGTTGGCCGGTAAGAGGAGAATCGGGGTACATCTGGGAAAAAACTTTTCGGCTGCAAAGTTAGCACTTTTAGTTCATACAGGCGAGAATACACGATTTTTTAACATTTTAATATCTTACTGATTATTAGTATATTAAAACCATGACGGAAAAATAATTAAAAAAAAACCGAAAAAAAGTTGAAGAAAAATATACAACGTATTCAAAAAGTCCGTACCTTTGCGGCGGTTTTAAAAAGCACATATTGTTTTACAGAATTAAAAAGCAAAAAAGAAAATGAAAAAGGTTGCATTTATGTTCGTAGCCGCTATGGCTATCTCTTTCGCATCTTGTGGTGGTCAGGCTACTGCTACTGCTGAAGCTTGTGACTCTCTCGCTGAGTGCTGTGACAGCGTAGTAGAAGAAGTTGTTGACAGCACCCTTGAGGTTGTTGACAGCGCTGCTGCTGAGGTCGTAGAGGCCGTTGAGGAAGTTGTTGCTGAGTAATCAACAGAGCTTCTGTTCCCTGCGAACATTAATCACAGGAAACACAGATAGGAGTTGCACGGGATGTGCGACTCCTTTTTTTGTGCCCGCTGCATAGCACCGACAAATGTTATGCAAAACATAAGCCCTGAGCGAACGCCCAGGGCTTATGCTGTATATGCGGAAAAGAATAATTATGCTTCAGCGGGAGCGTCGAGTGCCTCAAGCACCTCCTGCTCATCAGCGAGCTCCTGAGCAATTTCCTCATCGACAACAGCTGCTGCCTCTGCAGGAACCTCCTCGGCTGCGGGAGCATCCTCGACGGGAGCATCCTCGGCAACAACGGTGACGGGGATGGTCACGCTGACCTCCTTATGCAGGCGGATGGTAGCGCTGTGCTCACCGACGGTCTTGACGTCCTTGATGGTGATGAGCTTGCGATCGACTTCAAGGCCGAGCTTTGCAAGTTCCTGAGCCACCATAATGTTGTTGACGCTACCGTAGATGGTGCCGCTGTTGCTGACCTTTGCAGGAATCGTGAGAGCAACACCCTCAAACTTGGCTGCTACAGCCTCTGCATCGGCCTTGATTTTCTCGAGCTTCTTAGCTTTCTGCTTGAGCTCTTCAGCCAGCATCTTCTTTGCGCTTTCGGAAGCGATGACGCCCTTACCCTGGGGAATAAGATAGTTGCGGCCGTAGCCGGGCTTCACGTTTACGATGTCGTGCTTGTAACCCAAGCCGATAACATCTTCTTTCAGAATTATTTCCATAGTGCTTATTCCTCTTTTAGGTTATTTCATCATATCGGTTACGAAGGGCAGCAAAGCCAAATGGCGTGCACGCTTCACGGCCTGAGCCACGCGGCGCTGATACTTGAGCGATGTGCCGGTGATGCGGCGGGGAAGAATCTTGCCCTGCTCATTCAGGAATTTCTTGAGGAACTCGGGGTCCTTATAGTCGATGTACTTGATGCCGAGCTTCTTGAAGCGGCAGTACTTTTTCTTCTTGACGTCAACGGTGGGCGGTGTCAAATAACGGATTTCTGTCTGTGCCATTGTTTAGTCCTCCTTGTTTGCGTTAGCTTTCTTGTTTCTTCTCTTCTCGGCATAAGCGGCTGCGAACTTGTCGTTCTTGACAGTCAGATAGCGGAGCACGCGCTCGTCGCGACGATAGTTTACTTCGAGCTTGCTGATGAGTGTAGGCTCTGCCTTGAACTCAATCATTACGTAGTAGCCCGTGGACTTTTTCTCGATGGGATAAGCGAGCTTCTTCAGCCCCCACAACTCTTCGTTCATGAGTTCTGCACCTCCGTCGGTGAGAATCTTCTTGAACTTTTCGACCGCTTCCTTTGTCTGCTCTTCAGACAAAACGGGAGTTAAGATGAAAACGGTTTCGTACTGATTCATAATGTGTTAATGGGTTAATAATGGTTGTTTTTGCGAAAATGCTCGGCAAAGGTACTGCTTTTTTCTGATTTGGCAAGGGTTTGGCTGCTTTTTTCTTTAAAATATTTTGCGTCTCTTTGCTTTGCAGAGAAAAAAGAGTGCTCTGCCACACTTTTTTGCCAGAAAATTTCTACGTTTCAGCTTTTTTGATTTATTTTGTGCTGTCTAAGGCTAACATCAAACAATAAATAAAAGCATCACTATGAAACTTTATTCTGGAATCATCACAGCCATCGTAGGTGCCGTGCTCCTGCTGCTGAGCTATCTGTTCGGATGGGTCGACTACAACTTCGTACAGCTCATCGCAGTTCTTATTATCATTGCAGGCATTGCCCTTCACATCTTCGTCAACTATAAGAAGCCCACTTACGACGAGTAAGGTAAAGGGTCTTTAATTCAAAGGCTGACACACAACAAGCCCCGCAACCGGTAGCGGTTGCGGGGCTTTGTCATGTATGCCTTGCCGGCACACACGTGCTGGTTATTCCTCCTCCATGTGGGCGATGAGGCGATAGCCCTTGCCATGGACGTTGTTGATTTCAATCTCGGGATCGTCCTTAAGGTGCTTGCGCAGCTTAGTGATATAGACGTCCATTGAGCGTGCGTTGAAGTAGTTGTCGTCGATCCAGATGGTCTTCAGCGCCAGCTCTCGCTGCAGCACGTCGTTGGCGTGGGCACAGAGCAGTATCAGCAGCTCGCTCTCCTTAGTGGTGAGCTTGGTCTGCTTGTCGCCGATAGTGAGGATCTGGCGGCGTGTGTCGAAGACGAAGCGGCCGATATGGTAGACGGCCACGTTCTTCTGCTGCTTGCCATGGACGCGGCGGAGTATGGCTTCCATCCTGTAGACGAGCTCTTCCATTGAGAAGGGCTTGGTGATGTAGTCGTCGGCTCCGATTTTGAAGCCCTCGAATATGTCTTCCTTAAGGTTCTTGGCCGTGAGGAAGATGATGGGGATTTCCTGGTTGATCTGCCTGATTTC
>JAFUFW010000093.1 GCA_017469685.1 Bacteroidaceae bacterium | reverse complement strand
GCCTCTAACCATTCCAGACACTACGTGAAAACAAAGCCGAGCCCACTTGTGGGCTCGGCTTTTCTTGTATATCCTTTACTTGTGGGCAATACATTCAATCTCCACAAGGGCACCCTTGGGCACCGACTTCACAGCGAAGGCACTTCGGGCCGGGTAGGGGGCTGAGAAGAACTCGCTATAGACTTCGTTCATGGCCGCGAAGTCAGCGATGTCGGCCAGTAGGACTGTGGTTTTCACGACATTATTCATGTCGAGCCCGGCTTCTTGCAGTATGGCTTTGGCGTTTGTGAGCGCTTGCCGTGTCTGGGCCTTGATGCCTTCGGGGAATGTTCCTGTCGCAGGGTCAATAGGCAGTTGTCCGCTGGCGAACACCAGCTCGCCTGCTTCTATAGCTTGGCTGTACGGCCCGATTGCCGCCGGAGCCTTGTCAGTGTGAATTGCTTTCATTTTTAGTCTGTATTATAGGTTATCAAAAGTCATAGTGTTGTTCGCCGTCCCAGTCTGTCACGGCTTTAATGGCGAAGCTTGATGAAGGGCTTTCGCTGCTGTTGCCGTCGAAGAAGTCGCCAGTGTACTGCGTAATCTTGTTTCGTGTCACGGGAACGTCCTCGAAGACGCGTTCGTAGAGTTCGTTCTGTGTGGCATCAATGGCAGTGATGGTCATCTTCAGAGAACCGCTCTCGGCATGTGGAATAGTGTAGACCTCAAACACTTGCTGCCCGGCACTGACGTCAATCACAACGGTCTGCTTGCTGTTGACACTGCCGTAGCCCGTGACGGCACTCAGGGTGCTTGAGCCGCCAGTATAGTAAAACTTCATTTGTGCAACGCTTGAAGGTAGCGCTTTGGTGAGGTTGAGGCGGAACATGGCAACAATGCGTCTGAGCTGCACATCGTATGTCTGAGCGTCTTCGCCAATGGTAATCTCGCCTTTGTAGAGGAAGGTGTCGGACAGGAGGTTGTGATCGAAGGAAACCTTGTCGAGCGAACTGATGGTTGCGGAGGCGCTTGTCGAGTGGGCTATGATGGCTACGGTGTACGTCCCTGGGGGCAGCGTCAGCGCAAGAGTCCCGAAGTCTTTGTCGGAAGCTTTTTGGGCAATTGACTTCACCTTGCTTTCGCCGCTGTAGACGACGAGGTTGATGCGAGAGCATATCTGGCTGACGTCTGTGACAGCTCGCGAAGCGGGCCCGTCGAAATCTATTTGCTCGAAAGCAGTGATACGGAAAACGGTGTTGGGTGCCTCGGCTTCAGGTTCCTGAAGCCCTACGTAAGGCTTCTCGCACGACGACAATGTAAAGGCTACGGCTGCAACGATGGTGCAGGCGGCGGCTGTGAGCTTGTTCATAAAGCGTTATATGTAATATTGCTTGGCAAAGATAAGAAAAGTTAGCTCTCATGGAGTTTACTTGCAAACTTTTTTATTGTCAGAGCCTCAACTTTTGTCTTTTTTTTATACTTTTGCGGCAGAAAGAGCTCACGAGGGCTCTCGCTCTCTCTGTTTCATCAGCATAAAAGAATATCAGACAATGAATGTTGAAGACCTCAAAGGCAAGCGTGTGGCGGCCCTCCTCTCGGGCGGTGTGGACAGCTCGGTGGCTGTGGCATTGCTCGTGGAGGCAGGCGTACGGCCTGACCTGTGGTACATACAGATAGGTCCTGAGCGCGATACTACGGACTTCACCTGCACCATTGAAGAGGACCTTGAAATGGCTCGCTCGGTGGCATACAAATATCAGTTGCCGCTCGAGGTCGTGGACCTTCACAAGGACTATTGGGAGCACGTTGTAGATTATACTATGGAACGTGTGCGCGCGGGACTTACGCCCAACCCCGACGTGATGTGCAACCGCTTGATTAAGTTCGGCGTGTTCGACGAGCGTGTAGGAAAGGACTACGATGTAATTGCAACTGGCCATTATGCCTGCACCGAGGATGACGCGGACGGGCTTACATGGCTCTGCACAAGCCCCGACCTGGTTAAGGACCAGACGGATTTCCTCGCACAGCTGCAGCCGTGGCAGCTGCAGAAGGCGTGTTTCCCTATAGGCCGGCTGACAAAGGCCGAGGTGCGTGCCGTGGCTGAGCGTGAACATCTGGCTGCCGCCCATCGCAAGGATAGCCAGGGCATCTGCTTCCTCGGTAAAATCGACTACAACGACTATATACGCAAGTACCTCGGCGAGAAACCTGGTCAGGTGATAGACCGTGCAACGGGGCGTGTGCTGGGCCTGCATCGAGGCTTGTGGTTCCACACTATCGGCCAGCGCAAGGGGCTCGGCTTCAGCGGAGGCCCTTGGTACGTGGTGGAGAAAGACATGAAGCGAAACATCCTGTGGGTGGCGGGTGGCTACGATCCAGAGGAGTCTTACTCCTCACATTTCCGTATCGTTGCTCCCCATTGGCTGACGGTGGATCCTTTTGCTAAAGGCCTTTTTGCCTCAACGCTGTCCGGCACCGACTACAATGTGATGCTCAAGATACGCCACACGCCGGACTTCTGCCCGGCGCGTGTAAGCATGTTGGATGATGGCTCGCTGGATGTCGTCACGGAGCACCCCCTGCAGGGCGTCGCCCCCGGGCAGTTCGGAGTGCTCTACGACAAGGAGCGTCACCGCTGCTACGGTTCAGGGGAGCTGAGGCTGCTGGGATAGTTAAGGACTTCCTTAACTTCCTTAACTTCCCCCAAAAATCAGTTTCAACTCCCTCGCAGGACGTTGAGCGCTTGCTTCACTACGGGGTCGTCCTCATAGATGATTTGGAAATATTCGCTCATATCCCATAAGTCGCGGGCTACGAGGCCCTTTAGGATACGCGCCACATCGTGGCGCGTTTTTTGTAGCTCATCGTCGTCCTTTGCTCGCAGGCTGTCCTTCTTCTCGGCTTCAGCCAACATGCTGGTTATAACATCGTCAGGCATTTTGAAGCTGTGGCGGAAGGTCTCGAAGTCCTTGTATTGCTTTGTCAGCTGCTTGCGGTGCTCGTCCATGAAGTGAAGGCTTGTATTGACGATGTAGGAGCGTGCGCTCAGTTCGCGATAAAGCTTAGTGTAGCGAGTAGTGTCGAGTGGTACGAAGTAGTCGGGCATGATGCCTCCGCCGCCATATACGGTGCGGCCAAGTCGCAGGGTCTTGTAGCGCAGCGAGTCGGGGAAGTGAATGCTGTCGGCATTGGTCAGTTCGCCCCGGTTGTAGCGGTCTACGACGTCGTGGGCGTAAGTCTTTGCGTCGCCTTTCTCGTAGGGTTTCTGTATGCAGCGTCCCGAGGGAGTGTAGTAGCGGGCGGTGGTGAGACGTATCATTGAGCCGTCGTCGAGTTCAATGGGGCGTTGCACGAGACCCTTGCCGAAGGTCCGGCGGCCTATGATAGTGCCGCGGTCGTGGTCTTGAATGGCTCCGGCCAGAATTTCGGAAGCCGACGCAGAGTACTCGTCTACGAGCACTACCAGACGCCCCTCGGTGAAGAGCCCGCCGCCCCGGCTGTGGTACTCGCCCATGTTTATGCCTCCGCGCCCTCGGGTGTAAACGATCATCAGCCCTTTGTCCAGAAATTCGCTGGCAAGTTCTGCTGCCGCGCCGAGATAGCCTCCGCCGTTGCCTTGCAAGTCTATGATGAGGCTCGTCATGCCCTCTTTGCGCAGGCGTCTGATAGCTTCAACGACCTCGTCGTGAGTCGTGGCGGCAAAGTTGGAGAAGCGTACCAGCCCTATTCCTGGCTCGACCATATAAGCTGCATCAAGCGAGGTGACAGGAATCTTGTCGCGCTTGACGGTAAACGAGAGCCGGTCTTTTATGCCACGGCGTATGATGCCGAGGTTTACCTTCGAGCCTTTAGGTCCGCGCAGCCGGCTCATGATGTTCTCGCGGCTCATCTTTACGCCGGCTATCGCCGTGTCGTTGACGCTGACGATGCGGTCGCCGGCCACGATGCCCACTTTCTCCGACGGCCCTTTGGCAATTGTCTGTATGACAACGAGCGTGTCCTCAAGCATGTTGAACTGCACGCCGATGCCTTCGAAGTTGCCTTTCAGCGGTTCGTTGAGTTTCTTGGTGTCGGCGGCATTAGTGTACTGCGAGTGCGGGTCGAGCTTCGTGAGCATCCCCGTGATGGCATCCTCCACCTGTCGTTCCATGTTGACAGTGTCGACGTACATCTGGTTGATCATTATGGTCGACTGCAAGAGCTTGCGCACGGCAGCCTCGCGAGGATCCTGGTTTGTCTGTGCAGAGAGCGGAAGGGCAATGATGAACAATATAAATAAAAGGAACTGTTTCATACTATACTTACGTTAAACGGATGCAAAGATAGCTACTATTCCTGAAGTGCGATGTTTTCCGCTCCAATTTTAAGCTTTATTTAGACGTATTTCTGCAAAGCGTTTTCTAAAAGATAAAAAGATTGCTTGCAAGGAATGCGAATGGGGCACGGGTTATGATTGATAAGATTGTCGGAAACGAGATGTGATGCTATGGGAGGAATGGGGTGATGTCTTTGCCGAAGTGGGCGAGCTCGCGGACGAGGGAGCTGGAGATGGCGGCGAGGTCGGGGCGGGCAAAGAGGATGACTGTCTCGATGCCAGTGAGGCGGCGGTTTATGTCGGCCATCTGCTGCTCATACTCGAAGTCCTTGACCGTGCGCACGCCGCGGAGGATGGCCTTGGCACCGACGGCCAGCGCGAAGTCGGTGGTCAGTCCGGTGTACGTCTCCACGCGCACGCGCTGCTCGCTGCCGTACAGATCTCTAAGTGCACGTATGCGCTCGTCGGCTGTTTGCCAGCCGGCTTTCTGCTCGTTTATGCCAATGGCGATGATGACTTCGTCGAAGAGCGCGAGGGCGCGGCTCACGAGGTCTGCGTGCCCGATGGTGAAGGGGTCGAAACTTCCTGGAAAGATAATTGTCTTCATTGCACTTCTTCCAATTCCTTGTATTCTTTCTCTTCTTCCTCTTCTTCGGGGCGGTCTTCCTCAATGACGAGGTTGTCGATGATGAAGTTCTGGCGCTCCATGGTGTTCTTGCCCATGTAGTATTCGAGCAGCTCGGCCACCTGGTCGCTCTTGTGGAGCGATACCTGTTCGAGGCGTATGTCGGGGCCAATGAATCCGCGGAACTCGTCGGGGCTAATCTCGCCGAGGCCTTTGAAGCGGGTTATCTCGGGCTCAGGCCCGAGGGCTTCGATATTCTGGAGTCGTTCTTCCTCGCTATAGCAGTAGCGGGTGATGAAGTCGCCGCGTGTCTCTGCCTCGCCGATGGCTTCAAGGCGCGCCTTTGAGAGCCTCTTGCGGCGCTGGCGCACGCGGAAGAGTGGTGTCTGTAGGATGTAGACGTGTCCTTTCTTGATCAGTTCGGGGAAGAACTGGAGGAAGAAGGTTATCATGAGCAGGCGTATGTGCATGCCGTCGACGTCGGCATCGGTGGCTACGATGACTTTGTTGTAGCGAAGGCCATCGAGGCCGTCCTCGATGTTGAGGGCTGCCTGCAGGAGGTTGAACTCCTCGTTCTCGTAGACCACTTTCTTTGTCAGTCCGTAGCAGTTGAGCGGCTTGCCTCGCAGGCTGAATACTGCCTGGGTGAGCACGTCGCGGCTCTTGGTGATGGAGCCTGATGCGGAGTCGCCTTCGGTGATGAAGATGCACGAATCTTCCTGGCGGTCGCCTTTGGGGTCATTGAAGTGTATGCGGCAGTCGCGTAGCTTGCGGTTGTGCAGGTTTGCTTTCTTCGAGCGCTCTCGTGCGAGCTTCGCCACTCCGGCCATGGCTTTGCGCTCTCGCTCGCTCTCGCCTACCTTCTGCAGGATTATCTCGGCCACGTCGGGTGTGCGGCGGAGGTAGTTGTCGACCTGCTGCTTGACGAAGTCGCCAATGAACTTGTCGATGGACACCCCTTTGCCGTTAGGCTCCGTGGAGAGCGATCCAAGCTTGATCTTTGTCTGGCTCTCGAAGAGCGGCTCTTGGATGTCGATGGATATGGCTGCCACTATGCCGTTGCGAATGTCGGCGTAGTCGAAGTTCTTGCCTGAGAAGTCCTTGATGGTCTCGGCAATATATTTCTTGAAGGCGCTCTGATGGGTGCCGCCCTGCGTGGTGTGCTGCCCGTTGACGAAGCTGTGGTACTCCTCACCATACTGCCCGTTGGTGTGTGTGAAGGCTATCTCTATGTCCTCGCCCTTAAGGTGCACGATGGGGTAGAGGGGCTGGGTCGTCATCGTGTCAATTAGCAGGTCTTCGAGACCATTGCGCGAGAGGATGCGGTGGCCGTTGAACATGATGGTGAGGCCCGTGTTGAGGTATGTGTAGTTGCGCAGGAGCGTCTCTACGAACTCGCTTTGGAAGCGGTAGCTCTTGAAGAGGGTGTCGTCGGGCTCGAAGAATATCATGGTGCCGTTCTCCTCCTCGCCCGTGAAATTGGCCGGTGCGCTGTTGGCGGCTCCGCTGGCGGGCGAGCCTTCATCGGTGACGAGGAGTCCTTTCTCGAAGGTGGCGCGGCGCGTCTCGCCGTCGCGGAAGCTTTGTGCCACGAAGCGCGACGAGAGGGCGTTGACAGCTTTCAGGCCCACGCCATTGAGGCCTACGCTTTTCTTGAAGGCCTTAGAGTCGTACTTGCCGCCGGTGTTGAGCATCGACACTGCTTCGATGAGCTTGCCGAGCGGTATGCCGCGGCCATAGTCGCGCACGGTCACTCGCAGGTTCTCATCGATGTCCACTTCTATGCGCTTGCCGGCATTCATCTTGAACTCGTCGATAGAGTTGTCGATGACCTCTTTCAGCAGCACGTAGATGCCATCCTCGGCATGTGTGCCGTCGCCGAGCCGGCCAATGTACATGCCGGGTCGGGTGCGCACGTGCTCCATATCGGAGAGATGGCGTATTTCCTCCTCTCCGTATTTCACTTCTGGTTGTATTATCTCTATGTCTTCTGCCATGAATGTTTAAAGTCCTTTCTGCCAGCAGCGGCGGCGCTTGTGAATGGCGCAGTCGAGGTGGTTCCACTGCACCTGGCTCTTCTCGTTCTCTTCGAGCTGGACGTGCGTCTCTGCCCACACAAAACCCATCTTGGTGGCTTCCTGAATAATCTGTGCGAAGAGTGGCGCGTTGACGCCCTTGTTCTGCCATTCGGGCAGCACACCTATAAGCAGCATATCAAGCACAGGCGCCGGCTTGAAGTAGATTGCCTTGGCCAGATGCCACCACCCGAAGGGGAAGAGCTTGCCTTTTGCCTTCTGCAGGGCGTAGGAGAGCGACCCCATGGTGATGCCTACGGCTATGGGCTCATTGTTCTCATCCTCAACGATGGCGAGCAACCGCATGTCGAGGAATGGCAGGTACATGTGGGCGTACTGCATGATCTGGCGCTCGTTCATCTCTGAGTAGCCATAAAGTTCAGAGTAGGCCAGGTTGATGACGTCGAACACTTTCTGTATGTACTTGCCCCCGTCGGCGTTGAGGATTTCCTTGTGGTTCTTGAAGTGGCGCAAGTGGAGGTTGTAGCGCTTCATGCTGAGCTCAGCCACGCGGAAGTACTTCTGTATGTCGGCCTGATGCTCGGGCGTGGGCACCATCACCTTGCGCTCCACCCAGTCCACCTCTTTCTCGAATCCGAGGCGCTCCATGTGGGCGGGGTAGTAGGGGTAGTTATAGATGGTGCTCATCGTTGATAGCTGGTCGAAGCCGTCGGTGAGCATACCCTCGGGGTCCATGTCGGTGAAACCGAGCGGGCCCACGATGTTCTTCATGCCGCGCTCGCGGCCCCATTCCTCTACGGTCTTGATGAGTGCGTCCACCACTTCGGCGTCGTCGATGAAGTCGATCCATCCGAAGCGCACGTTGCGCGTCTGCCATTTCTTGTTGGCTTTGTGGTTGATGATTGCGGCCACTCGGCCTACGATCTCTTTCCCGCGATAAGCCAGGAAGAGGTCGGCCTCGCAGAACTCAAATGCTGCATTTTTCTCGCGGTTGAACGTGTCCATCATATCCTCCAGAAAATCTGGGACAGCGTAAGGGTTGCCTTTATATAGCCGATAGTTGAATCGGGCGAAGGCGCGCAGGTCGCGGCGGCCTTCCACTTTCTTTATTGTAACCATAGTTGGTGCAAAGATAGCTTTTTTTGCCGACAAGGAGCATGATTATAGCATTTTTTAGGGCATTAGTGGGCAAAAAGTTAAAAAAAACAATAAAAACCTTTGTGTGTGAAACCAAAAGTAGTATTTTTGCACACAGCAAACGAATAATATTCTTTCGCAAGATGAAAAAAATCCTACTCCTGGCCGCTATGGCCTTCACCTCTGTGCTCACCATGTCGGCACAAGAGGCTTCCGAGCTCGACTACAAGCCGGCTCCGTACATGTTCGTCGGCCTGCAGGGCGGCCTGCAGACCACGATAGCTGAGAACTACGACCAGCTCAAGCTCATCACCCCCACCGCAAGCGTCAGCTTCGGAGCATTCTTCACCCCCGTGGTGGGTGCCCGTCTGCACGTTAACGGCATTTGGAACAAGAGCGGCATTAAGCCCGACTTCGAGTACAACTACAACTACGTAACCACAGACCTCGATCTCCTGCTGAACCTCTGCACGCTCTTCGGCCGCAAGGACTACTATCCTCTCAACGTGTACCTCATTGGCGGCGTAGGCCTTAACTATGCCTGGAACAACGACGACCTCGTAAACAGCGCCTACGATATGCCTTTCGCTTGGGAAGACTATCGCTTGAGCCATAATGCACGCGTAGGAGCCATGCTCGACTATAATATTGCCAAGCACTGGAGCGTGAACCTCGAGGTGAGCGCCAACAGCCTCAGCGACCGCTACAACTCGCAGGTCAACCAGAAGGACGACTGGCAGCTCACCGCACAGCTCGGCTTGGCATATAAGTTCGGCTTCAAGAAAAAGCCCGCCGTAGTGCCCGCGCCCGTTGTGGTTGAGCCCGAACCCGAGCCTGCGCCAGTAGTGAAGAAGGAAGAGCCCAAGCCCGTGCCCGTAGTGAAGAAGCCCGAGCTGCGCACCGAGATCTTCTATGCCATCCGCGAGACCATACCCGTAGGCTCGGAAAAAGCTAAGGTGGACCGCCTCATCAAGTTCCTCAAGGAGAACCCCGCCACGAAGGTCGCTGTGACAGGCTATGCCGACGTGGGCACCGGCAATCCCAAGATCAACCTCGGCTACTCCAAGGGCCGCGCTGAGAACGTCGCCAAGGCCCTCACTGACGCAGGAATCGATGCCGCACGCATCACCGTCGACGCCAAGGGCGACACCGTGCAGCCCTTCGCTGAGAACGACAAGAACCGCGTCACCATCGCCATCGCCGAATAATCGCCTTGCACCATACGGCCCACCTCCAGGGCTTAGACACGAGAGCCTGCCCGCCGGCGTCCATAGCGCCGGCAGGCAGGCTCTCTTTTTGCACCCACGCAGCCCCCTCTGAAAATAAGCCCAAGGGTTATGCCAAAAACCCTTAAGGGTTTCGGCCATAACCCTTAAGGGTTCTGAGGACAACCCTGAAGGGTTCTGAACCGGG
>JAFUFW010000092.1 GCA_017469685.1 Bacteroidaceae bacterium | reverse complement strand
TCCTTCGCTCGACTATATGATTTGCAAGATTCCGCGTTGGGATCTCACTAAGTTCTCTGGTGTCTCGCGCCAGATAGGTTCTTCTATGAAGAGCGTAGGCGAGATTATGAGCATAGGCCGCTCCTTTGAGGAGATGCTGCAGAAGGGCCTGCGCATGATAGGGCAGGGGATGCATGGCTTCGTGGGCAACGAACACGTACACTTCGACGACCTTGACGATGCCCTCGAGAACCCCACCGACCTCCGCATATTCGCTATCGCTGAGGCCCTGGAGCAGGGCTACACCGTCGAACGCATAGAGCAGCTGACGAAGATTGACCCGTGGTTCATCTCACGCATGAAGCGCATAGTAGACCTTAAGCACCAGCTCGAAGGTTATAACAGCCTCGACGAGCTGCCCGACGACTTCCTCCTCGAGGTGAAGCAGGCTGGCTTCAGCGACTTCCAGATAGCCCGCTTCGTGCTCAAACCTTCCGGTGGCAACCTCGAAAAGGAGAACCTCGAAGTGCGCCGCCATCGCAAGCAGCGCGGCATTCTCCCCAGTGTGAAACGTATTCCCACTGTAGCAAGCGAGCACCCGGAACTGACAAACTATCTGTACTTCACGTATACTCATGTGCCTGCTTTCGCGGAGCCCGACAGCAAGCCTTATCAGGCTGAACACGATATTAATTATTATAATAATGAGAAATCAGTCATCGTTCTTGGCTCTGGAGCCTACCGCATAGGCTCTTCGGTAGAGTTCGACTGGTGCTCCGTCAACGCTATCAACACGGCTCGCAAGCTCGGTTATAAGTCAATAATGATCAACTACAACCCCGAGACCGTGTCTACCGACTACGATATGTGCGACCGCCTCTACTTCGACGAGCTTACTCTGGAGCGTGTGCTCGACGTCATCGACCTCGAGCAGCCCCGCGGCGTCATCGTCAGCGTAGGCGGACAGATCCCAAACAACCTGGCCATGAAGCTCCACCGCCAGGGCGTGCCCGTGCTCGGCACCTCGCCAGTCGACATCGACCGTGCCGAGAATCGCGACAAGTTCTCTGCCATGCTCGACAAGCTCGGTGTCGACCAGCCCGCATGGCGAGCCCTCACCTCGCTCGACGACATCAAGGAGTTCGTCGCCGAGGTTGGCTACCCCGTCCTCGTGCGTCCTTCCTACGTCCTCTCCGGCGCAGCCATGAACGTCTGCTACGACGACGATGAGCTGGAGCGCTTCCTCGAGATGGCTACCGAGGTGTCGAAAGAGTTCCCTGTTGTAGTCTCGAAATTCATGACCGAGACCAAGGAGATAGAGTTCGACGCCGTGGCCGACAAGGGCGAGATCGTAGAGTACGCCATCTCGGAGCACGTCGAGTATGCCGGCGTCCACTCTGGCGATGCCACCATGGTATTCCCTGCACAGAACGTCTACTTCTCCACTATCCGCCAGATGAAAAAGATCTCGCGCAAGATAGCTGCCGAGCTCAATATCAGCGGACCCTTCAATATTCAGTTCCTGGCAAAGAACCGCGAGGTTAAGGTCATCGAGTGCAACCTGCGTGCCTCGCGCAGCTTCCCCTTCGTGTCGAAGATTCTGAAGCGCAACTTCATAGAGACCGCCACGAAGATCATGCTCGACGCCCCCTACCAGCGTGCCGAGAAGAGCGAGTTCGACATCGACCGCATAGGTGTCAAGGCCAGCCAGTTCAGCTTCGCACGTCTGCAGAACGCCGACCCGGTCCTGGGCGTCGACATGAGTTCCACAGGTGAGGTGGGCTGCCTCGGCGACGACCTCCACGAGGCGCTGCTCAACGCCCTCATCGCCACAGGCTACAGCATCCCCAAGAAAGCCGTGCTCATCAGCTCCGGAGGCGCCAAGGGTAAGCTCGACCTGCTCGAACCCGCCCGCCAGCTTGTGAAGAAAGGCCTCGATGTCTACGCCACTGGCGGCACGGCAGCCTTCCTCAACCAGAACGGCGTCTTCGCACGCTCCGTCAGCTGGCCCGACGAGGACGACGAGCAGAACGTGCTACACCTCATAGCGCAGCACAAGTTCGACCTCATCGTCAACGTCCCCAAGAACCGAACACGCCGCGAGCTCACCAACGGCTACCGCATTCGTCGTGCTGCCATCGACCACAATATCCCTCTCATGACCAACACCCGCCTGGCCAAGGCCTTCATCGAAGCCTTCACAACGATGGACCTCGAGGATATCAAGATCAAGTCGTGGCAGGAATACAACTCATAACAAGGAAAATCGCCAAAGAGCCTGCTGCAAGATGACAGCAGGCTCTTTTTAATTTCAACTGAATGAACATCTCTGCCACTCGATATCTCCTCGCAGTCCTTTTCTGCGCTCTTGCCGTTGTTTCGATCGCTGACGAGCGCATTGACGTAAGCTCATTTGGCGCCGTGCCAGACGATAATCTCGACGACACGCCAGCTCTTCGTGCTGCTGCTGCCTACTGTCGCACTCATCCAGGCACAACCCTCACTTTCGCTCCGGGCGTCTACGACCTTCAGGACTCTCTGGCCCTTGACATAGAACGGCGTGCCATCAGCGGCGACTTAGGTCGGGGCATAGAGGTTCAATGGCAGCTTTTTAACCCTCTGCGCCCTTTTGCTGTAGGACTTGACTTTACAGGCGCCCAGCGTCTTGTAATCGAGGCTGAAGGCGCTACACTGCGCATTGGCGGCTGGATGCAAGTGCTCTCTTTTGTACGCTGTAGTGACCTTTTGCTCAAGGGGCTGGCAGTCACCTGTCGGCGACCGGCAGCCACCGAAGCACGCGTCGTTAGCTTGTCTGCCGACTATTACGACCTTAGCTTTGACCCTCAGCTCTACGCATATGTTGACAGTATAGTTCAAGGCCGCTACTATTTCTACAGCCCACGCCGTCGCACGTTCTTCAACTTACCCATAGGCCAGACGGAGCTCTTAGAGCCTGGGCATATACGCATACACAGTGACCGCCAACCTTCCATAGGCGACGTGCTTATCATTCGTTATGGCGGTCACTATCGCCCATGCATTATGATTAAGGAATGTGAACGTGTGCGCATAGACAACGTCTGCCTGCGTAGCTTCCCAGGCATGGGCATCGTTGGCCATCAGTCTGAGGATATCACTATCGACGCCCTTCGTGTGGAGCCCGAGCCCGGACGATACAGCTCTACAAGCACCGACGCTACTCATTTCACCTCGTGCTCAGGCTCACTCACAATCAGCAACTCCAGTTTCTGTGGTAATGGCGACGACTGCACAAATATACATAACTATTACTATCGCGCTGTCCCCACCGATAATCCCCAGACCGTTGAACTTAGGATAGAGGGGGCAGACTTGCATGCGCAGTCGCTCGACCCGCCCCACAAGGGCGACACACTGCTGCTTGTCGGAGCACGGGACATGCGATGCTTAGATCGTTTCGTAGTAGAACACGTAGTGACCGATGAGGCCCACTGGCGAGTCTTGGCTCATCTTAATCACACCGTCTCTGCCGACGTCCTCAATGAATCACTAATGTACAATTACACGCGCTTCCCCCGCGTGCGTATCCTCGGAAACACTGTCGATTATCACAATGGGCGTGCCTTCTTGCTGAAAGCACGCGACGTTGAGGTGCGCCGCAACATGATTAGTCACTGCACACTCTCTGCCATTAAACTTGGAGCAGAACTGAGCTGGCGAGAGGCTGGGCCTGTTGAGCGGGCCGTTGTTGAAGATAACGACATAAGCCACACAGGCACCGACCCCTTTTGCGTAGCTTCGTGCCTGATGCTATCGACTGAGGCGCGCGAGACTCCGCCCCACGTCAACACAAACATAACTGTACGTCACAACCGCCTGCAGAGCGACCAGCCTGAGAGCATACTCATTGCAGATGCTGCACACGTTCTCATTGCCGACAACCAATTCGTAGATGCCGCCCAGATTATCATTAAAAACAGCGAGGACGTGCGCATCTATTGATGCGCACGTCCTCGCCTTCATTTCGACCGTTTATCTTATGAACAATAGTTCACGATATTTGGGCAGAGGCCAGAGGCTGTCATCGACGATGAGTTCGAGTTTGTCAATCTGTCGACGGATGCAGTCGAGGTAGGGCGCAACGGTATCATGGTAGGCAATTGCACGTCGGTGCTCATCTTCAATCTTGTTAGCAACCTTGCGAGCATTGACGAGTTCCTCAACCAAAGTATCGATGCTGGCAGTGCGCATGGCTATTTCTTCAATAAGCTTGATGTTACGGGCACTGAGTTTGTCTGCCTTCTCGATGGGAAAGACACCGTGCATACGCTCTACGTTTCGCAGAAGCTGGCATTGGTAAGCGGTGGCGACGGGGATTATGTGATTAATCGAGAGGTCGCCTAACACGCGGGCCTCAATCTGAATTTTCTTGGTGTAGGTCTCCCACTTAACTTCGTTGCGGGCCTGGAGTTCTTTATGGGTCATGACGCCGAGGCTTTCGAACATCCGTATGCTTTCAGGGTCAAGGTAGCGCTCGAAGATGACAGGGCAGGAGGTCTCCACGTCAAGTCCTCGGCGTGCAGCTTCGGCCTTCCACTCGTCGCTATAACCGTTGCCATCGAAGCGGATGGGTTTGCATGTGCGGATGTCTTCGCGTAGGACGTTGAGAATGGCGTGGAAAGTGGCCGTGTGACCAGTGCCTCCAGAGTACTCGGAAAGTTTAGAGTACTCGGATATTCTTTGGTCTACACGTTTCTTGAAGCTGACTAAAGCCTCGGCCACGGCGCTGTTGAGGACTATCATGGCGCTGGCGCAGTTGGCTTCACTGCCGACGGCACGGAATTCGAATCGGTTGCCGGTGAAGGCGAAGGGGGAGGTGCGGTTACGGTCGGTATTGTCGATGAGAAGCTCCGGAATTTCGGGGATGTCAAGTTTCAGTAGTCCCTTCCTGATTTCACCCAATGGGGAGGAGTTCGTTTCTGCTTGGTCGCCACCTGTCAGGGATTCCTCGCCCTTGGGGGAAGATAGAAGGGGACTGCTCTCGATATAGTCGAGCAGTTCATTCACCTGCTTGCCGAGGAAGCTGGAGATGATAGCGGGTGGTGCCTCGTTGGCGCCGAGGCGATGGGCATTTGTTGCGGACATGATGCTAGCCTTGAGTAATCCGTTGTGGCGCCATACGCCCATCAGTGTCTCGACGATGAAGACGGCGAAGCGGAGGTTCTGTTCGGGTGTCTTGCCGGGAGCGTGGAGGAGTACGCCTGTGTCGGTTGAGAGGCTCCAGTTGTTGTGCTTGCCGCTGCCGTTAATGCCAGCGAAGGGCTTCTCGTGGAGCAGAACGCGGAAGCCGTGCTTACGAGCCACGCGCTTCATGATGGACATGAGCAGCATGTTGTGGTCTACTGCGAGGTTGGTGTCCTCGAATATGGGGGCGAGTTCAAACTGATTGGGGGCCACCTCGTTGTGTCGTGTCTTTGTGGGGATGCCGAGTTCCAAGGCTGTGATTTCAAGTTCGCGCATGAAAGCTGCCACGCGTTCAGGAATGGCTCCGAAGTAGTGGTCGTCCATCTGCTGGTTCTTGGCGCTATCGTGGCCCATGAGGGTGCGGCCTGTCAGCAGCAGGTCGGGGCGTGAGGCGTAGAGACCCTCGTCGACAAGGAAATACTCTTGCTCCCAACCGAGGTTGGAGGTGACCTTCTTCACGGCTGGGTCGAAGTAGTGACAGACGTCGGTTGCGGCTTGGCTGACGGCCTTCAGTGCGCGCAGTAGCGGTGCCTTGTAGTCGAGAGCTTCGCCGCTGTAGGAGATGAAGACGGTGGGTATTACCAGTGTGTCGTCGATAATGAATACGGGCGATGTGGGGTCCCAGGCCGAGTAGCCTCGTGCTTCGAATGTGCTGCGGATGCCTCCGCTGGGGAACGAGCTGGCATCAGGCTCTTGTTGCACGAGTAGCTTGCCACTGAAATCCTCTATCATGCCGCCCTTATTAAGACTTGCTTCGCTCGAATAAGCGTCGCTTTGCGCTGGGCGATGATTGTGCTCGATGAAGCTGTCGTGCTTCTCGGCAGTACCGCCGGTGAGGGGCTGGAACCAGTGGGTGTAGTGGGTGACACCGTTTTCCTTGGCCCACTGCATCATACCAGCAGCCACGGCATCGGCCATGGTGCGGTCGAGCTGTGCGCCGTTGTCGATAACGTCAATCATCTGTTCGTAAACCTTCTTGGGGAGATACTTGTACATCTTTTCATTGTTGAAAACCTTCTTCCCGAAGTAGTCGCATGGGCGTTCACTGGTTGCTTGTACATTTAGAGGCTTCTTCTTGAAAGCCTCGCCGACCATTTGGAATCTGAGTGTCATTTTGTTATGTGCGGCCTCTTACCGCGGTTTTATGAATATAATTATAATAATGTATTCGCGGCTCGTTAATAGAAGTTCTTTATGCGTTCGAGTGCTTCATCAGTCTGTTCATGGGTGCCGAAGGCGGTGAGGCGGACATACCCCTCGCCGCTGGGGCCGAAACCTACGCCAGGGGTACAGACGACGTGGGTATTGTAAAGCATCTGTTCGAAAAAGCGCCAGGAGGTCATGCCGCTTGGTGCCTGTACCCAGAGGTAAGGTCCGTCGTCACCGCCGAAGACCTTGAGTCCGATCTTGCGCAGTGTCTCCTTCATGTGGCGGGCGTTCAGCATGTAGTAGTCGATGGTCTTACGTATTTGAAGGCGGCCTTCGGGCGAGTAGGTTGCTTCGGCTGCGCGCTGGCTGAGGTAGCTGGTGCCGTTGAACTTAGTGCTCTGACGGCGGTTCCACAGTGGGTTCAATGGCAGGCGCTCGCCGTAGAGGGTGGCTACGGTGACTTCCTTGGGCACCACGGTATAGCCGCAGCGTATGCCAGTGAAGCCTGCTGTCTTGGAGTATGAATGGAACTCGATTGCGCAACGGCGGGCGCCCTTTATTTCATAGATGGAGTGGGGGACGTCGGGGTGCTGGATGTAGGCCTCATAGGCGGCGTCGAAAAAGATAAGGGTGTCGTTCTTCAGGGCGTAGTTCACCCAGCGCTTCAGCTCGTCGCGTGAGAGGGCTGTGCCCGTGGGGGTGTTGGGATAGCAGAGGTAGATGACATCCACGCGCTGTGCGGGCAGTTGGGGTATGAAGTTGTTTTCGGCCGTGCAGGGCAGATAGATGACGTTGCTCCATCGGCCGTCGTCGCCCTTGATGCCAGCGCGCCCTATCATGACGTTGGAGTCGATGTAGACGGGGTAGATGGGATCGGTGACGGCGATGCTGTTGTCCCACCTTATGAGTTCTTGAATATTGCCAGTGTCAGACTTGGCGCCGTCGTTGATGAAAATCTCGTCGCGGTCGAGGTGGATGCCTCGCGGGAGAAAGTCGTTCTTAAGGATAGCGTCGCGCAGGAAGTCGTAGCCCTGTTCAGGGCCGTAGCCATGAAAAGTTCCAGCCGAGGCCATCTCGTCGGTGGCACGATGCAGTGCTTCAATCACAGCGGGACAGAGCGGTTGAGTGACATCGCCTATGCCCAGTGAGATGATGTCGGCGCGCGGATTCTGTGCCTTGAAGATGTTCACCTTCTTGGCGATGTCTGCGAACAGGTAGTTGTTCGGGAGCTTGAGGAAGTGGTCGTTGACGAGAGCCATGTGTTGAATTGAATAATCAGAGTTGAGGTGTTAGGGGAGCTGGATGTCCCCGTCGAATACAAAGGTAGCAGGGCCAGTCATAAGAACGTGGCCATCTTGTTGGTGCCATTCGATGTCAAGTGTGCCGCCGTCCATGACGATGCGACTGCGGCGAGGGGCAAGGCATTTGATCGCTGCAGCCACGGCCGTAGCGCATGCGCCTGTGCCACAGGCCTTGGTGATTCCACTGCCGCGTTCCCAGACACGCATCCGGATGCCGTCGGGATGCACTTCTGCAAACTCGATATTGCAGCGTTCAGGGAACGCAGGGTGGTGTTCGAGTACTTCACCTCTGCGTTCCACTTCGTTCACATCGTCCGTGAAGATGACGAAGTGGGGATTGCCCATGGAGACAAAAGTGCCCTCACAGGGTGTGAGGCCGCTGATACATCGCCGTTCATCTTCAAATACTGGCTCTCCCATATCCACGGTAACAGCTTCGATGATGCCTGCGGCCGCGTGCAACTGCAGTTCCTTTACTCCAGATGCCGTAAGTAGGCGTAGTTGTGTCCTTTCCGTTAGGCCGCGTTCATAGACATATTTTCCTATGCAACGGCTGGCATTGCCGCACATCATGGCTTCTGTACCGTCGGCATTGAAGATACGCATTGTGAAGTCGGCTTCTGGAATCGGCGAGCGCCCAATTAGTACCAGGCCGTCGCTGCCGATGCCCGTGTGCGGACTGCTCCAGGCTATGGCTGTAGTCTGTGGGTCGGGGATAGTGTACTGCGAGGTGTCGACGTAGATGTAGTCGTTGCCTGCGCCGTGCATCTTGGTGAAGTGGATAGTTCTGCTCATTAATTCTATTAATGACGTTTTGAAATTAAAACCATTGTTTTGCTGGCGTTTTGTTAATCCGTCACAAAGGTATCCATTTTCTTGGATGCACACAAAGAATAGTATTATAAAAAAGTTATAATTAGGTGTGATGTGTGAATTTATTGCTATTTGCAATTATATTGTTATTGTTTATCATATATGCGTACTGAATTATTTTAAAATAAAAGACAGTCGTCATTTGTTGGATAAAAGAGATAAACTTATTGTTGCAGGTTGACAAAGTGTGGTACATTTGCGGGCATAAAATTACAATATGTTATTATATAGTAATTCCTGGATTCATTATTTTGATATATCATTATGTGTGGAATCGTATCTGTACTGAGAATCAAACAACAGACACAGGCGCTGCGACAGAAGGCGCTTCGCATGAGTCAGAAGATCCGTCATCGTGGTCCAGACTGGAGTGGAATCTACTGTGGGGGCAGTGCCATCCTTGCCCACGAACGCCTCTCCATCGTTGACCCAGAAAGCGGCGGTCAACCATTGTTCTCACCTGACCGTAAACTAGTTCTGGCTGTCAATGGTGAAATCTACAATCATCAGGAAATCCGCAAGGAGTTCGAGGGTAGGTACGACTTCCAGACAGGCAGTGATTGTGAAGTGATACTCGCCCTCTATCGCGAATGGAGATCCACAGTGTCCGATGAAACCTCGGACACTGTACTTCCTTTCCTCGAACGCCTCTCCGGAATATTCGCCTTTGTGCTCTACGACGAGGAGCGCGATGAGTTCCTGATAGCCCGCGACCCCATAGGCGTGATACCTCTTTATATAGGTAGTGACCAGGACGGTACAGTCTATGTCGCTTCTGAGCTGAAAGCCCTCGAGGGGCAGTGCGAGCGCTACGAGCCTTTCCTTCCAGGTCACTACCTTTGGAGTGAAGAATTGAGAATTAAGAATGAAATAATTGCCACCGCACACACGACGGCGCAAGCCGATTCTTCATTCTTCACTCTTCATTCTTCATTAAAAAGGTATTTTCGTCGAGATTGGTTCGACTACGCATCCGTGAAAGACAATTCTGCCAGTGCTGCTGCCATTCGCGAGGCACTCACTGCAGCTGTCAAGCGACAACTGATGTCCGACGTGCCCTACGGAGTGCTGCTTTCCGGTGGCCTCGACAGCAGCGTCATCTCTGCCTTGGCCGAGAAGTTCAGTGAACACCGTATCGAGGACGACTCCAAGACCAAGGCCTACTGGCCTCGCCTCCACAGCTTTGCCGTTGGTCTGAAAGGGGCGCCCGACCTTGAGAAGGCCCGCCTCGTGGCAGAGCACATCGGAACCGTGCACCATGAAATTAATTATACTATCCAAGAGGGACTGGACGCCATTCGCGATGTCATCTACTTCATAGAGACCTACGATGTCACCACTGTGCGAGCCTCCACCCCGATGTACCTCCTCGCCCGTGTCATCAAATCCATGGGAATCAAGATGGTACTCTCAGGCGAAGGTGCCGACGAGATATTCGGCGGCTATCTCTATTTCCACAAAGCGCCCAACGCACAGGCCTTCCACGAAGAGACCGTCAGGAAGCTCTCCAAGCTCTACCTCTACGACTGCTTGAGAGCCAACAAGAGTCTCTGCGCTTGGGGCGTAGAGGGTCGTGTGCCCTTCCTCGACAAGGTGTTCCTTGATGTGGCCATGCGGATGAATCCGGAAGCGAAGATGTGTTCTGGGCAGACAATAGAGAAGAAGATTGTACGTGAGGCCTTTGCCGACCTTTTGCCTGAAGCCATCGCCTGGCGACAGAAGGAACAGTTCTCTGACGGAGTAGGCTATTCTTGGATTGACACGCTCAAGAAAATAACCTCCGAAGCCGTCACTGACGAGCAGATGGCTCATGCAGCCGAATGTTTCCCTATCAACCCGCCGCAGAACAAGGAGGAATACTATTACCGCAGCATATTCGCTGAGCACTTCCCCAGTGACAGTGCAGCCCGAAGTGTTCCCAGCGAGGCCAGCGTGGCCTGTTCCACTGCTATTGCCCTTGAGTGGGACGAGGCCTTCAAGAACCTGAACGATCCCAGTGGACGGGCCGTGGCTGGAGTTCACGAACAGGCCTACCATGGTGGAATGAAAAGTGAAGAATGATGTATGGAAGAGCTGAAGCATGAATGTGGCGTGGCGATGATTCGCCTGCTGAAGCCCCTCGAATACTACCAGCAGAAATACGGCACGCGGAATTATGGGCTAAGCAAACTCTATCTGATGATGGAGAAGCAGCACAACCGCGGGCAGGAAGGTGCTGGCATCGCTTGTGTGAACATCGAAGCGCCAGTGGGTGAAGAATATATGTTTCGTGAACGGGCCGAGGGAAAGGATGCCATCACGGAGATTTTTAAGAGGATGGACAATCATAATTCTCAATTACTGATGGGCCATCTGCGCTATTCTACCACATGGCGCAGCGGCCTCAGTTATGTCCACCCCTTACTGCG
>JAFUFW010000091.1 GCA_017469685.1 Bacteroidaceae bacterium | reverse complement strand
TTTCATCATGGCGCGCAGGGCCACCAGCTGCATCACGTTGGCCTCGCGCTTGCCCTGCACGTCGTCCATCAGTTTGTTGAGCGACTTCGAGATGACGCTCTGGCTGCCCTCGGTCTTCAGCTTGTAGCCGAACTTGCCGGCAAACTGGCGCAGGCGCTCCAGCTTGGTGGGGTCGGGCTTGTCGTGTATGCGGTAGGGCAGCGTCTTGGCTTTCGTGCCCTTCTTCACCTTGCCGATGCTCTCGGCCACCTGACGATTGGCCAGCAGCATGAACTCCTCGATGAGTTTATTGGCATCTTTCGACCGTTTGTAGTAGCAGCGCGTGGGCCGTCCCTTCTCGTCGATGTCGAAGTGGAGTTCCTCTCGGTCGAACTTCACGGCTCCGTTCTTAAAACGCCGCTCGCGCAGTTTCTTGGCCAGCGCGTCGAGCGTCACCAATTCGCGGGCCAGTTCACCCACGTATTCCTTCCGATGGGGCGCGGGCTTGCCCATGCCGTCCACCACGCCGTTCTTCTCCAGAATCTCCTGCACCTCTTCATAGGCAAAGCGGCGGTTGCTGCGAATGACTGTATGCGCCAGATGCCAGCTTTTCACGTTGGCTTCTTCATCAAGTACGAAGATGGCGGAGTAGCAGAGCTTCTCCTCATCAGGGCGCAACGAGCAGATGAAGTTGCACAGACGCTCAGGCAACATGGGGATAGTGCGGTCAACCAGATAGATACTGGTGGCCCGCTTCTGGGCTTCCTTGTCGATGGTGCTACCCTCTTTGACGTAGTGGCTGACATCGGCAATGTGGACGCCGACTTCATATAATTGGCCTTTGGCCGTTAGCTTCTGGCCTTTAGCGCTCTCGTTGACAGCCCTGATGGACAGCGCATCGTCGAAGTCCTTGGCATCGTGGGGGTCAATGGTGCAGGTGAAGACGTCGCGGAAGTCCTCGCGGCTGGCTATCTCCTGTGGCGTAATGCCGGCATCTATCTTCTCAGCAGCATCTTCCACTGCCTTCGGATACTTATACGGCAGGCCGTACTGGGCCAATATGGCGTGCATCTCGGCGTTCTTCTCACCCTGCTTTCCTAAGATATCGACCACCTCGCCGACAATGCTTTTCGACTCGCGCGAAGGCCATTGCGTAATCTTGACCACGGCTTTGTCGCCAGTCTTGCCGCCTTTCAGCTTCTTCTTCGGCACCATAATGTCATGCACGAAGATGTTACCCTCGGTGATCAGGAAGGCATAGTCTTTCTCCACCTTCAGCTTTCCGACCGCCTGATCCATCTTGTGGGACAGGATTTCCGTGACCATGGCCTCTTTGATGTGGTTCTGGCGGCGGGCCATCATCGACACGCGCACCCGGTCGCCGTTCAGGGCGAACATCGAATTGCGCTCACTGACGAAGATGGGCTTGCTGCCGTCGTCAGGCTGAAACGAGTTCTTCCCGTTAGCCTTACGGATGAACGTGCCTTCCTGTACCTGCCCTTTCGTGTTCAGCCGGTACGAGTTGTCGCTGGCCTTCGACAGGAAGTCGTCCCACGTCATCTCGTCCATGGTATCGATGGCGAGCATCTTGGCCGGATGGGTGTCCAGCTTCAGCGCCCGGAATATCTGTTTGAACGAGAACGTTTCGTTCGGATGCTGCATGAAAAACGTCTGCAACATCTCCGTCACTTGCTTCTTGGTCAGTCGCTTTCCGCCTTTTTTCTTACTCATAGTCTCCGTGGTTTTAGGGGGTTCAGAGCCTGTCCGGCATATACCTTTTCTTGATTATATCGTCAATTATGTGTACAAAGATAGGCATTTTTCCTGAAACCCGCACCATCGGAAGCGGTTTTTTTAGCAAAGAAGTTTCACGGATTACCATTTTCTTCGTACCTTTGCAGCCGTCAAACATGACGATATCGTGACATGGAGAAGATTCTGATTACCGGTGCCAGCGGCTTTATAGGCTCGTTTCTGGTCGAGGAAGCACTGCGCCGAGGCTTCGAAGTCTGGGCTGCCGTGCGGCGGTCAAGCTCACGCGAGTTCCTGACCGACGACCGCATCCGCTTCATCGAGCTGAACCTCGGCTCGGAAGCCGACCTGAAACGGCAGATGGCCGGCATACGGTTCGACTATGTAGTGCATGCTGCCGGCGTGACGAAGTGTCTGGACATGGCCGACTTCCACCGCATCAACACCGAGGGAACACAACACTTGGTGCGTGCACTCATCGACTTGCAGATGCCGCTGAAGCGCTTTATCTACATCAGCAGCCTCAGCATCATGGGCGCCATTCGTGAACAGCAGCCCTATACCGAGATCCGCGAGACGGACACCCCGCAGCCGAACACGGCCTACGGGCAGAGCAAACTGGATGCAGAGCGCTGGCTGGACGCCCTGCCTGCTGATGCCGGCGAGTTCCCTTATGTCATCCTGCGGCCCACAGGGGTCTATGGACCGCGTGAGCGCGACTACTTCATGCAGGTCAAGAGCATCAAGGGGCACGTCGATTTTGCCGTCGGTTTCACGCGGCAGGACATTACGTTCATCTACGTCACCGACGTGGTACAGGCCGTCTTCTTGGCCATGGAGCGGGGCCGCACGGGTCGCAAGTACCTGCTCAGCGACGGCGAAGTATATCAGTCGGCCACGTTCAGCGACTACGTGCACGAGGAGCTGGGGCGCCCGTGGTGGATTCGCGTGACGGCCCCCATCTGGCTGCTGCGCATTGTCACCTGCTGCGGAGAGTACTGGGGGCGCTGGACGAAGCGCGTGACGGCCTTGAACAACGACAAGTTCAACATCCTGCGCCAGCGCAACTGGCGGTGCGACATCACGCCCGCCCGTCAGGAACTGGGCTACGAGCCGCAGGTCCAGTTGCGCGAAGGTGTCCGCCGCTCCGTAGCATGGTATCGGGAGAATGGGTGGCTGAGCGTTGAGCGTTGAGGGTGGAGGGTTGAGCGTGGTGACTCTTTAGTGGTTAGAGGTACGAGGCACGAGGTGCCTTTTCGAGGTACGAGGTACGAGGTGCGAGGTACGAGAATACATCAAGGGCAGCAAGTATTGTCTGTAACTCCTGAACTCCTGTAACTCCTGCAACTCCTTAAAAAATCTCCTGTAACTCCTAAAAACTCCTTAACTCCATAACTCCCTAACTCCTTCACTCCTAAAAAAACTCCTTAACTCCTAAAAATAAAAAATGAAAGACTGG
>JAFUFW010000090.1 GCA_017469685.1 Bacteroidaceae bacterium | reverse complement strand
CGACGAGGATGAAGGCGGGGAAGTCCTCGACCTCAATCTTCCAGATGGCTTCCATGCCCAGCTCGGGGTATTCGACGCACTCAATCGACTTGATGCTCGACTGCGAGAGCACGGCTGCCACGCCGCCGATGGTGCCGAGGTAGAAGCCGCCGTGCTTCTGGCAGGCGTCGGTGACCTGCTGCGAGCGGTTGCCCTTGGCTATCATCACGAGCGAAGCGCCATGATCCTGGAACTCGTCAACGTATGGATCCATGCGGTTGGCCGTCGTGGGGCCCATCGAACCGCAGGGATAGCCTTCGGGTGTCTTGGCTGGACCTGCGTAGAGGACGGGATAGTCCTTGAAATACTGCGGCATATCCTCGCCTGCGTCTAAGCGGGCTTTCAGCTTGGCGTGGGCGATGTCGCGGGCTACGATGATGGTGCCCTTGAGATTTACGCGTGTGGAGACGGGGTATTTTGTCAGTTCCCGGCGCACAGCGTCGATGCCTTGACTGAGGTCAATCTCAATGCCCTTAGTGCCCTCGCCCGGACGGCGCAGGGCCTCGGGGATGAGTTCGGTGGGATTGGCATCCATCTTCTCGAGCCAGATGCCGTCGCGATTAATCTTGGCCTTGATATTGCGGTCGGCCGAGCAGCTCACGCCCATGCCTATGGGGCACGATGCGCCGTGGCGCGGCAGACGGATTACGCGGATGTCGTGTGCCATGTACTTGCCTCCGAACTGAGCTCCGAGCCCTATGTTGTGGGCTTCGCGCAAGAGCTTCTGCTCGAGGTCGATGTCGCGGAAGGCGCGCCCTGTCTCGTCGCCCGTGGTGGGCAGGCTGTCGTAGTACTTGATAGAGGCGAGCTTTACGGTTAGAAGGTTCTTCTCGGCTGATGTGCCGCCGATGACGAAAGCGATGTGATAGGGCGGGCAAGCTGCGGTGCCGAGGCTCTTCATCTTCTCCACGAGGACGGGTATGAGCGTGCCTTCGTTCTGGATGGTGGCCTTGGTCATCGGGTAGAAGTAGGTCTTGTTGGCCGAGCCGCCGCCTTTGGCAACCATGACGAAGCGGTACTCAGCCCCTTCGGTGGCTTCGATGTCGATTTGTGAGGGCAGGTTGCAGCGCGTATTTACCTCGTCGTACATTGTAAGGGGAGCGTTCTGCGAGTAGCGCAGGTTGTCCTCGGTGAATGTGTTGTAGACGCCGCGCGAGAGGGCTTTCTCGTCCTCGAATCCGGTCCATACCTGCTGGCCTTTCTCGCCGTGGATGATGGCAGTGCCGGTGTCCTGGCAGAAAGGCAGGATGCCTTTGGCTGCCACTTCGGCGTTGCGCAGGAACTGCAGCGCAACGTATTTGTCGTTCTCCGTGGCTTCGGGGTCGGTGAGGATTGCGGCCACCTGCTCGTTGTGCTCGCGGCGGAGCATGAACTCCACGTCGTGGAACGCCTGCTGGGTGAGCAAGGTGAGCGCCTCTGGTGAGACTTTCACAATCTCCTTGCCTTCAAACTCAGAAGTCGTCACGCCCTCTTTCGTCAGTAGGCGGTACTCTGTCTTGTCTTCGCCCAGCTGAAACATCGGGGCATACTTGAAATCTACATTAGCCATATTTCTATGTTTTGAGTTTATTGGTTAGTTTATAAGTCTTCTTCGTAGTGTTGGAAGAGGAAGTCGTTGTATGGGTACTTTTGCACGTGGAGCTCGCGAACGCGGGAATAGAGGGCTTTCTTGAACTCGTCGATGCCTGTGCGCTGTGCTGCGCTGATGAAGAGGCAGTCGGTGCCGAGCTTGGCCATCCACGTGCGCTGCAGCTCCTCGAGCGAGAGATTCTCGCGGGTCGCGGGGGTGAGGTCGTCAGCGTCCTTGGGCGTGAACGTGTAGGCGTCGATTTTGTTGAAGAGTATCATCGATGGCTTGTCGGCACAGCCAAGGTCGGCGAGCGTCTTGTCGACGACCTTTATCTGTTCATCGAAGTCGGGGTGTGAGATGTCGACCACGTGCACGAGCAGATCGGCCTCGCGCACTTCGTCGAGGGTGCTCTTGAAGCTGTCGATGAGGTCTGTGGGCAGCTTGCGAATGAAGCCTACGGTGTCTGAGAGGAGGAAGGGCAGGTTGTCGATGATAACCTTGCGCACGGTAGTGTCAAGCGTAGCGAACAGTTTGTTCTCTGCGAAGACCTCACTCTTCGAGAGCAGGTTCATGAGGGTGCTCTTGCCTACGTTGGTGTAGCCTACCAGTGCTACGCGTATCATCCGCCCTCGGTTGCTGCGCTGTGTGCTCTTCTGGCGGTCGATGTCGGCCAGACGCTGCTTCAGGAGGCTCATGCGGTTGAGGATGATGCGGCGGTCCATCTCCAGCTGTGTCTCGCCGGGGCCGCGCAGGCCTACGGAACCTTTGCCGCCGCCCGAACCTGAGCCGCCGCCCTGCCGCTCGAGGTGCGTCCAGAGGCGTTGCAGGCGCGGCAGCATGTAGCGGTATTGTGCCAGCTCTACCTGTGTTTTGGCATTGGCCGTCTGGGCTCGCATGGCGAAGATGTCGAGGATGAGTGAGGTGCGGTCGAGGATTTTCACCTTGAGCACGCCTTCGATGTTGCGCAGTTGCTTGGCGCTGAGTTCGTCGTCGAAGATGACCATTCCGACCTCGCGCCCGGCATCCTCTTCGGCAATGATATAAGCACGTATCTCGTCAAGCTTACCCTTACCGACGTAGCTCACCTGACTGGGGCCGCTGACGCGCTGAGTGAAGCGCTTCACGGTGACGGCCCCAGCCGTAGTGGCTAAGAACTCGAGTTCGTCGAGGTATTCGGTTGTGCGGTGCTCATCCTGCTGCGGCGTGATGAGAGCTACCAGTATTGCTGTTTCGGCTTTCGCCTCGGAAATGACAAATTCTTTCATTCTCGCAGTTTAATGTTCAATGCAGCCATTGAACATTAAACTTTTATCTCTTTTCTCTAATCTTTTGTCTAATGTCTCTAATCTCCTACTTGACTTGGATGACAAGGTATTTGCTTGCGCCCCAGAATTTGGCCGGATCGGTGATGCGAAGGATATACTGTCCCTTCGGGTCCTTGGCCAGCACGTAGCTGTTGGCGGGGTGGCTGGTGAGGATCTCTGCGCTCTTGCTGTAGAGCTTTATCTCCTTGTCGATGCGAGTGTCGATCTTAGTGAAGTAGTCGCGGTTGAAGTTGCTGGCTTTGAGCACGTCGCCCTTCTGCAGAATCTTCTGCTCTTTGAGCTCAGCCTTTGTCCCAAAGACGAACCACGCCGAGTGCAGGTCCTTGTCCTGCGCTTGTATGGTCTCCTGCTTCTGCTGGTTGTCGGCCTCCAGGTTGCTGACGTTTTCGGTGAGCGAGTTGATTTGGTCACCCTGTTCAGCTATTTGGATGTCCTTTTCTGCCAGCTGTGCCTGCAGCTCCTGGATGTGGGTGTTCTGCTCTTCGAGCTGCGCGGAGAGGTTCTCAATAGTCTTCGTGAGTTTCTCTACGTTGACGGTCGTCGATTTCAGACGTTGCTTGAGTTGCTCCACTTTCTCGCGGTTCTGCTTCAGTGTTTCCTGAATGAACTGCATGTTCTCGCGTATGACGTCGCGCGATGAAGCGCTCTCGGGGTTGCCGTTGGCCACGGTGATGCGTCCTTCGGCCTCGTTGATAAGGCGGAAGCCTTCCTGGATTTCGTTGACCGAGCCCATGATCTCGTTCAGCTCCACGTCTTTCTCGTCGAGCAGCTGCATGAGTGAGTCGCGCTCCATCTGGGCTTTTTCGTTTGTCTTACCTAGTTCGTTGCACGATGCCAGTGTCAGCAGACAGAGTGGCACGAGAAGAATCTTTTTCATATAGCTTTTGTTTTAATGATTATTCCTGTTGTTTACGTCAGGCTTTGGTTGCGGTGTCAGTCGTCCTTGCCGCCCACTACGATTGCAAACTCTCCCCGCGGTTCGTGCTCCTCAAAGTGGGCTAAGGCGTCAGCGAGGCTGCCCCTGACCACTTCTTCGTGGAGCTTCGATATCTCGCGGCACACGGCTACGGGCCTGTCGCTGCCGAACACCTCGGCCATCTGCTGGAGGGCTTTTACGACTCGGTGTGGCGATTCGTAGAAAACCATCGTTCGCTTCTCCTCGGCCAGCATCTGGAGCCGCGTCTGCCGCCCCTTCTTCTGCGGCAGGAAGCCTTCGAAGCAGAAGCGGTCGCAGGGTAGGGCAGAGGCTACGAGGGCAGGCACGAAAGCTGTGGCGCCTGGGAGGCAGCTCACCTCGACACCCGCCTTTGCGGCTTCGCGGGCCACGAGGAAGCCAGGGTCGGAGATGCCGGGTGTGCCGGCGTCGCTCACCAAAGCTATCGTCTCGCCTGCGAGCAGCCGCTCTACGATGCGCGCTACCGCCTGATGCTCGTTGAACTTGTGGTACGAGAGCATCGGGCGATGGATATCGAAGTGCTTCAGCAGGAGGCCGCTCGTGCGAGTGTCTTCAGCCAGTATGAGGTCGGCCTCGCGCAGCACCTTCAGAGCCCTGAGTGTGATATCTTCAAGGTTGCCTACGGGCGTGGGTACGATGTATAACATACGATGCAAAGTTATACATAATTCATTATTCGTAATTCATTATTCAAATTTATTTACCCGTTTTTACGTTTTATTTGCATTTCCCGAGGTTTTTCTCGCAAATTCTTTGGCGGGAAAGCAAGAAAAGAGTACTTTTGACACAAAATTGTACCTGACAACTATGAGGAGCGAACGTGATTACAGCGGCGAAGTGATGCGCCGGGGGCGCGTAGAGGTCGTCTGCGGCTCAATGTTCTCGGGCAAGACCGAGGAGCTCATACGCCGTATCAAGCGCGCCGTCTTTGCCAAGCAGAAGGTCGAGATCTTCAAGCCGGCGATAGATGTGCGCTACAGCGACGAGGACGTCGTCAGCCACGAGGGTAAGGCCATCCCGTCAACGCCCGTCGAGAGTGCTGCGAGCATACTGCTTATGGGGTCGGACTGCGACGTCCTTGGCATTGACGAGGCCCAGTTCTTCGACGAGCAGATAGTGGACGTGTGCAACGAACTTGCCAACCGTGGCATCCGCGTCATAGTGGCCGGCCTCGACCTCGACTTCCGTGGCCAGCCCTTCGGCCCTATGCCTAAGCTCTGTGCCATTGCTGACGAAGTGACGAAGGTGCATGCCATCTGCGTCAGGTGCGGAGCCCTGGCCTATGTCAGCCACCGCATCGTGGCCGGAGACAAGCAGGTGATGCTCGGTGAGACCCATGAGTATGAACCACTCTGCCGGCAGTGTTATGACGAAGCGATTCGCTGACGTCGGCGCAAACCTCAAGAAATGTTAAAATAACCCTTAAGGGTTTTTGCCGAAACCCTCAAGGGTTATGCCCGGAACCCTTAAGGGTTTTGCCAATAACCCTTGGGCTTGTTTTGCGAAGCCCCCAGGCATGTCTCGCCTTACGCCCGGCTGTATCTTGCGAAAGCTATTGATAATTAAAACAATAATGCTTATGCTAAAACAACCTATAACCTTTGACAGCTTCATCCGTGGCGCGCTCATAGCCCTGCTGCTTTTCGGCGTAGGCTTTCTCATGAACCGCCTCAGCAGTGTCCTGTTGCCATTTTTCATTGCCTGGCTGCTGGCTTATCTCATTAATCCTCTGGTCCATTTTCTGCAGAATCGCTGCCATCTGCGCTACCGCACCCTCAGCATCTTTGCTGCACTTATAATCGTGCTCACCGTGCTCACCGGCGTGCTGCTGCTGATAATCCCCCCGGTCATCACGGAATTCTCGAAAGCCAATGGCCTTTTCGCCAAGTATGCAGGCCGTTTCCTTGGCGACACGGGCCTGATACCTTACATC
Organism: Bacteroidaceae bacterium; assembly: GCA_017469685.1. Taxonomy (GTDB): domain Bacteria; phylum Bacteroidota; class Bacteroidia; order Bacteroidales; family Bacteroidaceae; genus Physcousia. The sequence continues at coordinate 17,400 of JAFUFW010000090.1, read as the reverse complement.
CAGAACTTCCTCAACGAGTGGGGCTCTAAGTATCAGGAGAATATTCTCGACCTGGTGAAAGAGAAAAGCTTCGTCGAAGCCCTGCAGTCGGTGCTCGGACAGCTCTGGGGTATCATCTACCAGACCTTCGATTTCGCTATCGGTATCATAGGTTCACTGATAGTGCTGCTGTATATGTTTTTCATTCTTCAGGACTATGAAAAGCTCAGCGACGGCTGGATTGGGCTCATGCCCGAGCGTACACGCCCCTTCGCCGCCCAGCTCGTGGCGGATGTTGAGCACGGCATGAACAGCTATTTCCGCGGTCAGGGCCTCGTAGCCCTCTGCGTAGGCGTCCTCTTCTCGGTGGGCTTCCTCATCGTAGGCTTCCCCATGGCCGTCGGCCTGGGTATGTTCATGGGGTTCCTCAACCTTGTGCCCTATCTGCAGACGCTGGGTTTCCTGCCTATGGTGCTTCTGTCGCTGCTCAAGTCGGCTGATACGGGCGAGAACTTCTGGGCCATCTTCCTGCCGGCCGTTATTGTAGTAGCCGTAGTGCAAGTGATTCAGGACATGGTCCTCGTGCCCAAGATCATGGGCTCGGCCATGGGGCTTAAGCCAGCCGTCATCCTGCTCTCGCTCTCCGTCTGGGGCTCCCTGCTCGGCTTCATCGGCCTTATCATAGCCCTGCCGCTTACCACTCTGCTCATCTCCTACTACCGCCGCTTCGTGCTCGAAGAGCAGTCAGCGCCTCCGCTTGAGGCAGCCCCCTTGCCCGGCGAAGCTAATGCTGAACTCGTGCCAGGCCCCGAAACAACAGCCGAAGAAGAGGAATAACGCAGCGTGAAATTAAAAAAAACGGCGAAAAGTTTGCGTACTCGGTAAAAAGAACGTACCTTTGCAGCCGCAAAATGAGGAGCACCCTCATTCAAAGCATCTCGGTAGATCCGCTAGCTCAGCTGGTAGAGCACAACACTTTTAATGTTGGGGTCTTGGGTTCGAGCCCCAAGCGGATCACCACTTCACGAGGAGGCTGTGGCCTCCTTTTTTCGTGTCGCTGCGTCTGTGGGCTCCTCGCCCAAGGCTCTTTCACCTGCTTCGCACCACATCACGCACTCATTTTAGCGCTTTGACGTGAAGGCGTGAGAAATGAAAGAAGAAAGGCTGAATTGCAAGATTATTGAATAATTCTGATGGGTTGTTGCAATAATTGTTTACCTTTGCTCGCTGAAAGACCTGCGGCTGACTTCCTATAAAGCCGTCGGTCGTCTTAATGATTTCTATAGATGAAGATAGTATTAATCCAGTCAGATATTGTATGGGCCGACCCCAAGGCAAACGTGGCGCGGACCGAGGCCGCACTGCAGGCACTGCCTGCCGACGTTGATCTCATAGTGCTGCCCGAGATGTTCTCCACAGGCTTTGCCACACAGCCCGAGGGAGTTGCCGAGGTGGAACCGGGCAGCACGCTCCAGTGGATGCTTCGTACGGCCCGCCGGCACAATTTTGCCGTGGCCGGTAGCGTAGCCATAGAGGATGTGGGCGCTGAAGGGATGCCGTGCTTCCGCAACCGCTTCTATTTCGTAAAGCCCGATGGCAGCGTTGAGCACTACGACAAGCATCACCTCTTCACCTACGGAGGCGAGCACCTTCGCTATTCGGCAGGCAACGAGCGCGTCGTAGTAGAGTGGCGCGGAGTGAGATTCCTGCTCATGGTGTGCTACGACCTCCGCTTCCCCTGCTGGAGCCGTAATCGCGAGGACTACGACTGCGCCCTCTACGTGGCCAGCTGGCCTACGCCTCGCAAGGCTGCCTGGACGGCGCTCCTGCACGCGCGGGCTATAGAAAATCAGTGCTACGTCGTTGGCGTAAACCGCGTCGGCACCGATCCCTACTGCCACTATAGCGGAGGTTCTGTGGCGATAGACCCCTACGGGCGCGACATCGTGGCCTGCGCCGATGGCCAGGAAGGCTCTGCCATAGCCGAGATAGACATGACGGCGCTCGCCGCATTCCGTGATAAATTCCCGGTGCTGAAGGATAGGGACATGGATTAGGGGCGCAGATCATGGATAAGTGATATGAAGCAACTCTGCTCGTTCATGCTTGGTGGTAAGGGCATCAGCATCTTCCGGACAGACCAGCACTGAGCGTGCCCGCCAGATAATGGCCGGCAGCAATCGGCTGGCAATCTGCGAGGACGATCTGAGCAGATTGTCATAATTTAGCCCGCTGGCCCTCCCGTTGATAATTAAGATATTAGATTAAGCCGGAAATGCCTTAAAGGCTATCGCTGGAACCCTTGAGGGCTTATCCGGACCACCCCCGAATGGCTGGGGCATTCAGCCGTAGGAAAACAAAAAAAGGCTTGGAACACAGGTTCCAAGCCTTTTTGTTATGTCGGGATGACTAGATTCGAACTAGCGACCCCACGCCCCCCAGACGCGTACTCTAACCGGACTGAGCTACATCCCGAACATAGGCTAAAACGAAAGCCGAAGCATCTTTTTTCGTTTTTGCGGGTGCAAAGGTATGCGTTTTTTTTGATACGTGCAAACTTTTTTGTACTTTTGTGGCGAAATCTTTAAATAAATCGTGTTTTTGCAATGATGATTCGAGTCACGAAACCCAATAATCTGTCAGCAGAGGTACGTTTGCCTGCCAGCAAGAGTATAAGCAACCGAGCCTTGTTGCTGGCAGCGCTGAGCGGGACTTCCCTCTCTGAGCTGGCTAATATTTCCGACTGCGACGACACACGAGCTATGCTTTCTGCGCTGGCATCACCGGCAGAGGTGGTTGACGTGGGAGCCGCAGGCACTGCCATGCGCTTCCTCGCGGCTTGGTTCAGCCTGCCGTTGGCAGGTGCGCGGCTCGGGGGGCTCAGGCTTCTCACAGGGTCGGCCCGTATGCAGGAGCGCCCGATAGGGGTGCTCGTTGACGCCCTGCGATCTTTGGGGGCAAAGATAGAGTACGCCGGTCGCGAGGGCTTTCCTCCCCTACGCATCACGCCTTCTGCGTTGCATGGGGGCAGGCTCATCATGCGCGGCGACGTCAGTTCGCAGTATATCTCAGCACTGCTCATGATAGCTCCCACGCTCTCCGAGGGCCTTGAACTGAAGCTCGAAGGCTCGATAGCAAGCAAACCATATATCGAGATGACGATGGCCATGATGAGGCACTTCGGCGCGCAGACGGAGTGGGCCGATGTGCAGACTATCCGCGTAGAACCGCAGCCTTACCGCAAGTCGGGCTATGTGATAGAATCCGACTGGAGCGCAGCATCATACTGGTATTCTATCGTTGCTCTTAGCGACAACGAGCATGAAACGGCGACGCTCGACGGTCTCTTTGCCGACAGCTTGCAGGGCGATAGCCGTCTGCGCGACGTGTTCGCTCGTTTGGGCGTTCAGTCGATGCTCCTCTCGCCAGGCACGCGTGAGCCCAGGTTCAACCTGGTGCGTCGTGGTGTCTTGGCTGAACGTCTGGACTGCGACTTCAGTGCCATGCCCGATCTCGTGCAGACCTTAGTAGTCACCTGTGCCTTGAAAGACGTCCCCTTCCGTTTCACAGGAGTACGCAGCCTGCGCATCAAAGAGACCGACCGCATAGCTGCTTTGCAGACTGAGATGGCCAAGCTGGGCGTAAGCCTCGAGAACGAAGGCGACGACGTCCTCCGTTGGGGCGGATCCAAGGAGCAACGGCCCGCATCAGTGCCATATCTTAAGCCTGCACAGGGTGCGGCCATCAGCACATACTCCGATCATCGTATGGCCATGGCCTTTGCGCCGGCAGCCTTCGTGCTCGGGCATATCGACATAAACGACCCCGAAGTCGTGTCGAAGTCTTACCCCCGCTTCTGGACCGACCTCGAGGCTGCCGGCTTCGGGATTCATCCCACGACCCATCCCTCTTGATGGAATGGCGAGATATATTTCTTAAACATAACATTCGTATCAAAGCTGATTAGGTTGAAACAAGAAAACCATACATTATCAAGTGCAACTACGCCTCTTCCTCGGCAAGGCGAGGGCGGGGATGAGGCTTTCATATGCTGCGGCCAACATGCCGTCTGCGAGAAGGAACTGCTGATGAAATCCGCCGGCGAGCCCATCGATTATTTCGATGATGAGGAGCTCGACCGCTTCCATGGCCGCCGCGCCGACGCCTACACCGAGGAGGAAGAGGATGAATTCCGTGAGGTGCTGTACACTACGCTCACGCGCGAAGTCTCCGACTGGCTTCGCAGCTTGCAGCTTCGTGGCATAGAGCTGCCAGTTGGCTTGCGCGACGAAGCCTTGATGCTCACAGAAGAAAGTTTCGTCTCAGTCAGGCAATAAATCACTCCCATCGGTCGTTATATAGAAAACTAATGACTCGCGCGCGCACATATATAATATTGTTAACCCTGTCGCTGGCAGGGTTGCTGGCGTCGTGTTCCACCCAGAAAAACACCTCTGGCTCGCGCTTCTACCACCGCACGACAGCGCATTTCAACACCATCTACAACGGGCGCACAGCCTTCGAGGAGGGCGTTGAAGCCCAGCTGAAAGGGCATACCGACAACTACACCGAAATCCTTCCCATGTACATCGTGGCCGACAAGAAAACCGCTGCGATGGGCAAGGGTAATTTCGAAACAGCAATAGAAAAAAGCCAGAAAGCCATCAAGCGCCACAGCATCAAGCGCAAGCCCAAGAAACCCTCGGGCAAAATGAGCGACAAGCAGAAGGCATATTTCAACCGTAAGGAGTTCAACACCTACCTGCGCCATGCCTGGATGCTCTTTGCCGATGCCCAGTTCCAGAAAGGCGAATTCATAGAAGCGGCTTCGAGCTACAACTATATCATCCGCCTCTACTCCGACCAACCCGACATCGCCAGCGTGGCACGAGCCAAACTGGCCCGATGCTACGTGCTGATGGACTGGCCTTACGACGCCGAAGATGTCTTCGGCAAAATACGTCGCGACAGCATTACTCCACGCGGCGAGCGCGAGCTGACGGCCTCGCGGGCTGCCTATTTCGTGGCTACAAGGCAGTACGCTGAGGCGTTGCAGCCCTTGGCTGCCACGGCAAAGGCCACAAAGAACAAACTGCAGAAAGCCCGCCTCTACTACCTTCTCGGGCAGCTGCACCAGCAGGCCGGAAGCGGTCAGGAAGCTTACAAGGCACTGGGCAAGTGTATCCGCCTGAATCCTCCCTACGAACTTTCGTTCAACGCAAAGATACTCCAGACGGAGGTCATGGCCAAGGGACAGGGAAAATCCATGGTCCGCAAGCTGCGCCGGATGACCAAGGACCCAAACAACGAGAGCTACCTCGACCGCATCTATTACGCTATTGGCAATATCTATCTCGCAGACCGCGACACCATAAACACTATCTACGCATGGAAAAAAGGCGTAGAGGAAAGCCGGCAGAACGGTTTTGCCAAGGCTGTCGTCCTGCAGCATCTGGGCGAACTCTACTGGCTGCGGGAAAACTATATCGACGCCACCGAATGCTACAACCAGCTGGCAGGGATGATAGACAAGGAACGCGATGATTATGCCGAGGTGCAGCGACGGAGCAAAATACTCACAGAGGTGGAGCCACACCTCTCAGCCGTGAAGTTGCAGGACAGCCTGCAGGCGCTTGCAAAACTGCCCGAAAAGGATTATCTGGCAGCCATTGACCGCGTAATTGACGAGCTGAAGAAGAAAGAGAAAGAGCAGGAGAAGCGCGAGGCACAGATGGGGGCTTCCGCCACAGCCCGCAACAATGCGAACGTCAACAACGCTGCAGCCAATAATGTCGCAGGCGCTGTCCGCCGAGGCACGCAGTCTGCACAGTTTTATTTCTACAACCCGCAGACCGTAGCACAGGGCAAGCAGGAATTCCAGCGCCGGTGGGGCAACCGCCCCAATGAGGACAACTGGCGCTTAAGCCAGAAGCGCACCCGGGACGGCGGTGTTGAGGGCGATGACGCTCTTGCCGACTCGCTCGGCGGCAACTTCGGCGAAGGCTTCGAAGAACTCAGCGAGGAGGAGCAGCGACTGAAGGACTCGCTCGAGAGCGATCCCCACCAGCGCGAGTACTACCTCAAGCAGATACCGTTTACTCAGGAGCAAGTGGAACTTTCCAACCAGCTCATCCTTGACGGATTGTACAATGGAGGCATTGGCCTGATGGAGAAAATAGGAAACTATCCCCTCTCGCGCAAGACGTTTGCAAGGCTCACGGCTGACTTCCCCGACTTCGACAAGATGGACGATGTATATTACCATCTGTTCCTGCTCGCGATGCGCGAAGGCGACGACGAGAAGATGCAAAACTATATTGCCTTGCTCCAGACCGAGTTCCCGGAGAGTAAGCTCACTCGGACGATTACGAATCCCAGATTTATTGAGTTGGCCACAAACGGGCGACATCTGGAGGATACTCTATATGCTCAGACCTACGAAGCCTACAAAGCAGGCTCCTACTGGCAGGTGGAGCAAAACGTACGACAGAGCAACGAGGACTTCGAGGAAGGCGCTCACCGTGCCAAATTCCTGTTCCTCCACGCTATGACCCTTCTTTACACCGGCCAACGCGACTCGTTCCTCGCGACGATGAAAGTCGTGACGGAGAAATACTCCAAGGATGAGATAGCAGAGCTTGCAAGCGCCTACGTAAAGGGCGTTCAGGAAGGACGCCTGCTGGCTTCCGATAAATGGGACGCATCGAGCATCTGGAAGTTACGCACAGAAGTGGGCTTAAGCGCTGACAGCACTGCGGCAGCAGCTGACACGCTCGTCGCCGACCCGGCGGTACCGTACGTCTTCGTCCTGGCTTATCCTACGGGAGAGGTCGACGAAGACCAGCTCCTCTTCGAGATAGCGCGCTACAATTTCACCTCATTCATGGCCCGTAACTTCGATATCGAGCTCGTAAAGGCGGGCGTAATCAGTCAGCTGCGAGTCACTGGCTTCCAGAGCTATGACGAGGTGCACGCCTATGCCCAGCAGCTATACGGCGACGGCCACATGCGAGAGCGCCTCGAAGGCATCAGGGCAATACTCATCAGCGAGAGCAACCTCAAACTGCTCGGCACTCGCTACAGCTACGACGACTATGCAGAGTTCTACGAAGCCGAGCTGTCGCCACTCGAACTGCCAGAGGAACTCATCCTTGACGAGCCAACAGACACCTTCCCGACGGATATCGACGACATCCCCGAGGGCAAGGAGGAGCAGGACGAAGATGGGGGAGAAGAGGATAGCGAGGACGTAGGTGACGATGACGACTGGATGTTTTAAGTGAAGTATTGATTATTGAAAGTTACGAAATATGACGAGCGGAAAACTACTTTGGGCAGACGATGAAATAGAACTTCTGAGAGCTCACATCATCTTCCTCGAGAAGAAAGGCTACGAGATAGATACCGTGACGAACGGCTTCGACGCTGTAGATCGCTGCAGCGAGCAGAACTACGACCTCATCCTTCTCGACGAGAACATGCCAGGCATCAGCGGCCTCGAGACCCTGCAGCGCATAAAGAATATTGCGCCGACGACGCCAATTGTGATGGTCACCAAGAGCGAGGAAGAGAACATCATGGACCAGGCCATCGGCAGCAAAATTGCTGACTACCTGATTAAGCCCGTTAACCCGACTCAGATACTATTGACGCTAAAGAAGAATATCCACCAGCGTGAGATCGTAGCAGAGCAGACGCAAACGGCTTATCAGCAGAATTTCGGAGCCTTAGGAATGCTGATTGACGATGCACAGACTATCAATGACTGGACGGAGGTCTACCGCCAACTCGTGGCCTGGGAACTGCAACTGATTGAGACCGACAGCGCTATGCGCGAGATGCTGGCGATGCAGAAAACGGAGGCCAACCGCCGCTTCGCTCGCTTCATTGAGCGCAACTATCTGACGTGGGTTAATCATGCCGACGCAGAAGACCGTCCGCTTATGAGCCCTGATATCTTTAAGCGGCGCATCTTTCCTCATCTTGACAAGGGAGAGAAGGTGTTCCTCATCGTTATAGATAATTTCCGCTTTGATCAGTGGCGCACCCTCATGGGCGAAATCAGCGAGCTGTTTACTGTCGACGAAAGTCTCTATTGTAGCATCTTGCCAACGGCAACGCAGTATGCCCGCAACGCTATCTTCTCAGGACTCATGCCCAACATCATATCCGAGATGTTTCCTGACTTGTGGGTCGACGAGGACTCAGAGGAGGGCAAGAACCTCAATGAGGCTCCTCTAATACAGACATTGTTCAAGCGCTATCGCCGCCAGCACACTTTCTCTTACAACAAAGTAAATGATTCGGCCGCAGCAGAGCGTCTGCTGGCTCATCTGCCACAGCTTGCGAAATACGATGTCAACGTCTGCGTACTGAATTTCATTGATATGCTCTCACACGCCCGCACCGAAAGCCGCATGGTGCGCGAGCTGGCAAGCAACGAAGCCGCCTACCGCAGCATCACGCTGAGCTGGTTCCGCCACTCGGCAGTGGGCGACCTGTTCCGAAGCCTTGCAGCATCGGACTATCGGGTAATTTTAACAACCGACCATGGTTCCATACGCTGCCAGACGCCAGTACGTGTGAAAGGAGATAAGAATACTAACACAAACCTCCGCTACAAGCTGGGGAAGAATCTCGACTACAATCCCAAAGAAGTCTATGAACTCACCGATCCGCACCGCGCTATGTTGCCGGCTCCGAACCTCTCCACGCGCTACATCTTTGCTCGTGGCGACAGCTTCTTCGCCTATCCAAACAACTATAACTACTACGTCAGCTACTATCGCAACACATTCCAGCATGGAGGCATCTCGATGGAAGAGATGCTTATCCCGCTTATAGAACTGACCCCGAGGAGAAGGTGATTAGGGATTAGGGCTTTTCTGAAAAGATAAAAGAAAGAAATGGAAATAAAAGTTAAGTCGTTAGATGAAATTGATGCCGCAGCACGCCAGTTCCTGTCGGAGATAGGCGATGCCCGCATCATTGCATTTTATGCCAAGATGGGCGCAGGCAAGACAACGTTTACCAGAGCCCTCTGCAAAGCGCTTGGGGTAGTGCAAACGGTGACATCACCCACCTTTGCCATAATCAACGAATATGAAGGACCCGTCTATCATTTCGACTTCTACAGGCTCAAGCGACTCTCCGAGGCCTATGATATGGGCTTCGAAGACTACCTCTATAGTGGCGCCTGGTGTCTGATAGAATGGCCTGAGCTCATTGAAGACTTGTTGCCACAAGAGACGGTGCGCGTGCATATTGAAGTGTGTGACGATGGCAGCCGAAACATCATCTTTTAGCTTACATCTTTCAGCGTCCAGCGGGCATAGTTAGCGTTTTAGTTAAAAAAACTCTAATCTCTAATCCCTAATCCCTAATATTTTCGTATCTTTGCACCCGCAAACGTTAATAATTAACATCAAACTAACGATATGAACGTAGCTATCGTAGGCGCCAGTGGCGCAGTAGGACAAGAGTTCCTCCACGTGCTCGACGAGAGAAATTTCCCCATCGATAACCTTCTGCTCTTCGGTAGCCAGCGTAGCGCCGGGCGGAAATACAACTTCCGCGGAAAAGAATATGAGGTAAGACTTCTTCAGCAGGGCGATGATTTCCGGAACGTTGATGTAGCCTTCGTCTCGGCTGGAGGTGGTACGTCAAAAGAGTTTGCCGACACCATAACAAAGCACGGAGCAGTGATGATCGATAACTCCTCAGCGTTCCGCATGGACGAAGACGTGCCCCTTGTGGTGCCCGAATGCAATGCCGAGGATGCCCTCAATCGCCCCCGCGGCATCATAGCCAATCCCAACTGCACAACGATTATGATGGTCGTTTGTCTCCAGCCATTAGAGCAATTAAGCCATATCCGTCGTATACACATTGCAAGCTATCAGGCTGCCAGCGGTGCTGGAGCAGCCGCCATGGCCGAGCTTGAGGCGCAGTACCGCGCGCTGATTAATGGAGAGGAACCGCCCGTGGAAAAGTTTGCATATCAGTTGGCCTACAATGTCATACCGCAGATTGATGTGTTCACCGACAACGGCTACACGAAGGAGGAGATGAAGATGTTCAACGAGACTCGCAAGATTATGCACACAGATGCCGCCTGCTCAGCGATGTGCGTGCGTGTGCCGTCGCTGAGAAGTCATTCCGAAGCCGTGTGGATAGAGACGGAAGAACCCATAAGCGTTGAGGCTGCCCGCACAGCCCTTGCTGCCGCCAAGGGAGTAACCGTCATCGACGATCCCGTCAAGAGGAAATACCCCATGCCCCTCTTCACTGCAGGCGAGGACGACGTCTTCGTAGGGCGTATACGCAAGGACTTGGCCAATGAGAACGGCCTGACGTTCTGGCTCTGCGGCGACCAGATAAAAAAAGGCGCAGCCCTCAATGCCGTGCAGATAGCAGAATATCTAATTAAAGTGGGCAATATAGGCTGACATGCCTGTCCCATCTGAATATTTTAACTAACAACTTATATGAAGCGTCTACTCTCCATCGTAGCCGTGGTTGCCATTTTGGTGGCAACCACGGCTACTTGCGTTTATGCCCAACGCCTTCAGCAGCCTCTTGGCCGCGGAGTGGTTGCCGTTCGCAATGGTAGTAGCGTCCTTGTCTCGTGGCGTCGTCTGGCTCAGGAGCCAGAGGGTGCAACATATAATGTATATGTCAACGGCACAAAGGTAAACACCAATCCGCTGAAGAATACCAATTTCCAGACAACCTCATCGAAGGTCCCAACCGGGGCATCCGTAACTGTTACCATCATTATTGATGGCGTAGAAAGCGAGCCAAGCGTACCGTTCGTGGCGAAGAACTTTGATATGCGCAACATGTTCATGAGCATCACCTTCGACGCCTCGCCTCTCACCGCCTCGCAGTTCAATACCAGCTACGTCTGGCCTGTCGACCTTGATGGCGACGGCGAGATGGACTATGTGGTCAACCGTAAGAGCAACAGCAATGCCCTCGACTGCTATGTTGAAGGTTATCTGCGTACGGGCGAGCACCTGTGGACGGTGAAGCTCGGTCCCAACGAGCTCAGTTGCAGTGGGCAGGACGACCAGATCACAGTGGCGGACATGGACTGCGACGGCTTCGGTGACGTCATCATTCAATCCTCTGACGGCACCCAGTTCTGGGATCCAGACAAGAAGGACTTCGGACTGTATGTAAACGGAAGCACGAAGGCTGATACCGACAACGACGGAATAGTGGACTATGAGACACAGAACACCCGCAACGCACCCCGTTACATCAGCATCATTGACGGACTCACCGGCCGCGAAAAAGCCAGCATAGAACAGAGCTATAACCAGCATTACAATCGCACTAACCGTGCCAGCCTCATGGGCGATGAATACAATAAGCACGTGGGGCATATGGGGGCTTTCTACCCTGACGGCGTTCACCCTGCCATTGTTATGGAATGGCACATGCGCGGCATAGAGGGAGACCACCATTACTATAATCTGGGCGTGGCCTACGATTTCACTGGCGGAAAGGCAGGGAAACTGCGTGAACTGTTCAATGAGCCCACAGGTGCGCCGGCCTTCCACCAGATTCGCATCGGCGACGTTGACGGCGATGGCTGCGACGAGATGATGGTTGGCGGCTATACGATGGACAACACAGGCAAAGTGCTCTTCAATACGGGCATAGCCCACGGGGACCGCTTCCGTATCAGTGACATAGATCCTGAGCGCCCTGGGCTTGAGACCTTTGCGGTTCAGCAGTATGCAGGCGACCAGCTGGGAATGATACTCTATGACTCTCGCACGGGAGAGAGTATAAAGCGGTGGTATATGGCAGCCACAGGAGACGTTGGGCGCGGGGAATGTATGGACGTTGATCCCAGCCACCTTGGATGGGAGATGTGGAGCACTATGGACGGCAATATGTATGATGCCAAGGGAAACCTCATAAGCGGGCTGGCAAATCAGTATCCCTGTGAAGGAATATGGTGGGATGCCGAGCCCGACCGTGAAGTCGTACAGACAAGTGACAGCCACTACAACGTTTATATTCAGGACTTCTACAAAGGTCGTGAGGTAGAGTTCGCCAAGATCAGTAATTGGCGCTATATAACCGTTTATGCAAAGCGTGCCGCTTTTTGGGGCGACATCATAGGCGACTGGCGTGAGGAGCTGATCCTTCTACATAAAGAAGGCAACGTGCAGGTTGGCATCGTAGGTGTAAGTACTGACTATACTACATCTATCAATAACATCTATTGTCTGCAAGAGGATCCACATTACCGGGGCGACTGTACAACGAAAGGCTATTACCAGAGCCCTAATCCGGGGTTCTATCTCGGCTACGATATGCCTCGCCCCCAGTTGCCTCCGACGATGCTGACGGACTTAGTGTTTGCCCCGATTTTCGGTTCCACATCCGCTCGCTCTGCCACCTTTGCTCCTGGCAACAATGCTTTCACAGACTACACACGCTCAGAGAATGTCTCTTATGCCGACGGCAAGAGTGTGCTCTTCGACCTTTATTCGCCATCACACATCATACTAAACCAATCCGTGCGTCCGAGCGTCATTTATGCGATGCCCGTTCGAAATCAGCGACTGTTCGTTGATGGCGACGGCAGCTTTGAGGGTTCCATGGATTTGTGGAAGAGCCAGCAGGGCACCTTCGCCATTAATGTGCCAATGAACTTCACAGGTACTACCTATATCTCAGAAGGTACTCTTGAGGTAAACACTACTGTGCAGGGGCCTATAGAGTTGCGTGCACGCGGCACCCTCGCCGGCAATGCCATCCTCGCTGAGAACATTGTCTTCGAAGGTGCCCTCAACTACGAGGGCTGCCGCCTAAGCCCAGGCAACGAGTCGGATCCCCTCGGCACCATCACCTTTAAGAAGGGACTCACAATAAATAGACCCATATACTACGAGGCCAATATAGAAAACAAAAACGATGCAGGAGCCTTTGAGGAACAACATGCCGATTTGCTGAGCATCGATGGAGACCTGAGCGTCACCAGTAAATTGATTATTAACGTCAAACATACCGAGAGACTTGAACCTGCCGAACACATAATTATTACGTTCTCAGGTGAGTTTAAAGGCAAGACTGACAATATTCAGGTTATAGGATTAGAAGGCCTGTCATATAATATTAATGTAGGTGAAGGCTACGTAAGCATCATTATCAACGAGCAGCGCCAAGCTGCAGAAGGAGTCGTATGGACGGGTGCCGAGAACACTCTGTGGGACTATCAGACCTCCAACTGGCAGCTGGGCATCGGCGCTACCGAATTTGTGGCCGGCGACCAAATTATATTTAATGATGCGGCCCAGCGTACCACCGTGCAGGCCGATGAGCTGATGCCCATCGGAGGTGTTCTCTTTGAGAATCAGACAAAGACTATAACTATCGGTGGCAGCGGAGGCTTCAGTGGAGAGGGCGGCATCACTGTAAATGGAAACGGCCGTGTGAACTTGCGCGCCAAAGGCAGTACATATACCGGAGCTACTATAATTAATAGTGGCTCCGTGGAAGTTGCCGAACTCGCTGACGGTGGCCTTCCCAGCAGCATAGGCTCGTCAACCACGGCGGCCAAGAATTTCCAGATAGGCAAGGCTCGGCTCATAATCAACAATAATAATACTGCCACCAATAGGAACGTCACGCTTAACGATACGGCAAGCATTCAGCTTGCCAGCGGCATTGCAGCCATAAAGGGGCGTGTCAGCGGCAAGGGAACACTGCGTAAGGAAGGCGCAGGACAACTTAACCTTACTTATGGTGGCGCAAACACTTATTCGGGTGGAACCATACTTGCTGGAGGTACGTTGGCTATGGGCACCTGGAACACCACCTTCGGCACAGCTACATCACCAATCACGGTTACTGGAAACTCCACTATAGGTATCTTCAACAATAATTCTACCTCACAGGTGCCGACCTTCCAAAACCGTCTTATGATTGAAACTGGCAAAACGCTTACAATGGCCACGGGCCAGCGCTGTAAGATTGGGGGCTCACTGCTCGGTAGCGGCACGATGAACATCAGTTTCCCATACGTGCGAGGAGACTTCTACATGAACTGCTCCAACTTCGAGGGTACATTGAACGTCAGTAGCGGACAATTCCGTATCACGGCGGATACCGACCTCAGTAAAGCTTCTGTAAAACTGGGCTCAGGCGTCTATGCCGTTCACACTAAGAGTCAAAGCGCAACAGAGACAAACCTCACCACTAGAATAGGTTCGCTGCAGTCTGCCGCTACCGACGCCACCCTCTCAACAGGTACGTGGAATGTTGGATACCTGAATAATGATGATAGTTTTGCAGGTAAGTTCACTGGCTCGCTTAATAAGTACGGCACTGGCACGCTGGTGCTTACAGGGTCTGAGAGCACTGGCGCACTGACTATTTACGCCGGTTTACTATCAGTAAGTAAAGGCACAACAATCGGCACTTTCAAGCACGCCGGGGCACTTTCCGTTCGCAAAGGCGGTGCCCTCGGCATACGTGTTCGCCGCAATGCATCCGCCGTGCAGTGCGATGCTTTTGAGGTGGCCGGCAACGTGACGCTCTTCAGCCCCGTACTTAAGGTCAGTCTCCTTGGCTCGCGCGAGCTTGAGGCTGGCGATGAGCTTAAGGTGTTCACGGGCGCAGGAACCGTCTCTGTCAGCGGCGCAGTAAGCGTCGAGCCAGCCATGCCGGCTCCCGGTCTGACTTGGGACAGCTCGCGTCTGGCCACAGACGGCGTACTCGTTGTTGTAGCATCCCCCGACGGCATAAGTGCAGTGTCTGCCGACGACGACCCAACCCTGCAGTTTGACATTGCTGGCCGACCTCTTCAGTCTAAGCTCCAGCGTGGTTTGCATATTACGCAGGGTAAGAAGTTTGTTGTAAAATAAAAACGATCCACACGATGAACGCCCTGATCACTAACCCAACCTCGATATTCCTGGTCATGCTGCTCGTCATCCTGCTGGCGCCTATCGTGCTACGCAGGCTCCATGTGCCGCACATCATAGGCCTGATTATCGCTGGTCTGTTGTTGGGCGAGCATGGCTTTAATGTGATGGCGCGCGACTCATCCTTCGAGCTGTTTGGGCAGGTTGGCATTTACTACATCATGTTCTTGGCAGGCTTGGAGATGGACATGGGCAGCTTCCGCCGTTACGGACGTGGGGGCTTGGGCTTCGGTTTACTTACCTTTCTGCTGCCTTTCATCACCGGGCTAAGCGTGTCATATTGGGGACTTCATTTGGGTGCTGCTACGTCGGTGCTCGTAGGTTGTATCCTTGGCTCCCACACGTTGGTGGCATTTCCTATTGTTGGTCGTTACGGTCTCGGCAAGCATCGTAGTGTAGTCTTCTCCATCATGGCCACGGCAATCGCCTCGTTCCTGGCTCTGTTGACGCTTGCCGTGGTCGTTCAGGTGCGACATGGCGGCGGAGGCTGGTTGTTCTGGCTCCGCTTCTTCGTGGGTATAAGCGTTTATCTGACTGGAGTGGCCTGGACTTTCCCGAAGGTTGGCCGATGGTTCCTGCGACGCAACGAAGATGCCGTCACTCAGTTTGTCTTTGTCCTCTCCATGGTCTTCATCAGCGCATGGCTGGCCGAGCTTGTTGGGCTTGAGGGCTTGTTAGGTGCTTTCTTCGGAGGTCTGGTGCTCAACCGTGTCATCCCTCATGGCGGTCCCCTGATGGGGCGTTTGGAATTTGTCGGTAATGCACTGTTTGTGCCATGGTTCCTTATTGGCGTAGGCATGCTTATTGATATTCGTGTCGTGGCTGATTCCTCTGGTTTATGGTTGTGCGTTGTGGTAGTTGTTTCTGCCATAGTCAGCAAATGGTTGGCAGCAGCCCTGATGAACTGGCTTTCCGGAGGACGTCGTGCAGATCTCCATTTGCTTTTCGGTCTTACTAATGCACATGCTGCCGGAGCCTTAGCTATAGTTATGATTGCTACGGCCCCCGCAGTGGCTCTCATGGATAGTCTGATGCTGAATGCCACCGTACTCCTCATACTTGTGTCATGTATAGTCAGCTCGCTGGCCACTGAGCGTGGTGCACGGCGTTTAGCCATGGAGACAAACGAACTTGAGCGCAATCGGGGTAGCTACCACGGCAAATGTCTCACGGCCTATGCCTATCCCCAGACCGTTGAAGCTATCACACAGCTTGCTATCATGATACGCAATCCGCTTATAGTTGACAGCCTTATGGGGCTTGCCATATCCATGGATGACGATCCCGATGATGCTATGCGAGCGCAAGGGCAGCATAATCTTGAACGTGCCAAGACCTTGGCTGCTGCAGCCGATGTGCAGATGTCCACAATGAGCCGTGTGAGTTCAAACGTGGCAAGTGCTATCGTACATACAATGCGCGAGGTGGATGCAGGCGAAGTGATACTCGGCCTTCACGAACAGGCCGACGGCCGTTTAGCGGGCAACTTGGGCGTGATAGCTCAGAGCGTGCTTAACACAACGCACCGCGAGGTGCTGCTCGTGCGGCTGCTCATGACACCTGGCACGCTGCGGCAGGTGACGGTTGCCGTACCTCCGATGGCAGAATATGAGGTGGGTTTCTATAAATGGCTTGAACACCTCTGTCGTATTGGAGAGCGCACGGGAATGGCGATGCATTTCCACACCTGTGGCGACACTGGTTTCTATATTAAAAGCTACCTTGATGAGCTGCACCCCAACGTGCTCAAAGATGTAGTAGCAGAGAAGGGCTTTGGCGCGATGCTTCTCTCGTTGCCTCAAATCGTTATGGATGACCATCTTTTCGTCGTTGTTAGTTCTCGTGCCGGTTTTATCTCACACACACCTGCGCTCAATACCATTCCCTCATTGCTCGCGCGCCATTTCAGCCATACGAACGTCATACTTCTCTATCCTGATCAGTTCGGCGATCCTGGTGAGAGCCTCTCTGTGTTTGCTCCCAACGGACAGAGTGTCACCCAGCGTCAGATGCTATTTGAGGAGTGGCTGGGTAAGCTTAGGCGAAATAATAATTAATTCCATGTTAATCATTCATTATTTATAGTATATACTCCTTAGATTAAATGATACAACTCCGAAATATCAGAAAGAGCTTCGGACAGCTCGAAGTGCTGAAGGGCATTGACCTTGATATCGCAGAAGGAGAAATTGTGAGTATCGTAGGTCCAAGCGGTGCCGGCAAGACGACACTGCTACAAATCATGGGCACTCTCGACAAGGCCGATGAGGGCACTGTCATCATCAACGACACCGATGTCACCCGCCTCTCGCAAAAGGCTCTTGCACGTTTCCGTGGCAGACAGATAGGCTTCGTGTTTCAGTTCCACCAGCTGCTGCCTGAGTTCACTGCAAAGGAAAACATTATGATTCCTGCGCTCATAGCAGGCCAGAACCGCCGTGATGCCAGCCGCCGTGCTGATGAGCTGCTTGGT
>JAFUFW010000008.1 GCA_017469685.1 Bacteroidaceae bacterium | reverse complement strand
GCTCCAAGTAGTGCGGAAGGCAAACCAGCCCCGCAGCAGGGGATTTGGGTCGAGGTAGTCAGCGAAAGTCTCATCATCGATTGTGTAGCGGACACGTGCACCGCCGGGCTTAGGCGTCACTTCAAGGCGTATGGCATACCAGTGGTTGGGGCGTAGTAGATGAGCCTTGTCAGTGTATTCACGCAGAATGGCTGGGCGCCGGCTGGCATCAGCCACGGCCAGCGTGTCGCCCTCGTAGCGGCGAAAACGAGTCGTGGTATTGCCGTTGCCTCCAAAGCCAAGGTAAATAACACTGCATTGTTCAGAACATAGTTGCCACGCGTCGGATGGCATCGCAGAGGCTGTCTACCTCTTCCCGTGAGTTGTAGAGGGCGAAACTGGCGCGTACGGTGCCTTCGATACCGAGCCTGTGCATGAGGGGCTCGGCACAGTGGTGGCCTGTGCGTACGGCTATGCCGAGGCGGTCGAGTAGGGTGCCCAGGTCGAGATGGTGGATAAGGCCCCCATCAGCCCTCCCCTGTAGGGAAGGAGATACGATGTTGAAAGATACGACGGGGCTGGGTGCCGGCCCGTAGATATTCATTCCTTCAATCTGCATGAGCTGTTCGTAGGCGTACGTTCCCAGCTGGTGTTCGTAGGCTTCTATCTCGTCTATGCCTATGGAGGTGACATAGTCGAGAGCGCGTGCGAGGCCTGTGGCTGCAACGTAGTCTGGCGTGCCGGCCTCGAACTTATATGGCAGCTCGTTCCATGTCGTGTGTTCGAAACTTACTTTTCCTATCATCTCTCCTCCGCCCATATATGGAGGCATCTGCTCAAGCAGGGCTTCTTTGCCGTAGAGGACTCCTATGCCTGTGGGACCGTACACCTTGTGGCCGCTCAGAGCGAGGAAGTCGCAGTCGAGTTCCTGGACGTTGATGGGCATGTGGGGGGCGGCCTGCGCGGCATCGATGAGCACGGGCACGTCGTGGGCATGAGCTATGGCGATGATTTCCTTGATGGGATTCACCGTTCCGAGCACGTTGGAGACTGCCGTGACGCTGACGAGGCGCGTGTGGCTGCTGAGCAGGCGCACGAAAGCTTCGAGGTCGAGGCGTCCTTCGTCAGTGATGGGGCACACCTTTATCTTTATGCCTGTGCGCTCGCGCAAGAGCTGCCACGGCACGATGTTGGAGTGGTGTTCCATCTCAGTGATGACCACTTCGTCGCCTTCGCCAAGGAAAGCCTGTCCGAAGGAGGACGCCACGAGGTTTATGCTCTCGGTGGTGCCTCGTGTGAAGACGACCTCGGCTGTTGAGCGTGCGCCTATGAACCGTCTGACAGTCTCGCGTGCCTGCTCCATCAGGTCGGTGGCTTGCTGCGAGAGGTAGTGTACGCCGCGATGCACGTTGGCATTCACGTTCAGATACTCATCAGTCATCGCGTCTACGACGCAGCGTGGTTTCTGCGTCGTGGCTGCGTTGTCGAGGTAGACGAGAGGCCGCCCGTAGACCTCGCGGCCGAGGATAGGGAAGTCTGTCCTTATTCTTTGAATATCAAGCATAGTCAATCAAACAAACTGGGTTGCCCGTCAGCGGGCTTGAAGCGGCTCCGCTGCAGATGGTCGTAGGCCAGGTCGGTCACTTCGCGTCCGCGTGGTGTGCGCTTTATGAAGCCTTCTTTGATGAGGAAAGGCTCGTAGACCTCTTCCACTGTGCCCGGGTCCTCGCCTATGGCTGTTGCTATTGTCCCGACGCCTACCGGGCCTCCTTTGAACTTGTCGATGATGGCCAGCAGGATCTTTCGGTCGATGAGGTCGAGTCCGTGGCGGTCTATGTTGAGCGCCTCGAGTGCATAGCGTGCTATTTCGAGGTCGATGTTTCCGTTGCCTTTCACTTGTGCGAAGTCGCGCACGCGCCGCAGTAGCGCGTTGGCAATACGGGGCGTTCCGCGACTGCGGCGTGCTATCTCGGCTGCAGCCTCCGTGTCAATGGCTTGTCCGAGTATGCCTGCCGAGCGCAGGACTATGCCTCGGAGCGTGTTGGCGTCGTAGTATTCGAGGTGTAGGTTTATGCCGAAGCGTGCACGCAGTGGAGCTGTGAGCAGGCCGCTACGTGTCGTGGCCCCCACGAGGGTGAAGGGGTTGAGGTCGATTTGTATGGAACGAGCTGATGGTCCGCGGTCGATCATGATGTCGATGCGGTAGTCTTCCATGGCTGAGTATAGGTACTCTTCCACAACGGGCGATAGTCGGTGGATCTCGTCGATGAACAGCACGTCGTGTGGCTCCAGCGAGGTGAGTATGCCGGCCAGGTCTCCAGGTTTGTCGAGCACGGGGCCGCTGGTGATTTTGAAGCCTACTCCGAGTTCGTTGGCTATGATGTTGGAGAGCGTCGTCTTGCCCAGTCCCGGAGGTCCGTGCAGGAGTGTGTGGTCGAGTGGCTCGCCACGGTATTTTGCCGCCTCAACGAAGACTCGCAGGTTGCTCACCTGCTTGTCCTGTCCGGCAAAATCCTCGAAGCGCAATGGGCGCAGCGCCTGCTCGAAGTCGGAGGCGGCAGCAGCCCCTGCCGACCCACCCACTTGCCCATCCCTGTGAGGTAGGGAAGTGGAATGTATTAAGCTGTTAAGTTCCTGGTCCAATTGATTGTGAATTGTATGATGTTTAAGTTTCTGATGTTCATTTACTATTTGACAATTTACGATTTACTATGGATTTACAATGGGATTGATTTACTATTTCAGCACCTGCGGTGTTCTGTGTAAATTGCTAAATCGCAAAATCGTAAATAAATTGTACATTGTAAATCGTTAAATTGTAAATATGAAGCCGGCTTTAGAAAGTTGGGTATGATGTTTTTGGGGGGTAAAGTGAGTTAGCTCCCCTGCTCCCCTTAATTCCCCGGATAATGCTATAGTTTCACCTCGTCAAGGTTTATCAGTCCGTTGACGATGGCGTAGATGGTGAGTCCTGCTGGCGAGTGGATTTGTGTCTTCCGTGCAATGTTGCGGCGGTGAGTCATCACGGTGTTGGCCGAGATGAACATCCGCTCTGCTATTTCTTTGTTTGAGAGCCCGCGCACGACGTGGCATATTACCTCCTTCTCGCGTTCAGAGAGTTCGCTCGAGGTGTCGTTGGAATTGTCGGTGGCGGCGGCAGCAGCCTCGCCCTTTGTGGCAGTATTGCCTTGTCGTAGCTTGCATCGCACCTCGTTTTCGAGGTTGTGTACAGCTTCGGCGAAGAGCGTGTCCTCGAGGTGGCAGTGGGAGAAGAGGTCTTCTTCCATGATGTAGATGTCCATCAGCGTGTCTGCCAGGCGCTGTGTGTCGCTGTCGCTGGCATAGTATTTGATGATGATGGACTTGAGCTCGTTGCTGCTTTTGCTGAGGCTTGCGTGGTTGTCGTGGTGCTGGTGTGCCAGTTCGCTGTAGCTGGCGTGCCTGTTTGGCACACGTCCTTCGAGGAGCAGCTGTACGTAAGTGTGTATATGTGTGTTCTCGTAGTCCATGTGGCGTTGCACCTCTGCGGCGTATTCGTCGTAGAACTTCAGAATGAGGAAGGCTATCTGGTTGCGTGCCGAGCAGTCAATGGCCTCGATGAGCTTGCGCCTGATTGCCGGCAGGCGGAAGTCGATGAAGTAGGAGTGCGAGCGTTGCAGGTAGCGCATCAGTTCGGCCACGCTGACCTCCTCTGCCAGTTCTTCAACCGGCAGGCGCCCTTCGCTCTGGATGAAGTTGACCACAGCCAGGAATGTTGCAGTGTCTACTTTGCTGGCTGAGCATGCCTCGCTGATGCTTTTGTCGCCGAATCCGAGCGAGACGCCGAAGCGTGAGATCACCTGCAGCAGGCGGTAGTCGTCGTGGATGAGGTCGCTCATGTGAGCGCTTTCAGTGAAATGCATTTGCTTCGTTTTTAAAAGCCTGGCCTCGGCTTGAGGTCAGGCTTTGTTGTTGGGTATGGCGTATGAACTTTACGCCGCGTTAGCTTATCGCAGGCTCTCGGTGATGATGGTTGTTGAGCCACGCTTCACCTGTATCTTGGCAGCTGTGGGAAGCTTCTGGGCTGCAGCAGAGAGGGCATCGCCGCCCTTGACGTTGTAGATAGCGGCCTTGACTTTGTTGTCGTAGGTCGAGATTTCATCTTCGGTGGTGATGGTGAATTCCTGGGCGTTGGCGTCAACTGTGAAGCCCTGGGCGCGGAAAGCGGTTGCGAAGAGGCCGTTAACAGTGGTCTCGGCAAGGAGGGCATCAGCCTTCTCGGCCGTCGTTGCGCTGGAGGGGAGGCTGGTGTTCTGGAGGAGCCATGTGTAGGTGTAGGTCTTGGGGCCTTCAGGTTTGTCATCGTCGCCGCAAGCAGTAGCAACGAAAGGCAGAGCTACGACGAGCAATGCTGCCATGAATTTCCAAATGTTCTTCATCTTTGCGAAATGTTTATGAATTAGTAATTAAGTACTCAACTTTCTGAAGCCGGCTTCATATTTACAATTTAACGATTTACAATGTACAATTTATTTACGATTTTGCGATTTAGCAATATACACAGAACACCGCAGGTGCTGAAATAGTAAATCGTAAATTGTCAAATAGTAAATGAACATCCAAAACTTAAGTAATTAAGTATTTTCGGCTACAAAAGTAGGCAATTAAATTAAAAGGGGAAAGAGAAAAGGCAAAAATTAATCTTTAAACATCGAAAAAAGGACGTTTTCAGCTGCTTAATACCTAAAGCGTCCGCTGCCGCTAATTATATTTAGGTATTACGAGCGCAGGGCAATACAAAATAGTAGGTATTTTCTCCGCCGGGCCTTTCAGCTATCAAAAAGACTTACTATCTTTGCACCCGCTTTCCCAAGTATGGGGCGGCACTACACTACTAATAAAGGTTTTGAAAATGAATTATAAGGACATATTTCTTGCGCTTTTGCTCGCGGTGGCCTGCACGCAGGTGGCTGAGGCTCAGGATGATGGTTACGAGCGCTTCCGCATAGGCAGCTATGGAGAAATGGTGGCTTCGATGAAAGGCTACGGCACGAGCCGCTTCAACGGCACGGCGTCAGGCATTAACTACGAGCGCCGCTCCACGATAGCCATTCCCCGTTTCGTCATTGCAGGCGACTATCGTTTCAACCGCCACTGGCAGCTCGGCGCCGAGATCGAATTTGAGGCGGGGGGCGTAGGCATAGAAACAGAGCTGGAAGCATCAGAGAACGGCGAATATGAGACCGAGATGGAGAAGGGCGGCGAAGTGGCGCTCGAGCAGTTCCACGTGACATATACCCTCAACCGCGCCTTTCATGTGCGCGCCGGCCACATGGTCCTGCCCGTAGGTCTCACCAATGCTCACCACGAGCCCATACTCTTCTTCGGCACCATACGCCCTGAGGCCGAGACGACTTTCATCCCCTCGACGTGGCACGAGACCGGCCTGAGCATCTTCGGCCGCCTGGGCAGGGGCTACAGCCGCGTGAGCTATGAGGCTTACCTCACCGCAGGCCTGAACGCCGACGGTTTCGGGCGCGACCATTGGGTTGCCGACGGCAAGCAAGGTATCTTCGAGTCCGACAACTTCACCTCGCCGGCCTACACGGCACGGTTTGACTACGAAGGTGTGCCGGGTTTGCGCGTGGGCGCATCATATTATTTCTGCAATGACGCCACCGCAAATGCCGACAAGCGCTATAAGTACTCGAGTGTCGACGGCGTGCGCGTGAACATCCTCTCGGCTGACGCCCAGTACCGCAACCGCTACGTCACGGCACGCGCCAACCTCTTGTGGGGGCAGATCACCAATTCGCAGAAGCTCAGCGGCGTCTCGCTCTCCAACCTCTCCAAGTACCACCATGGCGCCATGCGCCGTACGGCCAAGAATGCCCTCTCCTATGGCGTAGAGGCCGGCCTCAACCTGAGCGCCTTCGCAGGCACTACGCGCTGCCCCGTCATCTACCCCTTCGGGCGATATGAATACTACAACCCGCAGCAGCAGGGCGAGGGCACGCAGCTCATCGACCCGCGCTGCCAAGTTAGCAAATGGACGGGCGGCCTCAATTGGTTCCCCCTCCCCAACCTCGTCGTCAAGGCCGACTGGTCGACGCGCAAGGTGGGAACGGCAGCCGTCGTAGGCCACAGCCGCTACAACCGCGAGAACGAGTTCTCATTAGGCGTGGCATATACCGCCTGGTTCTGGCAGAAATAGGGCCTTGAGCAGCTCTCCGGCAGGCTCCCGGCGGCACAGGGCTCAGCCCCCTCCAGAAAACCCTTGCTCCTTTTTCAGACATAGTTTAACTCAACTTTCTGAAGCCGGCTTCATATTTACAATCTAACGATTTACAATGTACAATTTATTTACGATTTTGCGATTTAGCAATTTACACAGAACACCGCAGGTGCTGAAATAATAAATCAATCCCATTGTAAATCCATAGTAAATCGTAAATTGTCAAATAGTAAATGAACATCCGAAACTTATATTGTTTAACTTTAAATAGGAATAAAAGATTTATGAAAAAGTATTTCTTCATGGCAGCAATGCTGCTTACTGCATCGCTGAGCTTCACGGCCTGCGACAAAGATGACCCCGAAACACCCGGCGGCGAGACTCAGGCAGCCCTCGTCTGCGTAGAGCAGATTATCGACGGTTGCATAGACATTGCCAACGAGGTGGGCAACGCCAAAATCGGCGATCCCTACGACCTCTTTAAGAGCGGCCGCACTACCGAAGCCCTCTACGCCGTAGAGTCGTGGTATTCATGGCACAGCATCGACGACTACTCCAACAACATCCTCTCCATCCGCAATGCCTACTACGGCACCCGCAACGGCCGCGTAGCCACCAACTCGCTCGCTACGCTGCTCGCAGCCAATAATGCCGACCTCGACAACCAGGTGCGCGAAGCCATCCAGGCCGCCTACGATGCCATTCAGGCCATCCCCGCCCCCTTCCGCAACAATATCGGTGCGCCCGAGGTGCAGACAGCCATGAAGGTTTGCAATGAGCTGGAGGATGTGCTGGGCAACCTCAAAGGCTATCTCCAGCGCACAGCTGCCGTCAACGCCGATGCAGTGCTGCAGCCTATCCTCACCACCTACGTCAACGACGTCGTTCTGCCAACATACAAGGCTCTCGTAGATGCCAACACAGCCCTCTACCGTGCAGCCCAGACCTTCGCCGCCAACCCCAGCGATGCCAACTTCGCTGCAGCTTGCGAGGCATGGTTCGACGCCCGCGAGCCCTGGGAGACCAGCGAGGCCTTCCTCTTCGGCCCCGTAGATGCCCTCGGCCTCGACCCCAACATGGACAGCTGGCCCCTCGACCAGGAAGCTATCGTCAACATCCTCAACTCGGGTAAGTTCGACAACCTCACCTGGAGCGACGGTGACAGCGACGACGAGATTGAGGCCGTGCAGAGCGTCCGCGGTTTCCACACCATGGAGTTCCTCATCTTCAAGAACGGTAAGGCACGCACCCTCACCGATGGCACCAGCACCGACGCTGCCGACCTCGACTACACCGCAGCCAATGCCCGTTCATGGGGCAACTACATGGTACAGGTAGGCTACCTCCTTCAGCAGGATGCCAACGAGCTCTACAACTCGTGGACCAAGAGCTACGAAGGCGGCAAGGCTTACAAGGACCTCTTCCTCAGCCACGAGATAGGCGGCGACGAAGAGTAAGGCCCGATAAATAAAAGCCATAGTCAACAGAAGTAAAGACCAGGCGCTCCGGCACTGGCCTTTGCTTCTTTGGCGTATTAAAAGATCCTCAAATGAAACCACTGCAAAAAACCCTTTTATTCCTTGCCCTTGGCACCCTCGGCCTTGCAGCCTGTGACGAGGAAGAAGGCTTCACCGAAGCCGACTTCGAAGCGCCCGCAGGCTATGCTCTCTCAGCCGGCATATCGACCATCTTCTCGACCTCGTCGTTCGCCTTCGACAGCGAGGCCGACTGGGTCACGGGCGACCTGAAGAAACGCTTCATGCGAGGCGACAAGCTCTACGACGACGCTCGCACCAGCTCCAATGGCTACGGCGGCGGCCTCGGCCCCGTCTACGCCGGCTACAGCTGTGGCAGCTGCCACCGCAACGCCGGCCGCACAAAGCCTGCCCTGTGGGAGGATGCCGAGGGCAGCGGCCCCTACGGTTTCTCGGCAATGCTCGTCTACGTCACGCGCAAGAACGGCGTCTTCTTCCAGGACTACGGGCGCGTCATCCACGACCAGGCCATCTACGGCGTGCAGCCCGAAGGCAAGATCCACGTGACCAAGCATTACCAGAAGTTCCAGTTCCCCGATGGCGACGAGTATGAGCTCTGCTATCCCGAGTACAGCATCAGCGAGTGGTATGCCGACAGCGTAGCCCCCGAGGACCTCTTCTGCTCTGTCCGCATACCACTGCGCCACGTCGGCATGGGACAAATCATGGCCCTCGACCCCAACGAGATTGAAGCCCTGGCCCGCAAGAGCAACTACCCGGAATGGGGCATCAGCGGGCGGTGCAACTACATCACCGAGCGCGGACAGCGACGCCTCGGAGTGGGAGGCAACAAGGCACAACACGCTGACCTCACCGTAGAGCTGGGCTTCTCTTCCGACATGGGCGTGACCAACAGCCGCTACCCCGAGGAAATCTGTGAGGGACAGCTGCAGATGCGCGAAGGCTCGCTCATGGGTCTGCTCTACGACGAGCTCGACATCTCCACCGAGGATATGGAGGACGTGGACCTCTACCTCCAGTGCCTCGGCGTGCCAGCACGCCGCAACGTCAACAACAAGACCGTGCGCCGCGGCGAGGAACTCTTCTATCAGGCCGGCTGCGGCCTCTGCCACGCCACCACGCTCCACACCCGGGCACGGGGCACGGTATTGCTCAACGGCACGCAGCTGCCATGGCTCGGGCGCCAGACCATCCACCCCTACTCCGACTTCCTCCTCCACGACATGGGCTCTGAGATAATGGGCGTGGGCCTGAACGACAACTACGTCAGCGGTCTGGCCCGTGGCAATGAGTGGCGCACGACACCGCTCTGGGGCATAGGCCTGCAGGAGAAAGTCAACGGCCACACCTATTTCCTCCACGACGGCCGGGCACGCAACTTCACCGAAGCCATCATGTGGCACGGCGGTGAAGGTGAGGCATCGAAGAACAAGTTCAAGAAGATGAGCCGCGAGGACCGCAAGGCCGTGGTAAAGTTCCTGGAGTCGTTGTAGGATCCACCCCGCCCGCTCCATCTAAAGGCAGCAGACCGAGTACAAACAAGAATGCTGATCAGTCTGAGAAACAACGTATCAGCACACCTATAACCTATTTTAATCATTCATACTTTGATCATGAATCGTAAACATTTAGCTTTCATTCTATTCCTATCCCTTTCCACTTCCACCCTGTTGGCAGAAGTCTCTGCGCCACTCCCTCAGGAGGGCGGGGACGCAGATGAGGTGCTCGACATGCAGAACGGCGTCGTCCCCATTGCCGACAACCGAGGCTTCACGCTCCAGAGCCAGGACGGGCGCTTCGTGTTCAAGCCCTACCTGATGCTGCAGACCTCGGGCAACTTCAATTGGTACGACGACGAAGGGCTCGACAAGGCCTACAACCAGGACAACGTAGCCAATAGCGGCTTCGCCATTCCCAATGCCATCCTCGGCTTCACGGGCCGCGCCTTCGGCAAGATCGACTACAACCTCTGCATCAACGCTGCCGCCTCAGGCAGCGCCATCCTCCAGCAGGCTTGGATTGACTATGGTATCTCGCCCGCCGCACACTTCCGGGTAGGAAAGTTCAAGACGCCCTTCTCACACGCCTACCTCACCACCCTCGGCGAGACACTCATGCCCTCGCTGCCCAACTCGCTGACGCAAAGTGTGATATTACCTTATTCGCTCAATGCCGTGACGCCCGCTTTCGCCACCGGCTTCGACCTCGGCGTGGAGTTCCACGGCATGACGAAGAAGAACATTGGCTATGAACTCGGCCTCTTCAACGGCACTGGCATCAACGTGAACGCCGCAACAAAAACCCTCTCTGACGACATCCATATCCCATCGCTGCTCTATGCCGGGCGCCTCACCTACCAGCCTTACGGCGCTATGCCCACCACACAGGGCAACCCGAAGCTGCTCAGCGAGAAGAAGCTGCTCGTGGGCGTCTCAGCCAACTACAATGTCGAGAGCGAGAACGAGTCGACCAACGACCTGCGCATCGGCGCCGAGTTCGCCATGCTGTGGAAGCGCCTCTACCTCGCTGGCGAAGTCTATTTCATGCAGATGGACTTCACCAAGCGGCAGAAAATCCATAACGAATACGCTTACCTCGGAGCCTACGTCCAGGCCGGCTATTTCGTGACGAAGCATCTGCAGCCCGCCCTGCGCTACGATTTCTTCGACCGCAACGGCCTCGGAGCCACTGGCACAGGCGGCTTCCTCAACGCCCCCGCCGTTGGCCTGAACTATTTCATACCCTCGTGCAACCTTAAGCTTTCGGGCATGTATGAGTTCGTAGGCCGCTGGGGGCACGACCGGCAGCTCGACCGCGACATCGACGACCTGGGCATAGCCACCCACCGCGCCGTAGTCATGCTCCAGTATTCCTTCTGACAGGCTTGCCCGCTGCGAAGGCGGAATTTATGTTAATAAAATTAAAAGAGAATGATAATAAGGAAAAACAGGCTTATCTTTGCAGCGTTTATGTGCACATTTGCGCTCTCAGCATGTGACGAGGGCGACATCCTCGACAAGGACGAAAGCGTGCAGACCGAAGGCAAAGTGGCCAGCCTGACAGCAACGCTCGACGGCATCGAGACGTGGAGCTCGCAGTACAGCATAGTCCTTGCGGGCTTTGCCGAGGGGAGCACCAACGCTACCGTGCAGAAGAAACTGCAAGCCACCGACGGCGAACCTTTCGCCACGACGCTGACTCTCACCGAAGGCGAAATATCCACCGTGGAACTCTGCGTGACCAACCGCCTGCGCGAGCGCGTAGTGAGTTTCGTGAGTGTACCCTTGAGTCAGCTCAGCGGCGACACGCTCTTCATCGATGCGGGTCGCGTTGACGTGGGGATGTACAAGACCATTCAGGACCTCGTGTTCACCGGCACCTGCGCCCGCTGCCACGGCCTCGGAGCCTCGCCCGCAGGCACCCTCAGCCTCGTAGAGGGGCAGAGCTACAGCCAGCTCGTGAACCATTCCGCCCGCTTGCCAGAGAACGGCTTGCGCGTAGTACCCGGTGATGCCGACGAGAGCCTGCTCCACAAGGTAATCCACGGCGACCCCGAGGCCGGAGTGAGCTTCGACCATGCCAACATGATCAAGGAGCAGACAACAATAACTCTCATCGACAACTGGATCAACGCCGGGGCAAAAGAATAATTATATATAATTTAAGTTTCGGATGTTCATTTACTATTTGACAATTTACGATTTACTATGGATTTACAATGGGATTGATTTACAATTTCAGTACCTGCGGTGTTCTGTGTAAATTGCCAAATCGCCAAATCGTAAATATATTGTACATTGTAAATCGTTAAATTGTAAATATGAAGCCGGCTTCAGATAGTTGAGTAAAAGAATAATAACGCCATTACAAGTGAAATACGAAAAGATACCATTCCCTGAACTCGGCGTGACCGTGGAACTGTCCACCTTCGAACCCGAGGGCAAGATCAAAGAGCAGCACGCCATTCTCCATGTGGAGCCGCGTGGAGAACTTTTTCAGCAACAATTTGACCGCATATACAAGGCCGAGAAGGAACTGTTGGCGCAGCCTCTGTGCTGTGGCTCCAGAACAATCTTCAAGCGTTACTTCCTCAGCGATGCCACCAACCAACAGCCACTTGTACGGATCGACAAGGACTGCTCCGTAAGTTGCATACAGCAGCCTCCCCTCGACGGCTCGAAAGTTGCCGCGTGGCTCTATCTCGTTCACGACATGGACGTGGAGAATCAGGACGGCCTCGTCATAGCTTCGCACAATGGCTACCAACATCTTTGGAAGATGGGGATGCACGAGCACAAAGGCGACAGCGCATGGCAGACTGAAAGCCTCCTGATTGATTACGAGGAGACCCTTCAGCGCTTCGGCGCCACATTAGCCGACAACTGCATCCGAACGTGGTTCTATGTCCGCGACGTCGACACACAATATGCCGGCATGGTCAAGGCCCGCCGCGAGAACTTCATAGAACAGGGGCTGACAGAGAAAACACATTACATCAGTAGCACCGGCATAGGTGGCCTGCCTGCCGACACCCGCGCATTGGTACAACTGGGCACCTACGCCCTCACGGGCTTCCAGCCCGAGCAGCAACGCTACCTGTATGCCAAGACTCACCTTAACTCAACCTACGAGTATGGCGTCACGTTTGAGCGCGGCACCCGCCTCGACTACGGCGACCGCCGGCATGTTTACATCAGCGGCACGGCCAGCATCAACAACAAAGGCGAGGTGGTGCACGTGGGCGACATAGTGCGGCAGACGGAGCGCATGTGGGAAAACGTAGAAGCGCTGCTTTCCGAAGCCGGGACCGCCTTCGAGGATATTGCCCAGATCATCGTTTACCTGCGCGACATTGCCGACTACGACACCGTGCAAACCATGTTTGAGCAGCGATTCCCCAACACTCCCTATCTCATAACCCTCGCACCTGTGTGCCGCCCCACCTGGCTTATAGAGATGGAGTGTGTAGCCATCAGCGAAAAGACGAATCCCGAGTATCGCGACTTCTAAACCAGTCACCATGGATTACACTGATTTCACGGATTGTTAATCAACATATTTCATCCTATATTTCACAGATTACCGCAGCACGCCGCGCAAGTGCCGACTGCAAGTAGTGAGTCTTTCTATAGTTGCGCAGCCTTTCGCTATAAATCTGCGAAAGACCTAACATAAATGATGAGTGCCAGAGGACATAAATCTGTGTAATCTGTGGTGATAGATTAAAGTGTGATGACAACTTTCACCCTTCATAACGGCCTCCGCATCATTCTTACTTCCTCGGCAAGCGATGTAGTGTACGCCGGCATAGCCCTTGCCACGGGCACGCGCCACGAGCTCGACAGCGAGAGTGGCATGGCGCACTTCGTTGAGCACATGAGCTTCAAGGGCACACGGAACCTCACCTCCATGCAAATCCTCAATCGCATGGAGAGCGTTGGCGGCGACCTCAACGCCTTCACAGGCAAGGAGGAGACTGTTTACTACAGCGTGTTTATGCGCCAGCACCTCCGGCGTGCACTGCCCCTGCTGATGGATATCGTCTTCAACAGCACCTATCCACAGGCCGAACTCGAGAAGGAGCGCGAGGTGGTCATCGACGAGATTGAAAGCTATCTCGACAGCCCTGCCGAGCAGATCTACGACGACTTTGAGGCTCTCCTCTTCCCTGAACATCCACTTGGCCGCAGCATCCTTGGCGAAGCTGCACGCCTGCGACAGTACACGAGCATCGACCTCCAGCGCTTCACAGCCAGAAACTATGCCCTCGGCCGCGCCGTACTGTTTGTAAGGGGGAATGTCAGCATGGATGAAATAAGAAAGGCTCTCCCCCAACACCGCCTGGACTCAACCCACGACTCCATCTCCCTCAACGAGGGGGCGTTGGCTAAGCTCGAAGTGGAGGCTGGCATCTCTGGGGTAACCGTCGTCCACAAGCACACCCACCAAGCCCACGTCATGCTTGGCGCACGAGCCTACGCCTTCAGCGACCCGCGCCACATAGGACTCGCCCTACTCTCGAATATGCTTGGCGGACCAGCCCTCAACTCGCGCCTCTCACTGGCTCTGCGAGAGCGCACGGGACTGGTTTACACCGTTGAGAGTGCCGTGAACGCATACACCGACACGGGCGTGTGGAGCGTCTATTTCGGCTGCGACCACGCCGACGTACGCCGTTGCCTGCGCCTCGTGCGCCGCGAGCTGCAGCGCCTCACCGACAAGCCCCTCACGCCGCGCGCACTCAACGCCGCACGCCGACAGATGAAAGGGCAGATGGCAGTGGCTGCCGACAACTCCGAGAACGCCGCACTGGCCATGGCGAAGCAGTTTCTGCTCACTGGCCATACATTCAGCCTCGAAGAGCGCTTCGCACAGCTCGATGCCCTCACGCCCGACAGCCTCCACTCTATAGCCCGCGAGGTCTTCGACTCCGACCGCCTCACCACTCTCATCTACGAGTAAAAAAGAAGAAGGTCGCTGCGCTGAATAGAGCGCAACGACCTTCTCACTTAAATAATCCGCGTAGTCCGCGTAATCTGTGGTTATAAAAGAATTAATTAGAGGTTCGGGTTGTCCTCGCCCCACTTCTCCACAGGCGGGATGATGCCGAGGCCGATAATCTCGTCGCGCATCTTCTGCAGGTGCTCGTAGCTGGCCTGCAGGGCTGCCAGCTCTTCAGCTGTGCCCTCGGGCTGGGTGAAGTGTACGCCGTCCTTGTCGATCACGGTAGGCATGGCCATCATGACGTTCTTGAAGCCGAATGCATTCACGTAGCAACCAGCAGGCCATGTGAAGGGCTCGCCGCCCATGGCACCCTCAATCATCTTCACAGCCTGATAAGCGGGGCTCTGGAACGATGAGCGGCCGCGCAGCTTGATGATGTTGCTGCCGCCCTGGGTGGTCATGTGCTTAATCTCGGCCCAACGCTCGGCTGAGAGGGGAAGCTCTGAGAGGGGCTTGCCGTCGATGAGAGCCTTGCTGGCAAAGACTGCCATCTGCTCGCCGTGGCCGCCGTAGGTGTAAGCCTGTGTGACCTTGTCCTGCTGCACGCCGAACTCCTGAGCCAGCTGCTGCTGCAGGCGGGTGCTGTCGAGGGCTGCGAGGGAGGTGAGCTGGTTGGGCTTCAGGCCCGAGTGGATGAGAGCCGTCAGAGCCGTCACGTCGGCGGGGTTGAAGATTACTACGACGTGGCGAACGTCGGGGCAGTACTTCTTGATGTTCTCACCGAAGTCGGCAGCGATCTGGCAGTTGCCCTTCAGCAGGTCTTCGCGAGTCATGCCTTCCTTACGCGGAGCGCCACCGGAGCTGATGATGTACTTGGCGCCCGTGAAAGCCTCTTCGGGATTCACGGTATAAGAGATGTTGGCTCCAGGGATGGCGCAGTGGCACATCTCGTCGTACACACCATGAACACCGGGCTCATAGATGTCGTAGAGGCAGATGTTGGGGGTAAGCCCCAGCATAAGCACACTTTGCACCATGTTGGAACCGATCATACCGCCGGCACCTACAATCACAAGCTTGTCGTTTGTTAAGAAACTCATTGTTTGAAAGTTTTAAGGGTTATTGTTTTGGTTGTAAAAAATGTTCCATCAAGCCATACAGCACGGCAAAAGTAATCTTTTTTTGCGGATTACGCCTACTATTTAGCGGAATATTTTTGCTGTGCGATGCGAAAGACGTACATTTGCAAAGCAGAATAGACATAAATACACTCTTTCACTATGACAAAAGCTACTGAAACTGCAGCGAGAGTAGCTGCACTACGCGAGTGGATGCGCGAACAAGGATTGGGCGCCTTCATATTCCCTTCTACAGACCCTCACATGGGCGAATACGTGCCCGACTACTGGAAAGCACGCGAGTGGATATCTGGTTTCAACGGCTCAGCCGGCACTGCCGTGGTGACGCTCTGCCGTGCTGCCCTCTGGACCGACAGCCGCTACTGGCTCGCCGCCGAAGAGCAGACGGAGGGAACGCCCTTCGAGGTCATCCGTTGCAGGCGCAACGTGGCTACGGCTGATGAACTGGTGGCGTGGATAAAGGGCGACGGAACCGAGGGCGACATCCCTGCCGTAGGCATCGACGGCTGGTGTGCTCCGCAGAGCTATGTGACCGGCCTCTACGATGCCGCCAGCGCTGCGGGTTTGGTGCTGCGCACCGACCTCGACCCCACGTCGCTATGGAATGACCGCCCACCGCTGCCCGATTCTCCAATAGTGATACATCCGCTGGAATATGCTGGCGAGACGGCCGTGAGCAAGCTCTGCCGACTGCGCGAGGCCATAGTGGCAAAGGGGGCCAATGCAACCATTGTTACACAACTCGACGACATAGCCTGGACGCTCAACCTGCGCGGCACTGACGTCCACTGCACGCCTGTCTTCGTGGCTTACCTCGCCGTGCTGCCCGACGAAGTGACACTCTACGTCGACCCCGCAAAGCTCACTCCCGAAGTGGAGCGCTATCTCGAGGAGATTCAAGTGCGGACGGCTCCTTATGCTGCCCTCGCCAACGACCTCAGGCAAAGCTATGCACTGCGAGGCCTGCGCTTCCTCCTCGACCCCGACACCACTAACAGTGCCATCGCCAACGCGGCTCCTGTGGCAGAGCCTATCATCGAGGCCGAGTGTCCCGTGGCGCAGATGAAGACCCAGAAGAACGACGCCGAGATACGAGGTTTGCAGAGCGCCATGCTCAAGGACGGCGTTGCAATGGTCCGCTTCCTACATTGGATGGAGGAACAGGCCCCCTATAATCCCCCGGTGGGGGATGAAAATAAAGGCGGATTCCATACGCCCCCCGCCGGGGGGCTACGGGGGGCTACCGAGCTTAGCATCGATGCGAAGCTCACCGCCCTGCGCGCCGAGCAGCCTGGCTTCCGCGACATAAGCTTCGACACCATAGCAGGCTACGGCACCCACGCCGCCATCGTACACTACGAGGCCACGCCCGAGACCGACATCCCATTGGAACCCCACGGCTTGCTGCTGCTCGACAGCGGTGCACAGTACGTCGACGGCACAACAGATATAACCCGCACCATACCCCTCGGGCCTCTCACCGACGAGGAGCGACGCGACTACACTCTCGTGCTGAAAGGTCACTTGCGGCTCGCCATGGCCGTGTTCCCGGCAGGCACCAGCGGCACACAACTCGACGTGCTTGCCCGCTACGCCATGTGGCAGGACCACAAAAACTACGGCCACGGCACAGGCCATGGCGTAGGCAGCTACCTCAGCGTGCACGAAGGGCCTCACCAGTTCCGCATGAACTGGATGCCAGCCCCCCTGCTTCCGGGCATGACGATAACCATAGAGCCAGGTATATATATCGCAGGCAGTCATGGCGTCCGCATCGAGAACACAATGCTAATCGTTGAAGATGACGCCTGCGGAGCTGTGGGCTGTGAGCGATTTGAGGCCAGTAAAGCCTCGCCGGCACGAAACGGCTCTAACCCCTCACCCATCACCTCTTCATGGTGCCGCCTCGAACCCCTGACACTTTGCCCCATCGCAACGACTCCCATCGTCATGGAAATGATGACAGCAGACGAGTTGCTATACATTAATAAATATCACGCACGCGTGCGCGAGGCTATTATGCCCCTGCTTTCTGACCCTGCAGAACGTAGCTGGCTCGCTGAGGCCACGCAGCCTATAGGCTAATCAGCAGGCCTGCAAGGTTGAGGCAGACCTGCCGGCAGACCCTTGAAGGGCAGCGACCTCTTTGGTTGCTGCCCTTGTCTGTTGCGGAAATGACGGCCGGCATGGCCTGACTCGACAATTCGAAAGGCTGTATTTGGCCGTGAGCGTGACCGTGCGTGGCCGTTTGTGCGCATAACTGACGCGAGCCGCACATCGTCTCAGGAAACTGCGCTACCTTTGCATCAGCAAAACAAAAGAACAAGACATGTCTTATAACTCACCTTTTATTAACCTTAAAACCTTAAACAAACAATGAAAAAGATTCAGTACAGCCTGGCCATGTTGGCCAACCCCCAGAAGCCCGAAGAGGGCAAGAAAGCCTACGCATTCCTCCAGCTTACAGGCATCGTAAGCATCCAGGAACTCGCCCGTCACATCACCGAGCACAACTCTGTATACTCGCGCGGTACTATCGTCGGTGTCCTCACCGAGATGTGCGTCTGCATGCGCGAGCTCATCCTTCAAGGCTACAAGGTCGACCTGGGCGGCTTTGGAACCTTCAGCCCCACCATCAGTTCGCAGGGTGCCAAGAGCAAGGACGAGTTCAGCTCCAACAACATCAAGGAGATGGGTGTCCTGTTCTCTCCCGGCTTCGAGTTCAACAATCTCCGCCGCGACGCCGAGTTCGAGCGCACTATCTCGCGCAAGGCGCAGGCCGCTACGCTCAAGGCCGAGAACGAAGGCAAGACTCAGTCTGACTGGACTCCCGAGCCTGAGGAAGACAACACTGCCGACGAAGGTGGCGAATAACCTTAAGACCATGAAAACCATGACAGACCAAACTAAGAGAACGCTTCGCCGCATAGGCGAGCTCATCATCACCATCCTGACAGCATTGCTCACCTCGCTCGGTGCACAAAGCTGCATCGGCTGACCATCATGAAGCCCTCGGCCCAACCCCATGAGGCCGGGGGCTTTTCTTTTCTTCAATCTCCAATCTTCAATCCTCAATCTTCAATCTTCAATCTTCCATGAGAACAATAAACAAGATCATCCTGCACTGCTCGGCAACGCGCGTGGATCAGAACTACTCGTTCCAGCAGTGCAGAGCCGACCACCGTAGCAAAGGATGGAGTGACATAGGCTACCACTACTACATCACGCGCGACGGACTACAGCACATAGGCCGCCCACTCTGGCAGTCGGGGGCTCACTGCCGAGGTCACAACCGCGACTCGATAGGCATATGCTACGAAGGAGGCCTCGACGAGCATGGGCGAGCCGCTGACACGCGCACCGAACCGCAACGCGACACGCTGCACCGCCTCTTGGCTGCATTGCATATGAGGTTTCCGCAGGCAGTGCTCCTCGGGCATCGCGACCTCTCGCCTGACCTGGATGGCGACGGGCGCATCACCCCTGCCGAGTGGGCAAAACAATGCCCTTGCTTCGACGTCCGTACAGAATATGCCGATTTAGAACCATTCTAAATGAAAAAAGGAGGCTCAAGGGAACAAGCGTTCGACTTGGGCTTCCTGTACGTATTGAGCAGATTCTAATTTGCCTTAGCGCATAAAAAAAGCGGGAGGGCACGGCCTCACGGCCCCACCGCTCCCAATATTACAATATAACTAATATGAACAAACGGGGCACACACGCTTGCGCGCGCTGACAGCTCCGCCTGCCCGGCATGGCGGCGATTCACATCGGCGCCAGCCACTTATGAAACATAAACTACACGGCAGAAACTGCCCCTTCGGGCAGTCGTCTGCCTGTAGTCGGCTGCAAATATACAAAAATTCACCCCCCCTGTTAATAATCTTTAAGATTTTTGCATCCAATAGAAATTTTTGCTGTAACTTTGCGCCCGAAAATAAATAAATGTACGCACGCATGTGTATGTGCGTCGCGCGCAAAGCGATCTTTGAAAGGAAACACGGAAACGACACCACGGATCAAACGGATATAATTTCGAACCACAGATTACGCAGATTAAACAGATTATTAAAACGAACACGAATCACTCGAATTAAACGAATAATTCGCATACAAGAGGACGTGAAATAAATTCGTGATATTCTTTGAAGGGTCAAGCGAGCAAAGCTCGAGCGCGTGTAATTCGTGTTCAGAAAAAAAAGAAATCCGTGTCAATCCGTATAATCCGTGTTCGAAAAAAGAGCAATCCGTGTTCAAGAAAGAAAAGAGAAATATTTAGATTAATTTGGAACTTAAATCTGAAGAAAATCTAAACTTCGCTCGACCTTTGGTCGCTCATTTGAGCTTCTCTGTGAAGCGAGTCTTGAGAAATCTTTTAGGTGCTGCGCACACTTGCCCGCCTAATCGGACGGGGCAAGAAGCTACGGCTCCATCGAGCCTACGCAGTGCACACTGCCTGTCACCTCAAGAGTAGGCCGGATGCGGCCGTAAACTTCCGAAGCGATTAGCTGAGGAAGCCTCAATAAAAGATTTATGTTAAGATTTATGTCAGATTTAAGTTCAAAAAAAGGAAAAGATAACATATAAGTTCAAACAATTTAAGTCAAACTATAAACTCAAAAAACAACAAAAGGAAATGAAACAACAACTACACAAAATGACGTGGCTGCGCACCCTCGCGCTTACCATCGTCGCACTGCTCACGGGCGCAAGTAGCGCGTGGGGGGGGGACATTGTAATTACACTTGACAAGATTGGTACAAATTTAGGTTCTACAGCTAACACTACCGCTACAACGACAGACATCACCGCAACCGGATCTACTGACAGTTACACTCTGAATTACTATCAGTGCAAGAAACAAGGAGATGCGATGCTGATGACAAAATCTGTATCCCCCTACATTTCCAACAAAACCGCAATGCCTGGTAATATAAAGTCAGTAGAAGTCTTTATTAACACAGGTGCTTCAGGCAAAACGACTTATGACTGTGCTTTCTCCGCTACAGAATGCACTTCAGCGACTTCCGGCATTGGTGCCAAGAATATTACTGGCGGAAATAGCTATGTCTTTTCAAATTTAACCAGTGGCAATATAAACGTAGCTGGCAAGTATTTCTGCATCACTTTGGGCAACGCCAACAACGGTCAGGTCCTGAAACTTGTTATCACTTGCGAATCTGATGGAGGCGGCACCACGACCCCCAATATTACTGCATCCAGTTTAACTCTTACATATGATGCCACAACCGGTTCTATCCCATATTCTGTTTCTAACCCAACTGAAGGGACTGCTCTAACAGCTTCAACCGACGCAAGTTGGATTTCAAACATTAGTGTTAACTCAGACGCTGTGACCTTTTCCACGACAGCCAATGAAGGCACCGAGGACCGTAGCGCTCAAATGACACTTTCTTACGAAGGTGCTACAGACAGAGTCGTAACTATAACGCAAGAGCATTTCGTCATTGACTACGCTACGCTACCTTTCAATTGGGATGGTGGCGTAAAAGCAGGCCTTGAAGGCCTTACAGGTGTATCAACTTATGGTCTTGGTTCTGATTATGCAGAAAGCCATAATGGTTATCGCATTAAATTCGACAACTCTGACGACTATATCCAAGTTAAGACCAACGAACGCCCTGGGGTAGTGACCGTTGGCGTTAAGATGATAGGCGGAACGAGCGCATCTTCCATTAAAGTCCAAGGCTCCGCTGACGGCGAGACATTCTCAGACGTTGAGACACTGACCATCAGCGGAAGCTTAAACGATATTCTCACGCTTTCAACCAGCAGCGAGTTTGCGGCTAACGTCCGCTATGTCCGCCTGCTGTTTGTTAAGGGTTCAAACGTTGGCGTAGGCCCAATCTCCATTGCCCGCTACGGCTCCGTTGCTTCTCCCTCGTTCAGCCCTCTCGGCGGCACGTTCTATAGTGAGCAAAGCGTAAGCCTATCTTGTGCTACTGATGGAGCCACCATCAAGTACAGCTTCGATAATTCCACATGGAACACCTACTCTGAGGCTATCACTGTAAGTACCACGACTACCATCTACGCTAAAGCTGTGATCGCTGACCTCGAGAGTGACGTGGTAAGTGCTACCTACACCATCGCCGAGAAGAACGACGTTGTGTTCAATATCACTGATATTACTCTGGCTTATGGAGAGACTTATACCGTGACGCGCGGCAGCGGCAAGGATGTAGAGACCGACGGTTGGGTGACCGTTACTTCTGACAATGCAGAGGTTGCTTCCGTAAATGGAATGACAATCACCTCCGAAGCCGTAGGCACAGCCACAATTACGCTCAGCGTGGCAGAGGGCAACACTTATAAGGCTGGTGAGAAAACCATTACCGTCACCGTAACCGCTCCTGAAGGACAGACAACCGCACCAGCAGCTGTTGGTGGAACTGCGATGTTTGACTTCTCGCAAGAAGAAGAGGTGAATACGAACGAATGGGGCTTACCTGTCTCATCCTCTAACAAGAAAACTGAAGCTGAAAATTACAGCAATGGAACCTACACCATCACGGTTTCTGCCCCGGGCGGCTACTATTGGAAGCCCGGTGAAAATAATGGTGGCCGTTATCTTTTAATGGGTAAGTCTGGTGCAACCTTGACCTTGCCCGCATTTGACCAGGCTGTAACAAAGATTGATGTTGAGGGCACGTCTGGTGCATCTGGTAAAGTTGTACAAAACATTTATGTCGGTGAGACAGCTGTCAGCACGCCAACTACAGGAGCCCAAAATGTGACCAATACTTATGCAATAAATGAGGGCTATCAGGCTGCAGGCACTATCTATACGTTAAAAGTCACTTCTGACCATAACACTCAGATCAAAACTATCACCATTCATTTTGCTGGCGGCACCCCCGTCACCGAAAGCTTAAGCCTGCCCTCCTCCGGCGTAGGCACCTACTGCTCGCAGTACCCCATCAACCTCAGCGCCCTTCCCGAAGGTGTTAAGGCTTATGCTGTTGAGAGCCAGACGGGCACGAGCGTGACGCTAGCCGAGCTCACCGGCACCATCAAGGGCGGCGTAGGCTTCGTGCTGAAAGGCACAGCTGGCACTGCCGTCACCTTCACCTTCGCCGACAGCGAGACAGTGCCCTCGACGAACCTGCTCCTTGGCACGCTGGCTCCCACATACGTGGCTGCCAACACCGTCTATGGCATGAAGAGCGGCGAGTTCCACCCGAACAACGCCGGTACTATTCCAGCCCACCGCGCTTACCTGCCCGCCGAGAGTGGTTCCACTGGCGTGAAGGCCCTGACGCTCGTCTTCAAGGACACCGATGGCATCGTTGAGACGCGCACCGTAACTGACGCTCAGACCATCTTTGACCTCACAGGCCGTCGCTTGCAGAGCACGCAGAAGGGCGTGAACATCGTGAATGGCCGTAAGGTGCTGGTGAAGTAAAAAGTGAATGAATATGGAACTTAAATCTGACTTAAATCTTAACCTAAATCTTAAAGGCGCTTCGCACACTTGCCTTGCAAATCTGCCTGAGCAAGGAGCTACGGCTCCATCGAGCCTACGCAGTGCGCTCTGCCTGTCCCCTCAATAGTAGGCCGGATGCGGCCGTAAACTTTGGGCGCGATTAGCGCCAAAAGCGTCATAAAAAGATTTAAGTTCAGATTTAAGTCAGATTTAAGGTCCCAAAAAAGAAAGATAACATTTAAGTTCAAGACAGACAATGAAAAAGATATATATGATTCCTACGGTGGAGGTGCTCAGCGTGGCACCCGCCACGATGATAGCCGAGAGCCTGCCCATAAGCGATAAGCCCGTTGACCCTGAAGAGTTCGAGGTCAAGGAGCAGCGCAGCGGCCGCGGCGGCAGCAGCAACGTCTGGAACGACGACTGGAGCTGGTAATGCGCATGCGCATGAAAAGATAAATGATAAATGAAAAGCCCTGCGCCGCAGGGCTTTTTGTGTGTGGCGGGTAATAAGATCAGTTGATTTTGAGTAAGGAACAATATCTGGAAAAAGCATTTTCTTGGCATTTTCTTTGGCCGGTTCGCAGAAAAGCAGTACTTTTGCTCCGCTTTTCGACTCCCGTCGAAGCAAAAGCTATTATTATTAACCCTTTAATTAAAACTAAATCAAATGATTGTAGTACCTGTAAAGGAAGGCGAGAACATCGAACGCGCCCTCAAAAAGTTCAAGCGTAAGTTTGAGAAGACTGGCGTAGTGAAGGAACTCCGTCGTCGTCAGCAGTTCGACAAGCCCTCCGTGCTGAAGCGCCTGGCTAAGGAGCGTGCCGTGTATGTGCAGCAGCTTCGCCGAGTAGAAGACTAAAAAAGTTGAATTTTACTGAATTTATTTGGTAGTCTGAAGAAAAACCTCTATTTTCGCCTCGGTAAACCAAGGAAAAGGAGGATTTACAGATGCTAATTGAGGCTTTTATCGATAGTCTGAGATATGAGCGAGCCCTCTCGGAACGCACCATTGAAGAGTATCGAAGCGACTTGAAAGCGTTCGAGGCGTTTTTTAAAAGTCTTGATGGAGACCTCACATGGAATAGTGTGGACACGGACGTGGCACGCGAATGGGTTGTGGATATGATGGAGCGTGGCAACAAAGCCAGCTCGGTGCAACGGCGCCTCTCGGCCCTGCGCACTTTCTACCGCTACTTGATGAAGCATGAACTGGTGGAGCATGATCCAGTGCGCAACCTCGTGTCGCCAAAGAAGGAGAGGCCGCTGCCTGCCTTTATTCGCGACGATGAGATGCAAAGACTGCTCGACCGGGATGGTATGTTCGCCGAGACTTTCGAGGGGCGGCGCGACCGCCTCATCATAGAACTCTTCTATGAGACAGGCCTTCGGCTGAGCGAACTTACGGGGCTCGACTTCGACAGTGTTGACCTCGCGGCTCAGACCATTCGCGTACACGGCAAAGGCAACAAAGAGCGCCTCGTGCCTTTTGGCGAACGACTCCTACACATTATTAATATATATATAGGAGAGCGCAAGGTGCTGCCGGCTGGCGCCAGCACGATGGCTTTCTTCGTCACGGCGAAGGGCGAGAGGCTGGCGGGTTCGCAGGTGCGCAAGATGGTAAGGGAGAAGCTGGGGCTGGTGACAATGCAGCGCAAGCGGAGCCCTCACGTTCTAAGGCATACCTTTGCAACTACGATGCTCAACCACGCCGCCGACCTCCAGACCGTCAAGGAACTGCTCGGGCACGAGCGCCTGCAGACGACGGAAATCTACACCCACACTACTTTCGAGGAACTCAAGCAGGTCTACGCCCACGCCCACCCGAGGGCCGTTGCGGCAGACAAAGATAATTAACCAAAATTCCCTAACCTACAAAAAAGGAGGTAACAATGGAGATTAACATTCAGGCTATCCGTTTCGAACCTACAGAGCGTCTGCAGGACTTCGTCCACAAGAAGGTGGGCAAACTCGAAAAATTCAGTGACGAAATAAGAAAGGTAGAGGTGTCAATGAAAGTCGTCAAGCCAGAGACGGCGATGAACAAAGAGGTGGCTCTGCGTGTGAATGCTGGTGCCGAACTCTACGCCGAAAAGGTCTGTGACACTTTTGAAGAAGCAATAGACAATTGTGTGGATGCACTGCTCCGGCAGTTGCAGAAAAACAAAGAAAAAAGTCAGAATCGATAAAAAAAACTGAAAAAGTTTTTGCGATTCGAAAATAATGTGTACCTTTGCCGCCGCTTTGGGATAGTCTGCTGTCTCGAAAGCGGTTGCAAAGGCCTCACAAAGGCGGGCGAAGAGCCCTGCAATCTGTAGATGAGAGCAGGCATCGTACAGGCCGATCTGCGGAAGTAGCTCAGTTGATAGAGCACTAGCCTTCCAAGCTGGGGGTCGCGGGTTTGAGCCCCGTCTTCCGCTCATTGACATCCCAAAAGCGAAATGCTGTTGTAGCTCAGTGGTAGAGCACTTCCTTGGTAAGGAAGAGGTCACGAGTTCAATCCTCGTCAACAGCTCTGCAGGGGGCGCGAGCCTCGCGGCAGATGAATAGCAAGACAACTCATTTATTATTTTATATAAAATAGACTTAAGCTATGGCTAAAGAAAAATTTGAAAGAACTAAACCGCATGTCAACATCGGTACTATCGGCCACGTTGACCATGGTAAGACAACTCTTACTGCTGCCATCACCCTCGTGCTGTCAAAGCGCATCGCTGGCAATGCCGACAAGGTAAAGAGCTTCGATGCTATCGACAATGCTCCCGAGGAGAAGGAGCGCGGTATTACCATCAACACCGCTCACGTAGAGTACGAGACCGAGAAGCGTCACTATGCACACGTTGACTGCCCGGGCCACGCTGACTACGTTAAGAACATGGTTACTGGTGCTGCCCAGATGGACGGTGCTATCATCGTAGTTGCTGCTACAGACGGTCCT
This sequence comes from Bacteroidaceae bacterium, assembly GCA_017469685.1. Lineage (GTDB taxonomy): Bacteria > Bacteroidota > Bacteroidia > Bacteroidales > Bacteroidaceae > Physcousia. Next base: position 101 of record JAFUFW010000008.1, on the reverse strand, counting down.
ATGCCTCAGACCCGTGAGCACATCCTGCTCGCCCGTCAGGTGAACGTTCCCCGTCTGGTTGTCTTCCTCAACAAGTGCGACATGGTCGACGACGAGGAGAT
>JAFUFW010000089.1 GCA_017469685.1 Bacteroidaceae bacterium | reverse complement strand
CGTAAACCTGAGCATTCGCCTCTGGGCCGACGAGCCCGTGCAGGAGGCTGAGTATGAGCCCATAGCTTACCCCAATGTCGAGGGTCGGCCCGAGGTCGTGGTCGTAGGTGCCGGCCCCGGCGGCCTGTTTGCTGCCTTGCGCCTTATAGAGCTTGGGCTCAGGCCCATCGTCGTAGAGCGCGGTAAGGACGTCCACGAGCGCAAACGCGACCTGGCGCAGATCTCGCGCTGCCATGTCGTTGACCCCGAGAGCAACTATTCATTCGGCGAAGGGGGTGCAGGAGCCTACTCCGACGGTAAACTCTACACCCGCTCGAAGAAACGCGGCTCGGTCGAGAAGATCCTTCGCATCTTCTGTCAGCACGGAGCCTCCACGGCAATCCTTGCCGATGCCCACCCCCACATAGGCACCGACCGCCTGCCGCGCGTCATCGAGAACATGCGCAACACCATTATCGGTTGCGGCGGCGAGGTCCATTTCCAGACCCGCATGACCGGCCTCATCGTCGACAATGGCGAGGTCCGCGGCATTAAAGCCCTATGCTCCGCGCCCGACGGGCAATCCCTTCCTGGCGCTACTCAGGCCTCGCTTGAGAAGGTCTTCCTCGGCCCTGTGATCCTGGCTACAGGGCATTCCGCGCGCGACGTCTACCGGATGATGGCCGCCCAAGGCATAGAGATTGAGGCTAAGGGGTTGGCCGTGGGCGTGCGTCTGGAGCACCCCTCCGAGCTCATTGACCGCATACAGTACCACAGCCGTGAGGGCCGTGGGCGCTGGCTGCCCGCAGCCGAGTACAGCTTCGTACATCAGAGCGACGGGCGCGGCGTCTACTCCTTCTGCATGTGCCCCGGCGGCTTTGTCGTTCCTGCTGCTACAGGTGCAGAGCAAGTCGTGGTCAACGGCATGAGCCCGAGCCACCGGAATGGCCGATGGAGCAATTCGGGCATGGTTGTAGAGCTGCATCCCGAAGATCTTGAAGGCCCGCTGGCCGATGTGCCCGGGCTGGCCGACGTCCCTGCTCAACTGCGCATGATGCACTTTCAGGAGCACCTCGAACGTCTGGCCTGGCTTCAGGGTGGGCGCCGCCAGACGGCTCCGGCCCAGCGCATGACCGACTTCGTGCGAGGGCGCCTCTCAGCCGACCTGCCGCAGAGCAGCTATGCCCCCGGGCTTGTGGCCTCGCCCTTGCATTTCTGGATGCCTAAGTTCGTGGCCTCGCGCCTTCAGGATGGCTTCCGCGCCTTCGACCGTAAGAGCCGCGGTTTCCTCACCCAAGAAGCCACTGTAATAGGCGTCGAGACGCGCACCTCATCGCCCGTACGTATCCTTCGCGAGCCAGAGTCGCTGCAGCACATACGCCTACGAGGCCTCTTCCCTTGCGGAGAAGGTGCCGGCTACGCAGGTGGCATCGTCAGTGCGGCCATCGACGGCGAACGCTGCGCCGAAGCCCTGAGCGCTTATCTTCTCTCTTGATAATTATTCCTTAACTAAATAGACTTGAACAAGATGAGACCTAAACTATTGAAAACCTGTCTTCTGCTGGCCCTTTGTTCGGTTAGCTTTCATTCCGTTGCCGCGCCGGCGGACCTCCTAATGCCCGTCCCCAAGAGCGTCAGCACCAACGGATCAACGTTCGCGCTCTCGCGTCCAGTGAAACTCTCTGACCCGAGCGCCTCAAGCCTCTTGGCTTCGTTGTTCACTGTCGAGTCCTCGGCAACCGCTACGGTAGCGGTAAACATCGTCAGCGCTACAGAGCTCGGCACCTTCGACTATAGTCTTGCCGGTTTCGACAACGAGGGCTACAAACTCAGCGTGACGGCTGATGCCATCATCATCACAGCCGCTTCGAAGGTTGGCGTCATACGAGCAGCGCAGACACTGCAGCAGCTGGCGGCCGCCAACGAAGGCACGGCCATCGAAGGCGTCGACATCGTCGACTATCCTGCCTTCAAGGTTCGCGGTTTCATGCACGACGTGGGGCGCTCTTTCATCAGCTTCGCCGAGCTGAAGAAAGAGATAGACCTGCTGTCGCGCTTCAAGGTTAACGTGTTCCATTGGCACCTAACCGACAATCAGGGCTTCCGCTTCGAGTCGAAAGCCTATCCGCAACTCAATGCTGCCTCTAATATGACCCGCTTCGCAGGTAGCTACTACACTCAGGAACAATGCACTGAGCTCGAGGCTTATGCGGCTGAGCGCGGCATCACAATCATCCCCGAGATAGATATGCCCGGCCACTCGCAGGCATTCACCACTGCCATGGGCTTCGCCATGAGCTCTGCGCAGGGCCGTGCAGCCCTGAAGACTCTTCTCAGCGAGCTGGCAGCGGCCTTCCCCCTGGCCCCCTATCTCCACATCGGGGCCGACGAAGCCGGCACGACAGCCGCTTTCGTCAACGAGATGACCCAGTACGTCCACGAGAGTCTGAACCGCCGCTGCGTCGTCTGGAATCCGATAAGCGGAGTAACTATCTCAGCCTCTGCGCTGCCTTACGTCGACATGACTGAGATGTGGAGCACGGCAGGGACGAAAATCAGCGGGCTGCCCAATATCGACTGCCGCTACAACTACGTCAACCACTTCGATGTCTTTGCCGACCTCGTAGGCATCTACAAGAGTAATATCTACTACGCAGAGCAGGGTAGCCCTGAGATTGCCGGCGCAATAACCGCCCTCTGGAACGACCGTAAGACACCAACCCAGACGGATATCATAAGCCAGAACAATCTTTATGCCAACGCCTTGGCAACAGCCGAACGAGGATGGAAGGGCGGAGGCCGGCAGTACATAGAGGTAGGGGGCACAACTTTGCCCGCCAGCGGCAGTGAGTTCGACGAATTTGCCGATTGGGAGCGCCGCTTCCTCCACTACAAACATACGTGGCTCTCAGGGGAACCTATCCCTTACGTCCGCCAGACCGACGTCCATTGGCGCATCACCGAGGCTTTCCCAAACGGCGGCAACGCATCGGCTACCTTCCCGCCTGAGGAGTCGACCGCCGACGTGCTGCCCGAGAGCTACGAGTACAACGGCTCGACCTACACGGCATCCTCGGCCACGGGAGCGGGCATCTACCTCCGCCACACATGGGGCACCACCGTGCCGGGCTTCTTCGCTGCCCCGACTCTCAACTCCACTTCTTACGCATGGACCTACGTCTATTCGCCAACAGCGCAGGAAGCCGGAGCGCTCATCGAGTTCCAGAACTACGGCCGCTCAGAGAATGATAAGGCTCCCGACGCAGGAAAATGGGATCGCAAGGGATCGCGAATCTGGCTCAACGACGTGGAACTCGTGCCGCCCACCTGGGCAAATACAGGCCTCAGCATAAGCGCTGAGGTTGACCTCCAGAACGAGAATTTCGCTGCTCGCGAACCTCTCAGAGTGCAGCTCCGGGCTGGATGGAACAAGGTGTTCGTGAAATTACCCTATGTTGCCGCAGATGGTGTGCGCCTCAACAAGTGGATGTTCACCTTCGTGCTTACTACTCCCGACGGTAGCCGGGCGCTCGACGACGTCGTCTACTCCGTTGTAAAAAGCACCGACGTCGCAGCCGAACAGCTCCTGGGCCTCATCGGCGAGATACGCCAGAGCGTCCGCGACGTCTGCGGCACCGAGCCCGGCTTCTACCCTACGTCGCTCGCCGAGAGCCTGCTGGCCTTGGCCGCAGACATTGAAGCCACGCTCCAGGAGAGCCTCCCAGCTGACCAGCGGCACCAGCAGCAGAGCTCCCTCGAGAGTGCTTTCGAGGCCTTCAAAAGCTCACTCACGGCCTCGCAGCTCAACATGCCAAAGAACAGCGCCGGCACAGACATGCATTACTACACACTCTGCACGCCCCTTCGCGGCTCGCGCTATGCCACGTCGACGGGAGCGTCCTCTGAACTGGCTGGCACAACCTCTCCCTCGATGGCTTCGTATTGGAGATTTGTGCTGCGAGAGGACGGCACTCTCGACATGGTCAACGCTGCCGACGGCACCTTTCTCTCGCCTGCGAGTGCCAACAACACCGTGCTCTACACCCAGACTGCCCAGCCTGCAAAGGGCTGGGAGCTGAAGCCAGCCGACGAAGTAGGCTACTTGATTATCACTTCGAGCCTTAATTCATGCCAACTCAATCAGACTAATATGGCCAGCACGGCTCTTGCCGGAGGCTACAAAGTCTACAATTGGGGCGGCGGCACCAATGTCTCGGACACAGGTTGCAAGTATCGTATTGAGGAAGTGCCTGCTTCCGAGATCGAGGACACCCCTTCGTCGGCCCTGCTGCCTGAGCTCAACGGCAAGACGATGAATATAAGTTCCACTGAGGCTGGCAGCCTGACTACAGGAGAATGGTATGTCATGTACGACCGAGGCAACAGCCGCGGCTATCTTTTTGAGAACGTTGGTACGCACACGCTGCTGAACACCGCCACGGCTCCCGGCAGCCAGCTGTCGGCCAACGGCCGCTTTCTCGTGCGCTTAGAGGCTGCCGGCGGCGGGCAATACTACTTTCAGACTGGCTTCGGCAACTATTTCGGTGAAATCCGCCAGTCGGTGAATGTGCCCGTCACGGCCAAGCCCGTAGAGCCACTCACCGTGGGTAAGATCAATAACACCGACGGCCATTTCTACATTCGCTCGGCCTCTGGGGTAATCCTCGACGCTAATGACTACACACAGGGCGATGCCCGTGCTACGGTAGTGGGGTGGGGCACTAACGTCCCGACAAGCCTCAACGGCAACAACGACTGGGCCTTTTTCCCTGTTGAAATGGTCGAAACCGGCAACGTCTGCATCACTGCCAGCGACGTAAACGTCTGTCAGGGCCACCAGACAACGGGCCTCGGCAACAAGCGCCAGGCCATCCTGCGCATCAAGGTCACGCCCTCAGCCGCCTGCACTCTCTCGTCGCTCAGCATCAGCCTTACCGGCGCAGCCTGCGTGGACCGGCTCGAGACCTACGTCACCACCATCGACCAGCTCCATGCCCCGGGTGCCGATCCTCTGCAGCTTGGGCAGGCTGCTCCGGCCGACGGCACTCTGGAGCTCTCGCTCGGCGATTATTCCGCCAGCGCGGGTCAGGGTGTCTACCTCTGGCTTACGGCTGACATCAAGAGCGACGCAGCCGAACTCGGGAGCATAGATGCCTCCGTGGCCTCGATTACTTATGCCAGCGGCGCGGCCAGCAAGACCTGCAACATCAGTGCAGGCGACCCTGAAGGTGCCATGCGCATCTACAAGCGTCAGAGCTTCCTGTGGACAGGTTCTCAAAGTCTGGCCAAATATTATCGTATACCCACAATCATGAACACTGCCGACGGGGGCATCGTGGCCCTGGCCGACGACCGCTACGATAATACCAACGACCTTGGCAGGACCGCCAGCGGGGGCAATGGCAAGCATAAGATTGACGTCGTAGCGCGCAAGAGCATGGACGACGGCGCTACGTGGAGCGAGGCTCTGGTGGTGGCGGCAGGCGACGGCACCTCGGCAGCCGGCTGTGGCTATGGCGACCCCGCCATCGTGCGCACACTTTCGGGTAAGCTCATCTGCCTCATGGCTGCAGGCAGCGACGGCTTTGCTGCTGGCTTGCGCCACATGGGCTACAGCGAAAGCACCGACAACGGCCTGACTTGGTCGGCCGTGAAGGACATATATGGCTCGATAAAAAAGAATAACATCCTCATCACATCGGCCTTCACGTCGTCTGGCAAAGGCGTGTGCTTCGACAGCGGACGTGTGGCCTTCAGCATGAATGGAGTCGTAGACGGCACGTGCAACGAATATATTCTCTACTCCGACGACGAGGGCGCTACGTGGACAATAGCATCGAAGATGGCTTGCGCGAGTGCCGACGAATCTAAGCTCGAGATTATGAACGACAATTCGCTGCTGCTGTCTGTGCGTCAGGGAAGCTGGAACTCTCAGGCCAACCGTGCTTATGCCTATACACTCGCTGATGCTTCAACAGGCACCACAGGCATACGCCGTTGGAGCGGCAAGCAGTACTGGGCCGACCTGATAGGCAACGGTTGCAACGCCGACATCATGTACTACAGCCGTGAGACCGAGGGCCAGCGCGACCTTTTGCTCCACACCCTCGTGAAGACGTTCCAGAACTTCCGCAAGGATCTGCGCCTCTATATGAGCACCGACCAAGGCAGGACGTGGCAGGAGGCTTTCCAGTTGCAGCCAGGCTATGCGGCCTACAGCTCCATGCAGCGCCTCGCTAATGGCGACCTGGCCATCATCTTCGAGGACGGCAGCCTCGGCAATCAGGATAAACAGGACTGCTACGCCATGAACTACGTAGTGCTCAGCCGCGAGACCGTCGAGGCCCGGGCAGCCGAGCTCTTCGGCGAGTTTGTACCCGATGCCGTGCGCGACCTCCATGCTGCTCAGCCCGTGCGTGCCGCCTACACACTGGCTGGTCAGCGCGTGGTTGCCCCTACGCAACCGGGCGTCTACGTCGTCGGCGGCAAGAAGGTGGTCGTAAAGTAGCTACTCCGTAGAGGCTGGATTATAGAAAAGCCCCCTAAGACTGCTGCGTTGCAGGGTCTTAGGGGGCTTTCGCTTGAGGGCTGTCGGCTGTGCGGCCGTAATATCCTCGGTAGTGTAATGCTTATTCGCCTTCGGGAGCCTGGTCTATGAGCTCAAGGAACTCGTCAAGCTTCGGGGTGATGATGATTTGTGTGCGGCGGTTGCGCTGGCGTCCGAGGGCGGTGTCGTTGCTGGCAATGGGGTTGTACTCGCCTCGGCTGCCTGCTGTGAGACGCTTCGGGTCGACACCATACTTGTTTTGCAGTTCCTGAACTACGCTCGAAGCGCGCAGGGCGGCAAGGTCCCAGTTGTTCCGGATATTCTCGCGGCTGATGGGAACGTTGTCCGTATTGCCTTCGATGAGCACTTCGTAGTCCTTATAGTCGTTGATAATCTTTGCTATCTTCGAGAGCGTTTCAGCCGCACGGTCGTTAATCTGGTAGCTGCCGCTCTTGTAGAGCATATTGTCGGCAAGGGAGATGTAGACAACGCCCTTGAGCACCTGCACGTCGACCTCCTTAAGTTCTTCCTTCGAGAGTGAGCGTGTGAGGTTGTTGGTGAGGGTTATGTTGAGGCTGTCGCTCTTGTCCTTCGCCTCAACGAGCTGCTTGATGAACTTGTTGGAGGCGTTGATTTCGTCAACAAGCTTTGAGATGTTGATGTTGCCTTCGGCGTTCTGTGCGATGCTCTTGTCGAGCGAACCTTGGAGAGTTGTGTAGGCTATCTTCATCTGCTCCTGTGCCTTCTTGGCTTCGGCCAGTCGCTCTTCGAGGCTCTTGATGGTAGCGCGGTTCTCGGCCAGCAGTTCCTTGGCCGACTGGTAGTCGTTCTGCATGGTCAGGTAGTCCTGCTGCAGCGCAACGTACTTCTTCTTGCTGGCGCAGGAGGTGAGTAGCAGTCCAGCGGTGAGAATGATGATAATTTTTTTCATAGTGCTTAGTTATTAAGTTCTACAATTCATCTTACATTTGTAACTATTTCCTGTTGCAAAGGAAAGTGTTTTGCTGTTTACGGCCAAAAACTTATACTTTATTTATATTAAATCACGTTAAATAGGGGTCAAGTGTTAACGAAAGTCATAAAAATAAACTACTTTTGAGGGCTATAATACGCTTATCACTCATAGAACACATGAAACTTCAACTGCCTGTTTTTGCAGCTCTCCTGCTCACATTGTGCGTGGCAAACACGCTGTCGGCGCAGACTTCAGACCTCACACTCGAAGAAATAAACTCGCTCTACAAGACGAAGACGCACTCCGCTGTCAGCGTTCATGACCCCAGCGCCGTGCACTCCTCGGGCAAGACCTTCTACGTCATCGGCTCACACCGCGGATGGGCCCGGTCAACTGATAATATGGTTAACTGGACGGGCCTCAACAGTGGTAGCCTCTTCGGCAAGGCTAATGCCAGTGGACAGGTGTCCACGATTGTCTATGCCGACGCCTTCTCCACCCATGCTGCACGCTCAGTGAAGACCGTTGTCGACGGCGAGGAGCGCGAGGTGGCCTTTGGTCCATTCGATGCCAAAGCGTGGGCACACGGCGACCAGACGGGCTGGGACATTTCAGGGAACATGTGGGCGCCAGACCTTATCTATAATCCTAATTCAGGGAAGTGGATGTTATATATGAGCTTGAACGGCGACAATTGGCACTCAGTCATCGTTCTCCTCACTGCCGACAAGATCACGGGGCCTTACGTCTACCAGGGTCCTGTACACTTCTCAGGCTTCCGTAACACTACAACGCCGGAGATTTCGTGGAAGAAAACCGACCTCGAAATTGTGTTGGGTGAGCAGTCGTCGCTGCCGAGCCGCTACAACCGGGGCAACGACTGGGGCACATATTGGACAAACGATATAGACCCCAACGTGTTTTTCGATGAAGATGGAGAACTTTGGCTCGACTATGGCTCGTGGAGTGGCGGTATCTTCATGATAAAACTCGACAAGCAGACAGGCCTGCGCGACTATACCTACACCTATCCCGTCACTACCGATGCCAACGGGCGAGCCCTTTCCGACCCCTATTTCGGCAAGCGCATAGCAGGCGGTTACTACAGCAGCGGCGAAGGTCCATACATACACCACATAGGCAGTTACTACTACCTTTTCCTTTCCTACGGTGGCTTTGCCCCCGACGGAGGCTATGAGATGCGAACGTTCCGCTCCGCCACACCCGACGGACAGTACGTCGACGCAGGCAACCTCGATGCCTGCTACCATGATCGCTACTGGCTTAACTTCGGCCCCAAGGCGCAGACCAATGGCGGCATGAAACTCATGGGAGCCTACAATGGATGGGGGCTGCAGACGGTGGGCGAATGCGCCCAAGGCCATAACAGCGTGGTGACTGACGAGAGCGGCCGCACGTTCGTGGTCTACCACACGAAGTTCAACGATGGAACCGTAGGTCATCTCGTGCGTACGCGCCAGCTCTTCCTCAACGAGGATGGTTGGATCTGTGCGGCACCCTTTGAGTTTGACGGCGAAACCATCACCAATGCCGACCTGCAGGCTGGCGGCTGCTTCACTGCCGATGAGATTGCCGGCAGCTACGACGTGCTCATACACAAGTATAAGATGGATTATGCCAACATGGAGGAAGTGACACCCATAACCATCAAGCTCACTGCCGACGGCAAGGTGACTGGGGCCAAGACGGGCTCATGGCGCATGAGCGAAGGCACTGGTTTCATCACGTTGACCATCGGAGGCGTGGCCTACAAGGGCGTCGTAGTGCCTCAGACTGTCGACGGAACAACCATTCCTGCCATAGGGATCACTGCAACGGCTGAGTCCGGCTCGAGCTGCGGCGTGCAACTGTGGGCCTTCCATGTAGATCCACGCTATGCCGTGGCCTACACCGCACGGGCCAACACGCCGGCGTTTGCCGACGGCGCTACCGTCAATGCCAACCTCGACCTTCCTGCCGACGCTTTTCTCGGAGCTAAGATTAAGTGGACAAGCAGCAACACGGCTGTCATCACGGCCAAAGGTCGCTTCACCCCGCCCGAGACTACCACCGAGGTGACGCTCACACGAACGGTGACATGCGACAACGTCACCTTTACTCAGGACTATACACTTACCGCCGTAGGCAACGACGACCTTCCCGACGGCGACTACCTCAGCGACCTCGTTGCATGGTATCCCTTTACCTCAAAGACGACAGCCAACAGGGTAAATGAAGAGCAGCGGATGGCCGTCAAGGCCTTAGGCTCAGGCACTGTGCCCACAGTGGCCCTCGACACCGACCGTAGCAGCTTCGTCCTTCACCAGTATTTCGGCACCAATGCCAATGCCAGCTACACGGTCATGGACAACCCGCTCAAGGGCTTGGGTTCGCTCAAGGGCATGACAATAGCCATGTGGGTTAAGATGGTTTCGAACAATGATTGGGATGCCATCTGGAGTTTCGCCGACAAAGAGGCCAACAGCGCCACATCGAGATTGTATATGACAGGTAATGCGTACGTAGGGTTCAACAACGGCAAGGGCGTCTGGTTCGATGTCAACCATCCCAACAACGCAGGTTCCACAGGCTATCTGCCTGCCGACAAGTGGGCTTTCCTCACGGCGACGATGACCTCGACAGGCATCGTTATCTATGTCGATGGCGTGCGCAAGGCGCAGAAGTCCTTTGCCGGCAGCGCGGCTTACTCCATTGCTCTCACCTTCCTGCGCTCGGCCGACGTCATGCAGCTTGGCACAGGTTCGTTCTGGGGCTCGGCCGACTGCTTCATTGACGACCTCCTTGTCTACAAGCGCGCCCTTACGGCCGATGATGTGAAACTGCTCACCATCATGGCAGGACGTACGGGCACCGACTTCACTTACGATGGTATTTCCGACTGCAGCCTCGACGAAAGCCTCCGGACCACCGTAGAAGGCACCTTCGACATGAGCGGCCGCCGCGTAGCAGAAGGCACTATTTTGACTCGCGGCATCTACGTGGTAAACGGGCGTAAGGTGGTTGTGAGATAATCGCGGCCTCGCCCTTCTCCGTATTCATGTCCGTTCGTTTTGGCTCATACATACGGTAGCATCTGCCGCTTCACCCAGCTGAATTGCCCAATTTAGCCAGCTCAGGTTCAGTAACACCTCTGGTATATATACGAAGCCAGCCTGCACAATGGTGCAGGCTGGCTTCTTCGTTGTATAAGTTTTGGTTGTCTGGGCTTTATCAGTTGTCCTCCTTCTGGCTCTCTTCGAACTCTTTCTGGAGCTTGGTCTGAACGTCGATGGGCACGAGTTCGTAGCTCGAGAACTTCATTGTGAACGAGCCGCGACCACCGGTGATTGAGCTCAGGGCGGTGCTGTAGCTGCTCATCTCCTTGAGGGGCACCTTGGCGTTAAGCTTCTCAATGCCGTTCTCGGAGTTCATACCCATGATCAAGCCGCGACGGCCTTGCAGGTCGCTCATGACAACACCCATGCAGTCGGCGGGACCGAGAACCTCGACAGCGTAGATAGGCGCAAGAAGTTTCGCTCCGCCCTCGCG
>JAFUFW010000032.1 GCA_017469685.1 Bacteroidaceae bacterium | reverse complement strand
CCGGAGCCTTTGGCGTCATCCACAATTTCAACTACCACGGTGGCGACCTTCGCTTTTCCAACACTTTCGGAACCGTCAATGTATGCGTCGGATTCTATTTCCAGAAGAAACGGAACGGATAATACAATCTTAAAAGCATATATCAAATAAGCCCCGCAGGTGCGTCTGTGTTTACACAAACGCACCTGCGGGGCTTATTTGATATGCATTTCTGATTATTTTCCCAAGATGATATTAACCAAAGCTGTTACGTCGGCGATAGTGATCCGGCCGTCTGTGTTCACATCAGCCGCATCATGGTCGTATTGATAAGGCTGTTTGTCGTCCTTGCCGAGAATGATGTTCACCAGGGCTGTCACGTCTGCTATGGTTACGCTGCCGTCGATGTTTACGTCACCGCGGACAATAGGGGATGCTACTTCGGCTCCAGATGTTAAAATCTTAAAGTCAACAACTACGGGCTTATGATCACCCAAAGCTTTTGTGTTGCCGTCATGGTCTACGGTGTCGTAGGTATAGTCCTGTTCGATGCGGAAGCCTTGGGGCACGAGCTGCGGCGTGTTGGCTGCCGTCGGGTTTATGTAGATGATTTTGTCAACAATTTCATAGCTGGTATAATCCGTCGGGTCGGTTTGGTCGGTGAGATCGGCCATGTCTGTAGTTGGGTATGCGCCGTTGCGGAAAAGCTCCACCCAAACGTCGGAGGCCTTAAGGCTGGTGCTGAGAACATCAATGAAGTTAGTCTTTATATCTTCGCGTGTCCAGCGGCTGTTGGTATCGCCTATGATGAGCTTCGGGCGCGAGGCGTCAGCGTTGTTGATGGCTTCTGTCAGCTGTCGCCACTGCCCTTCGCGCGATGTGGCATAGTCTTCACCCCCGGCATCCATGTGCATGATGTAGACATCCATTGACGTGCCGTCGATGATGACGTCGTAGTGGCGGTAGCCTTTCTTCACGTACTGGTTGCCCTCTCCGCTTTTTGAAGAGTTCCAGCGCGTCCAGCTCTCGCCAGAGGCATTCACGGTGGCATTTTTCCAGACGAGGTTTAAGCCATCGGTGTCGAACGGGAAGCCTAAATTGGTCAGGCTCAGCGTGGCTCGTATCGTCCCGCAGGTGTAATTCGCGCTAAGCGACTCCATGAGCGAGCCATTGTAGTTGAAATCCTCGCTGCATCCGATCATGTCGTAGCCCTTTGTTGCCAGATAACTGCTTATCTTCTTCGTCCCTTTGCTGCCTGGGCCGTCTTCGTTCAAAGTAATGCCTGCGAAAGTGTTCGGGAGTCCGTCAACGTTCAGCGCCACTGCCGAGAATGAGTTCTCGCTTTCGACAATTTCCCTTTGCGGTACAATCTCGAGTGTGGCATCGCCGCGAGAGGATTTGAAGTAGTAGCGTCCTTTGGAGAGAGACATCTCTCGAGAGGCATTTGCAATAGAGATGGCAGCCAGCTGCTTCATTCCGTCGGTGCTGTAAACCAATCCGTTGATGTTGCCTACGAGCCAGTAGTCGGTGGCGAAATTAACGTCGTAATAGTACCATTGACCAGCCTCCAGCACAGTCGCCTTGTCATTGGGTAAGGGCAATGCAGCCCCATTGAGGAATAGCCCGTTGCAGGTGAGCTGCACGTCATCGATTTTAAAGAACGTCTGCGTCTCACCTTCATGTCCGCCAGTCCACCACTGAGCAATACTCCCAGCAGTGATGACAAGCTTGCCATTCAAGCCTACGCTTAAGTCTAACGAGACAGGTATTCCTGTAGCGTCGCCCATGCCAGAGGTGTTAACATTGACATCGTTGCCAGTGAAATATACAGTCCGGTTGTCCCATGTGCAAACGATGGCAGAGAGAGTGTATTTGCCGCTTGGGATGTCTATGGTTTGCGTCACGCCGATATTGGGCGCCCACCACTTGTATGCGTTCATCAAGTAAAGACCATCCTTGTTGCTCATGCCATAGTCGCGGATTGTGAACTCAGGGTCTGTTTCATCTTCCCTGTTGATCATTGTCCACCCCGTCTCATCGCCAGTCTCAAACGAAGGGTTTGTTATGAGGAAAGTTGCACTAATGGGGTTAGAAGCAGAAGCAGATTGCAGGGCTAAGCGTTGCAGTGCCCTAAGGTCCGTCTTCGTGATACGGAACAGGCGGAAGTGTCCGGCAGCGTCGTCTGCTGTGTTCTTGCGGTTGAGCGCTAAAGCCTCGCCCTCAGCCGCAGTCTTGTTCCATGGTCCCAGGTAACCGCTTGCCCAGTTTCCGCCCGAAATCGGGTATTTCCCGCTCTCGAACATCCAGTAACCATCTTGGAAGGTCGGTGTCAACTGGCTCCACTCGTCAAGCGTCTTGTCAGTATATGTGTTGACATACATATAGCCAGTATTTTCGTGCGTCTGGAAGAGGTCGGCGCTGTAGACGGCGTTGCGCAGCCCTACGTAGCTCCCGCTTTTCTCAATAGAGAAGAAATTTGAGAGCGTCAGCACGGGGTCAACGTCCGCCGAGCGGTAGCGCAGTGCCTTTGATTCCGTGCTTGCCCAGTCAGGCTTACCTTCGTAGGCTCCAATACCCACTATGAGTGCCGTGTTCTCGGCTGAAGTTAGGATATAATAATACTCGCTGTTGCCTGTTATGCCGCTGAGGTCTGTCACTTCTACGAAGCCGCGTTCGGGCGTGAGTATGGTCGTGTAGTCTGTGGCAAATGCCGTCATCGTAAAGCAGAGCGCGCTAACCGCCACTGCCAAAGTCCGCATTCTTCTCATATAGCTGTAAGTTGGTTTCTATGGTGTTAATCTGTGCAAAGATACGCATCATTTCTGAAATGCGGCGAGATTTCACAACTAATTTACTTAACTCTTGCCAGACTAATCCCTTCGTGGCTTATAGTCAGTGGGGCATATTTGCAACCTGATTAGAACAGACATGTAGAGCGAATGACCATTTCTTTCCTTTCTGTAATGGTATCGCACATATCATCGCCCCCTGTCGGTAATGCAAGGCAGAGGGCGATTATGTTAAGTGTCGGTTGTCCGCTTTAGGTGTCTGAACCTTTAGCCAGAAAACCTTTAAGGGTTCTGGACGACAGTGTCGTATTTAGGAGCAAGTGTTAAGTGTCTTGCCCAAATGTGTTAAGAGTTTTGGCCAAGCTCGGAAATAGTCAAATAAATTTGGTTATTCGCTCACTTCGTACTACCTTTGCGGCATGAACGGAAAAAAGAAGCAAAGATGGACCATCATAAAAGGTCAGGAACTGACGGAGATGGACCGCATCATACTTGAAGCTCAAGAGCGAGGTAAGAAAGTGCCCTCGCGTGAACTCATCAAAACACCTGAACAGGTTGAGGGCATACGCAGGGCCGGCGTCGTCAACACGGGAATCTTGGACATGCTGACAGAAAAGATTCATGCTGGCATGACAACGCAGGCAATAGACGATCTGGTGGCGGAGTACACCGAGGCCCATGGGGCTGTGTCGGCCTGCCTCGGCTATGAAGGCTTTCCGCGCTCGTGCTGCACAAGCGTCAATGAGGTGGTGTGCCACGGCATCCCCAACGACTGGGAAGTACTGCGCAACGGCGACATCATAAATGTAGACTGCACCACTATCCTCGACGGCTACTATGCCGATGCTTCGCGCATGTATGTCGTCGGCGGTAAGACGTCGGCCAAGAAGCAGAAGCTGGTGGACGTGGCATGGGAGTGCCTGAAGATAGGCGAGGAGGTGTGCTCGAAACCATATGTATATGTGGGCGACATAGGTAATGCTATAGCCAAGCATGCACATAAGAACGGCTTCAGCGTCGTGCGCGATCTGGCGGGCCATGGCGTGGGACTTGAGTTCCACGAAGAGCCAGACGTGGACCACTACGGACGTAAGGGTACAGGCATGCTCCTCGTGCCGGGCATGGTGTTCACCATAGAGCCTATGATTAACATGGGCACATGGGAGGTGTTCTGCGATGAGGACGACGGCTGGACAATCGTTACTGAGGACGAACTGCCATCGGCGCAGTGGGAACACACATTCGTGATGACCGAACATGGCGTGGAGGTGCTGACGCATTGAGAAATAATTGACAAAGGATAATGGACAATGCACAATGGAAAATAAGCCAATAGCTATATTAGGAATTGAAAGTAGTTGCGACGACACCAGCGCAGCCGTCATTCGCGACGGGTATTTACTCTCGAATGTCACGGCATCGCAGGCTGTGCATGAGGCTTACGGAGGCGTAGTGCCTGAGCTGGCTTCGCGCGCGCACGAATTAAATATAGTACCCGTCGTGGACCAGGCGCTCAAGCGTGCGGGCGTGACCAAAGAGGAACTCTCTGCCATAGCTTTCACTCGCGGCCCTGGACTGATGGGCTCGCTGCTTGTCGGCGTGAGCTTCGCCAAAGGTTTTGCCGCATCCCTCGGCATCCCCATGATCGATGTCAACCACCTGCAAGGTCACGTGCTGGCGAATTTTATTAAGGAGGAGCCTTCGCCCAGTGATGCGACCCACGGAAAAGTAGCCTCGCCTATATCCGCGCCGGAGGGGGCCACACCGAACGAAGTCCCCTCACCGCGCTCAACGCTCTCATCAGACGGTTCCCCTGCCTCGCCCCCCTTTCCCTTCCTCTGCCTCCTGGTCAGTGGCGGCAACTCACAGATAGTCCTCGTGAAGGCGTACAATGATATGGAGATCATAGGTCAGACTATTGATGATGCCGCGGGCGAGTGCATTGACAAATGTTCCAAAGTGATGGGCTTAGGCTATCCTGGAGGACCTGTCATAGACCGTCTGGCACGTCAGGGCAACCCTGAGGCTTACGCGTTCTCGAAGCCTTCAATTCCTGGCTACGACTATAGCTTCAGCGGCCTCAAGACCTCCTTCCTCTACAATCTGCGCGATTGGCTGAAAGAGGATCCGGACTTCATCGAACACCATAAAGAAGACCTCGCCGCCTCGCTCGAGAAGACCGTCGTAGACATTCTGATGAACAAGCTGCGTCGCGCTGCCCAAGCCCTTAAGATAAAGCATGTCGCCCTGGCGGGTGGCGTAAGCGCCAACACAGGGCTGCGCGAAGCCTTCCGCGACCATGCACGTCGCTACGGCTGGACCATCTATATACCCAAATTCAGCTATACGACCGACAATGCCGCCATGATAGCCATCACAGGTTACTTCAAATATGGCGATAAGGATTTCTGTCCCATGGAAGCTCCTGCGTATAGTCGCGTTGCCTTGTGAGACGTGAAATATATTTGTCCAGTTGATAATTGTCAAATAGCCCAATAAAACAATGAATATTCAGATTAAGGTACTTTCAAGAGAAATAAGCGAATATCTTTGGCGAGCCGGGATGACACTCTCTACAGCCGAGAGTTGCACCTCAGGCTTCGTGGCCGCAGCCATCACTGCCGTGCCCGGAGCAAGCAGTTATTTCAGGGGTGGGGTAGTGGCTTACTGTGATGAACTTAAGTCACAATTGCTCGGCGTGCCCGCAGAGTTGCTACAGGAGAAAGGAGCCGTTAGCGAAGAAGTGGTACGTGCAATGGTCAAGGGCGCTAACGAATGCCTGCGGTCCGACTATGCCGTAGCCGTCACCGGCTATGCCGGCCCAGGCGGAGGCCCGGAGGCTCCCGTTGGCACAATCTTTGTAGCCGTGGGTAATGGCGAAGACGTTGATGTGCGCGAACTTACGGGTGATGATGGCCGCGAAGAAAATGTCGCCCGCG
The DNA here is from genome assembly GCA_017469685.1 of Bacteroidaceae bacterium. Lineage (GTDB taxonomy): Bacteria > Bacteroidota > Bacteroidia > Bacteroidales > Bacteroidaceae > Physcousia. Next base: position 11,526 of record JAFUFW010000032.1, on the reverse strand, counting down.
CAACGCTTACTGCCCTGAAAATGCTCGCCGAGAAGCTCGAAAAAGACTTTCCTGCACCCGCAGAGTGAAAAAAAACAAAAAAAACTTTTGTAATACCGAAAAAAGCTGTACCTTTGCACGCTGTTTGGAAGAAGTAATTTTTTGGAAGTTACAAAAGGAAAGATTAGAAAGATGTCTAAGATTTGTCAAATCACCGGAAAAAGAGCGATGCACGGCAACAACGTGTCTCACTCCAAGCGCCGCACAAAGCGCGTCTTTGACGTGAACCTCTTCACCAAGAAATTCTACTGGGTAGAGGAAGACTGCTGGATTAGCCTCACAATCTCAGCTGCCGGCCTGCGCCTGATCAACAAGATTGGTCTCGACGCTGCCATCAAGCAAGCTGCTGAAAAGGGTTATTTGCAGTGAGTCTGAGTGTCAACACTTTTAACCTTTTAAACTTGTAGAAAATCATGGCAAAGAAACAAAAAGGCAATAGAGTCCAGGTGATTCTCGAATGCACAGAAATGAAGGAGAGCGGCCTCCCCGGCACCTCTCGCTACATCACCACGAAGAACAGAAAGAACACCCCCGAGCGCCTCGAGCTGAAGAAGTACAATCCGATTCTCAAGCGCATGACGGTTCACAAGGAAATCAAATAAAAACTGAAGCACCATGGCAAAAAAGACAGTCGCTACCCTGCAAACAGGTAAGACCGATGGCCGTAGCTACACTAAGGTCATCAAGATGGTGAAGAACGAGAAAGGTTCTTACTCCTTCGATGAGAAAATGGTTCCCAATGAAGCCGTCGAGGCATTCTTTAAGAACTAATCTTCTGGAACAACAGAACTTCCAAATCGAGCTCTGAGCATTCTGGCTATTTCAACAGGGCAAAGAGCTTATTCGAATAATCCCTCCCCGGCCACTTGATGGCAGAGGAGGGATTTCTTGTTCTTGCATTCTTGTCAGTTATCAAATGTTTTTACGACTGCAAACAAACAAAAAGGCTCTCCAATGGAGAGCCTTTCTACATATCGTCAGCGGAAGCTGGGGGATTCGAACCCCCGGTACGGTAACCCGTACGTCAGTTTAGCAAACTGGTGGTGTCAGCCACTCACCCAAACTTCCAATACGTTATGTTGTGCACCTGATAGGAACAATATCTTCTCAAATGCGGGTGCAAAGATAGTAAGTTTCTTTAATTCTACCAAAGAAAATCAGAAAAAATAAATAAGAAAAATAGTATTTTGGGTTATTTGGAGGCAAAATTGTTAGAAATAAGATGGGTTAAAATATTTTAACTCACAGTCTGGGCTCTGGACAGTATTTTTCCGTATCTTTGTGTGCTATTTACATTGTAAGCATGTCGGGTTCATCTGAAAACATAAAATCGCAGCCTGTCACTCTTGCAACAAGCAACGTTGCAACTGTGGCCGACCGTCAATGGTATGTTGCTCTCGTAGCTCCGCGTGCCGAGAAGACGGTGCGCGATGCGCTTCTTCAGATGGGCTACGATGCCTTCGTAGCCTCGCGCAAAGAACTCCACGTGTGGGCCCGAGGGCAGCGTAAGATTATAGAGCGTGTGCTCATAAGTTGCGTAGTCTTCGTTCATGCAGCCGAACATGAGCGCTTACAGGTCGTTAGCCTGCCGTTCATTCGGTCATTCCTGACAAATCCCGCCTCTTCAAAGAATGAGCTCGGTCGTCGGCCTGCGGCTGTAATTCCGGATGCAGAGATGCAATTGCTGCAGGCAATGCTCACACAGAACGATGACGAGGTTGCCTTCGCCACCACAGACTTTGCTGTCGGCGACATTGTCGAAGTCCTTGGACTCGCCTCACAGCCCCTCTCCGCACGCATCGTTCGCCTCCCGGGCGACAGCCATAATTACGTGGGAGTTCAGCTTACATCGCTTGGCTGCGCTTATATGTCAATTTCCCCTGAACGTCTCATTAAGGTTAAGCCCCATTAACGTTGTTTAACCATCACTTTTCCCCTCGGCTTAATTATTATTCGTATCTTTGTGCGCTTTCATGAGTACATCCAATAGTCTAACCCTTTCATGTATGCTCGTTTCTGTGGAGCTTTCCATTCAATGACGGTTCCGCAGCCGCGCATTATTTATTTATAAGCGTTATGAAAATTGCCATTGCAGGAACCGGTTATGTGGGCCTCTCCATAGCCACATTGCTCGCTCAGCACAATGAGGTCATGGCTGTGGACGTCGTCCCTGATAAGGTTGAGAAGATCAACCAGAAGCAGTCGCCCATACAAGATGAATATATCGAGAAGTACCTCGCTGAAGAAAACTTAAACCTGAAGGCAACCTTGGACGGGGCTACGGCCTATCGCGATGCAGATTTCGTCGTAATAGCAGCCCCTACCAACTACGACCCAAAGAAGAATTTCTTCGACACATCGCACGTTGAAGAGGTCGTCAATCTCGTTCTTGAGGTTAACCCCGATGCTGTGATGGTGATAAAGTCTACTATCCCCGTGGGATATACCAAGTCGGTACGAGAAAAGTTCAGCTATCGTGAACGAATGGCCGATGGCTCATTTCAAGTCGTAACACCCAAGATCCTTTTCTCTCCAGAGTTCCTACGCGAGAGCAAAGCTCTCTACGATAACCTCTATCCATCACGCATCATAGTGGGTTTCGACGAGCCAGCCCTTGATGATGCAGCCCACACTTTCGCCTCGCTCCTTCTCGAAGGGGCAATCAAGGACGATGTGCCCGTGCTGTTCATGGGGAGCACCGAGGCCGAGGCCGTGAAGCTCTTCGCAAACACCTATCTGGCGCTGCGCGTAAGTTATTTCAACGAACTCGACACCTATGCTGAGATGAAAGGGCTCGACACGCAGGCTATCATCCAAGGCGTTGGCCTTGATCCCCGAATCGGCACACACTACAACAACCCCAGCTTCGGCTACGGAGGCTATTGCCTTCCAAAGGATACTAAGCAACTCCTTGCCAACTTCAATGATGTGCCTGAGAACCTCATAAAAGCTATAGTCGAGAGCAACCGGACACGTAAGGACTATATTGCCGACCGCGTGCTGGAGCGTGCTGGTTATTATACCGCTTCCAGTGCATACGATGCTGTGAAGGAACACGAAGTTGTGGTAGGCGTGTATCGCCTGACCATGAAGACGGGCTCTGACAATTTCCGGCAGTCGGCAATCCAGGGCATCATGAAGCGCATTAAGGCCAAGGGCGCCAAGGTGATAGTCTACGAGCCGACGCTCGACGATGGTATTACCTTCTTTGGCTCACGCGTGGTCAACGACCTCGAATCTTTCAAGGCCCAGTCTGACGCTATAATAGCCAACCGCTACGATGTATGTCTCGACGATGTGGCAGACAAGGTCTACACGCGCGATATTTTTAGGAAAGACTAAGACTACTAATTAATAGAAATGAAGAAAGCATTGATAACCGGCATCACCGGTCAGGACGGCTCATTTCTCGCCGAATTCCTTATTGACAAGGGCTACGAAGTGCATGGTATTCTGCGCCGGAGTTCGTCATTCAACACAGGTCGCATCGAACACCTGTATCTTGACGATTGGGGGCGCGACATGAAGAAAAAACGACTCGTGAACCTTCACTGGGGCGACATGACGGATAGCTCGTCACTAATACGCATAATCTCGGAAATCCAGCCAGACGAGATATACAATCTCGCAGCACAGAGCCATGTGAAGGTCTCGTTTGACGTGCCTGAATTTACGGCAGAGGCGGATGCCGTTGGCGTCTTGCGCCTCCTTGAGGCTGTGCGCATAGCAGGTCTTGCCGAGAGGTGTCGTATCTATCAAGCCTCAACGTCAGAGCTGTTTGGCCTTGTACAGGAAGTCCCTCAGCGCGAGTCTACTCCCTTCTATCCTCGCTCTCCCTATGGAGTAGCCAAGCTCTATGCCTATTGGATCATGAAGAACTACCGCGAGAGTTACGGCATGTACTGCTGCAATGGTATTCTCTTCAACCACGAATCAGAGCGCCGAGGTGAGACTTTCGTAACACGAAAGATAACACTCGCTGCTGCCCGCATTGCACAAGGATTTCAGGACAAGCTATACCTGGGCAACCTCAATGCTCTTCGTGACTGGGGCTATGCCAAGGACTACGTTGAGTGCATGTGGCTCATCCTTCAGCAGGAGAAACCAGACGATTTCGTAATCGCAACAGGAGAATACCATACCGTACGTGAGTTCTGCACTCTCGCCTTCAGAAACGTAGGCATTGAGCTCCGTTGGGAAGGGGAGGGTGTTGAAGAGAAGGGCATCTGCGTGAAATGCTTCCACTCTAACCTCTCCGCTCTCAACTTAGAAGGCAAAGTCCTCGTTGAGGTCGATCCCAAATACTTCCGCCCTGCCGAGGTGGAGCAGCTGCTCGGTGACCCCACTAAAGCCAAGGATGTGTTGGGTTGGAATCCGCAGAAGACTTCCTTTGAGGAACTCGTAAGGATTATGGTGGACCACGATATGGAGAAAGTTCGCAAGCTGTATCTTCGAGAGCAACTTTAATTCTGCAAAGTAAATTGGCAGAGAATAAGATGATTAACTGCTAAGATGTATGACGCTGATTTAATATATTTTTTGGACTCTCAAATTCTTGTTATCAAAAGAGAATAATGATGCATAAGAATAGTAAGATATATGTTGCCGGCCATCGAGGCATGGTGGGTTCTGCCATTGTGCGTGAGCTGCATCGACAAGGCTACCAAAACATAATCACGCGCACACACTCCGAACTCGACCTCACACGTCAGGATGCCGTCGATGCATTCTTCGCCGAAGAGAAGCCAGAGTACGTCTTCCTTGCTGCTGCCAAGGTAGGTGGCATCGTCGCCAACCAGAGTGCTTTGGCTGATTTCATGTACGACAACATGATCCTTGAGATGAATGTCATACATGCCGCATGGCAGAACGGCTGCAAAAAATTGGAGTTCCTTGGCAGCAGCTGCATCTATCCTCGCCTGGCGCCGCAGCCTATGCCAGAGAGTTGCCTGCTGACAGGCGAGTTGGAGAAAACAAATGAGGCCTATGCGTTGGCTAAGATCAGCGGTCTCAAATACTGCGAGTTCCTCAACCGTCAGTACGGCACCGACTTTATCTCCGTGATGCCTACCAACCTCTATGGCCCCAACGATAACTATCATCCAGAGCACAGCCATGTCCTGCCTGCTCTCATACGCCGATTCCATGAAGCAAAGGTCGCGGGACTCAAGGAAGTCACCTGCTGGGGTGATGGCTCCCCGCTCCGAGAGTTCCTTTATGTCGACGACCTTGCTAACCTGTGTGTGTTCCTTATGAACAACTACAGCGGTGACGAGACCGTCAATGCTGGCACAGGCAAGGAACTCACCATCAAGGCTCTCACAGAACTTGTAGCTAAGGTCGTAGGCTACGAAGGTACTGTCAACTGGGACACCACCCGCCCCAATGGCACACCCCGCAAACTCCTCGATGTCTCTAAAGCCACAAAGCTCGGATGGACCTATAAGACCGAGCTTGAGGATGGCATACGCTTGGCCTACGCCGACTTCCTTAACAATCCAATGCGTGCAGAACGCTAACCCCTCTTTCATCATTTTTCACTTTTCATTTTTCACTTTTCACTTTTCCTAATGCTTTGCGAAGACAAGTTTAAAGAGATCTACGGACGTGATGCCGATTCCACGGCATTCTGCCCATATCGCGTGTGCCCGATAGGCGCTCATTCCGATCATAATTTAGGGAAGATAACAGGTCTTGCTATAGACAAAGGTATATATATAGCTTTCGCTTCCAAGCATAACGGGGTCGTTGAAATGGCGTCTTTGCAGTTTCCAAAACGCGCACAATGGCACATAGACTCTGTTCCGTCTCGCAAACAGTACGACTGGGCCGACTATCTGCGTGGTGCTACTCAGGCTCTTCAGAAGAACCACCGCCTTAAGGTGGGTATCTGTGGCGTGATTGAAGGAACACTTCCTATTGGCGGACTGTCCTCCTCTGCAGCTGTCATCATTGCTTTCCTGTCGGCGTTGTGCAGGGTCAATGGCATAGTCCTCAGTCAGCAGGAGATTATTGACACGGCCTTTGATGCTGAGCTCAACTATGTGGGGGTCAGCGTGGGAAAGCTCGACCAGAGTTGCGAAGTACTCAGCCGAGCGCACCATCTGCTCTACCTTGACACTAAGGACGGACTCTACGAACTCATTCCTGAGCATCCGGCCATGAAGCCTTATAAGATAGCAATTTTTTTCTCAGGTCTTGAGCATAGCCTCGCAGGCTCAAAATACAATATGCGCGTGGATGAACTTCGCTCCGGAATTTATGCTTTGCAGGCCTTTGCCGGTATGGAATACGGTAAATTCAGTGATGCTAATGCTCGCAATGTGCCTCGGGAAATTTATGAACAATACAAAAATCGTCTGCCTGAGCCGTGGCGCCGCCGATGCGAGCATTGGTATACCGAGTTCGAACGAGTGGAGAAAGGTGCAGAAGCTTGGCGGCGAGGTGACATAGAAGAATATGGACGCCTCTCCTTTGAGTCTGGGTGGAGCAGCATCCACAACTGGGAGTCTGGTGCACCCGAACAGATTCACCTTTATGAGATTATGACTCAGACTACTGGTATCTATGGCGGCCGTTTCTCGGGGGCTGGCTTTAAGGGGTGCTGCATGGCACTCATCGACCCAACTTTTGAAGATGATATAAAGCACAGCGTAACTCAGCAGTATCTGGCAGCTTTCCCTGATATGGAAGGTAAGTATGACGTCTTCATCTGCGAGAGCGCTGAGGGGGTAACCCTTTAAATATATTTTTATGAAATGCCTTATCCTTGCCGCAGGCTATGCCACACGGCTTTATCCACTCACTGAGAACTTCCCGAAACCCCTCCTCAAAGTGGGAGAGCGTACGATTCTCGACTGGCTAATCTCCGATCTTGAACAGACGGGGCAGATAAGTGATTACATTGTTGTCACCAACCACAAGTTCACGCCTATATTCGAGGACTGGTCAAAGGGTAGAGTGACAATAATAGATGATGGCACGAGCACCAACGACGCCCGTCTTGGTGCCGTGCGTGACATCCAATATGCCATAGAACAGGCAGCCATCGATGATGATCTATTGGTAATGGCCGGGGACAACCTGCTAAGTTTCAGCCTTGCAGGATTCATACGTTACTTCCATGAAAAAGACACCACGTGTATAATGCGCTACTGGGAAGGCAACGAGAAACGCCTGCATAAGTGTGGCGTCGTAGAGGTGGATACCGACGGCCGCATCATCACGATGGAAGAGAAACCGGCGCAGCCTCGTAGCAATTGGTGCTGCCCGCCTTTCTACATATACAGGCGCTGCGACCTTCCATTGATAGGAAAAGGTATTGCAGCTGGATGCGGCACTGATGCCCCCGGCAGTTTCATTGCATGGCTATCCACCCAGACCGCTGTCCATGCCTGGGAGATGCCAGGCAGGCGCTATGATATCGGCAACCTTGAGAGTTACGAAGAGGTGCAGCGTATATATCATGGCATAGAGGGCTGAGTAAACATCACCACACTGACCTCAATTTTCTCTACTCTTTCCGTATTCTTTATTTCTTTATATACCTTACCTCATATCTCCTTTTCCAATGAACATCCTCATTACAGGCAGTGCTGGCTTCATAGGCGCAAACCTTGTCGAGAGACTTCTTAAAGAGGGCTTTAATGGCGCAACTGTTAATATCACTGGTCTCGACAACCTCAACGATTACTACGATCCATCGCTCAAAGACCACCGCCTTCGAGAGATAGAAAGGATTTGTCAACAATCTCCTTCCAGCTATCACTTTGTAAAAGGCGATATTGTAGATAAGGCGCTTGTCGACTCTCTCTTTGCAACAGGGAAATTCGATATAGTGGTTAATCTTGCGGCCCAGGCTGGAGTGCGCTACAGCATAGAGAACCCTGACGCATACATTCAGAGCAACATCATCGGGTTCTATAATATACTTGAGGCTTGTCGGCACAATCCTGTGCGGCATTTGGTCTACGCCTCATCCAGTTCAGTATACGGAGGCAACACAAAGGTGCCTTTCTCAACTGATGACCGCGTGGATAACCCTGTGTCGCTCTACGCTGCTACTAAGAAAAGCAACGAACTCTTCGCCCACTGCTATAGTAAACTATATAACATACCAACTACAGGTCTGCGATTCATCACTGTATATGGTCCTGCCGGACGGCCCGACATGGCTTATTTTGGCTTCACCAATAAACTTCTTAAGGGCGAGACCATCCAGATTTACAACTACGGCAATTGTCGTCGTGACTTCACTTATGTGGATGATATCGTGGAAGGCATCGTTCGCGTGATGGCTAAGGCTCCCGAGCGTAAGACCGGTGAGGATGGGCTGCCAGTGCCGCCGTATGCCGTGTACAATATCGGTGGCGGTCAACCAGAGAACCTGCTGGACTTCGTGCAGATCCTTCAGGAAGAGCTAATCCGCGCGGGTGTATTGCCTCAAGACTATGATTTTGAGGCCCACAAGCAGCTCGTAGCTATGCAGCCTGGCGATGTTCCAGTGACGTATGCTGATGCCTCGGCCCTGGAGCGCGACTTCGGCTTCACTCCTAAGATATCACTACGTGAAGGACTTCGTAAATTCGCAGAATGGTATAAGAATTACAATCATTATTAAGGCGTTTTTATTCTTTCGGGCTTTTGTTAACTTTGTTTAACATACCTTCTCTCTACAAATAAGATATTATTTGTAATTTTGTGAACTTTTACAAGGGTACATATAATGTTATTCCCTACAGAGACCCCTCTTTTCAGCGACGCCAGTGCCTGCAACTGACGATGCCGTAGGCGTGCACAATACTCACGAATTCTTAAGGTTTTCAATTTGTTAGCCTGCGCTTGATTTAGGCCTGATTCTTCGTGAGATGTCGAGCACTGCTATTTGTATAATGTGCAAGTTAGATTTAATATGGATAGCTTTAAAATTCGGTTCTTTGATATATTGCGGTATTTTATACTTGGAGCTCTGGAAGTTCTGCTAATTAACTTTTTCGTGGATGACGCGATACTTTGTGGCCTCTTGGGGACGGATATCTTAAGCTTGTCATCGCCATTCACAATAGCAGTTCTTTGCATCTGCATCTATTTGCTTGGTTTTATCACCCAGTCTGTCATCCAGCTGTTTTTTGGTGGTGATTTTTTGGGCTCTGGAATTGGGGAGATAGCTGAGTATATCCGCTTCTATCCCACCTTGTGGCCCAATAATCTTGGGTATCCTGAGTGGTTGTATTGGTCAGACCATCCAAGGTTGGTGTTGGACGTGTACAAGGATATACTGGAAACTGAGTGGAATTCCGACACCAAAACCGAATTCCTCTACTCTAACCAGCTGTTTCAAGGACTGGCTTTTGCCATACTTGCCATTCTGTGCTGGGGCTTCCTTGACTCATATGGGGCTGTAGGCACCACGGCAAAACTGGCATCGACAGCCTCGCTTATTTGCGCCTTATGGTTAATACACTGGAAATGTGGGCACGGACGTAATTCAATCTTGCCTATTGGCTTAGGTATAGTCATGACAGTGCCCATATGTTTTATGAGTTGGGCATTAACTGGTATGTTGTCAGTTGGCATTGTTACATCTCTTTGTTTCTTACTGTCTTTACTCTTTGCTGCATCTCTCGCACGTAAACAAATCAGGCGGATAGACATCTTAGCTAATTATAATTCTGACAGTTCTCAAAAATTTAAAGGCATTCTTTCTCATTTTGGTGTCCCTAAAATGTATATATTAATTCGGACTAATACCGATGAGTTTATAGAGGAAGCCTTGCAATCCATACGAATGCAAACTTACCCAAACATCAAGGTCCTCATTCTGATTGATTCAAAAACTGATGCAGAGAAGAAGAATAATATACACAGGAAGATAGATACTTTTAGCGATTCCTCATATTCGTCTAACGCACTCAATCGCAGAATTAATATTCAAGTGTATGAGTCGTCTCATCACGGGCCAGCAGCATTGGCGTATGAGATTCGTCAGATATTCTTGAATTATGCGAATAAGGATGATGTCGCAATGATTCTTGATTCAGACGACAAATTATATTCTCCTTCGACAATAGCGCAGATAATGACAAAAATATACCGAACGGGATCTAATGTATGTCTGATCCGGTTTGAACTGTTCGGCAAGCAAAATCTGAGCTATTCCAAGAATCATCACAATGAACTTGTAAAGGAACTCTGTTATGAAGGTTCAATTCAACGGCTTGATAAGAATACAAGGGCAACAGCAGATTCGAATACTAATGAAGGAAACAAAAACGAACGGCGAAAAGCTATAGCTCCAGAGGTGTTGGCTGAGGCCAATGAGCTATATCGCGTCAGCACTATTGGCTGGACAAAGTGTTATAAAAAAGGTGTTCTTGAACGTTATCATGAAATAGTTTGCCGAAACTTGCTTTCTCACGATATCCCAAAGTATCTTGAAGGAAAAAAATATGAGGATTTTCCCGATATCCTGGCGTTGTTGTTTAAGGACACTCGTATATGTTCGGTCGCAAAGAATTCAGTCCTGTTTAGGAAGAATGGTAATTCTGTAACAACCAATGTATCAGAGGATAATTATGATGTTCAAATCCCGTTCTTCCTGAAGTTTGCAAAAGAATTAGTGGAAAATAATGAGGAACATCTAATTGAGGGGGGTAAAGATGTTGTGGTTCGTAAACTTATACCATATAAATTTGTGCAATATCTTAACGTAGTGTACAAAAAAACAAAAGGAGACCCCAGCGAATTGGATGAGAAACTGTCTGGCTACTCTTGCGATAAATTTTACAAATCGTTTATCAGGCAGGTCTTCGGCATAGAAGCGCTGAATAAAGAAAACAAACAGGTTCTCATAAGCTTTCATAAAGATGTAGAGACGATAATAGGAGACGATTATGAAATTTTCGGCGATTTTCCTTCAATGATCAAAGTTGGCTCAGCCTGGGATAACATCCGTAAAGCATATGACATAGAAGCATTGTAACGATATAATTATATGAGTGTTTTCAAAGACAAAGTCCTCCTCATTACCGGAGGCACCGGTAGTTTTGGTAATGCAGTGTTGAACAGATTCCTTCGCACTGACATTGGCGAGATTCGCATCTTCTCACGCGACGAGAAGAAGCAGGACGATATGCGCCACGACTTTCAGACGCGCATGCCTGAGGTAGCCAATAAGATTAAGTTCTACATCGGTGATGTGCGCAACCGCAGCACTCTGAAGTACGCCATGAAGGGCGTGGACTATGTGTTCCATGCCGCTGCGCTCAAGCAGGTGCCCTCCTGCGAATTCTTCCCGATGGAAGCCGTCAAGACCAATGTGATAGGCACGGACAATACCCTCGACGCTGCCATTGATGCCGAAGTGAAGTGCGTGATTTGCCTAAGTACCGACAAGGCGGCGTACCCCATCAACGCCATGGGCATCACTAAGGCCATTGAGGAGAAGATTGCGGTGGCCAAGAGTCGCCAGAGCGGAAAAACGAAGAT
>JAFUFW010000088.1 GCA_017469685.1 Bacteroidaceae bacterium | reverse complement strand
TTCAATAAAAACCCTTAAGGGTTCGGGCAAAAACCCTTAAGGGTTATGACCAGAACCCTTAAGGGTTATTGGCAAAAGGGTTAAGGGTTCTGAGCCGAACCCTCAAGGGTTTCAGAAGAGGAACTTCATGGCATCGTTGAACAGCGCCAGAGCCATGAGGGCGAAAAGCAGGATCATGCCCACGATTTGCGCCCGCTCCATGAATTTGTCGGACGGCTGCCGGCCAGTGACACCCTCGATGAGGAGGAAGAAGATGTGGCCACCGTCGAGACCAGGGATGGGCAGGATGTTCATCACGGCCAGAATGATTGAGATGAAAGCAGTGATGTTCCAGAACGCAGCCCAGTCCCACGCTGCGGGGAAGAGGTTGCCTATGGTGCCGAATGAGCCCACGCTCTGTGCGCCCTTCTTCGAGAAGATGTAGCGCAGGTCGCTGACGTAGCCCTTGAGCGTCTCCCATCCGTAGACGATACCTGCCGGTATGCTCTCCCAGAAGCCATAGTCGTGGTGTACGTAGGAGTCCTTATAATAGAGCTGATAGGGTGTCTTGACGATGCCGAGGTGGTAATCTTTGTCGAGCACTATGAGGGCCGTGTCGGGGGTTGCACCTTCGTTGCAGAACACCACGGGCAGCGAGCGCAGGCGCACGCTGTCCTCATGCGAGCAGTCGGCTGCCAGGACGTCGGCCTTGCGGGCCATCACCTGGTCGAAGTCGCCCCACCATTCCAAGGCAGCATCCTCCACAGCCAACAGGCGGGCGCCCGAGCGCATACCTGCCTTGGCGGCAGGCGAGCCGGGCATGACGCTGTCGACGATGGCCGGGACATTCACGGCGATGAAGCGTGGGTCGGTCTCTATCATGTCGAGCAGGTTGACGCCACCATCCGGCATTGTGATGTTCACCTCAGAGCCGTCGCGCAACACAGTGACAACCTCAGCGCTCGAGAGCAGGCGGAAGACACCAGCATCCCAGACTTCGATAGCTTCGCCGTCGACCTTCACGGGTATGTCGCCGTCGCGGAAACCCATGCCTTCGGCCATCTCATTGTAGGCAAAGCCGTCGGTGACGGACGTGATAGGCAGAGTGTCGCGGCCCCAAGCATAGAGAATCATGGCATAGATGAACAGAGCCAGCAGGAAGTTGACCAGCACGCCGCCCACCATGACGAAGAAACGCTGCCATACGGGCTTGGCACGGAACTCGTCGGGCTGCACGGGCTGCTGCATCTGCTCGGTGTCGAGGCTCTCGTCGATCATACCGGCAATCTTCACATAGCCGCCGAGAGGAATCCAGCCGATGCCGTACTCGGTCTCATTATTAGCTACACGCGGGAAGAGACGGGCAAACCATTTGTCCTTCGTAGAGAAGAGGTGAAACTTGTAGTCGAAGAACATGAAGAACTTCTCCACCTTGATGCCAAAAAGCTTAGAAAAGAAGAAATGACCGCCCTCATGCAGAACTATGAGGAGGGCGAAACAAAGTAGCAACTGAAATGTTTTAATCCAGAAGGGGCTCATATTATACAATTTGACGATTTACAATTGAACAATAAAAAGTTATGGCTTCATCGCGTCGTTAGTTATTTCCGGCCGAGCAGCGATACCGCAATGCGTCTTGCCTCGCAGTCGCTCTGCAAGTAGTCATCATAGGTCGGCTGCTCGATGAAGGGTGCTTTGTGCATAGTTTTTTCTATGATGTCGGGCATGTCGAGGAAGCGGCAGCGGCCTTCGAGGAAGGCACGATTGACGATTTCGTTGGCAGCGTTGACTACGCAGGGGGCGTTTCCGCCACGGTGCAGGCTCTCATAGGCGAGGGCGAGGCAGCGGAAGCGCTCAACGTCGGGGCGCTCGAAAGTCAGAGAGTGGAGGGCAAACCAGTCTAAGCGGTCAAACGAACTCGGCAGGCGCTCGGGGAAGGAAAAGGCCAGCTGAATGGGCACGCGCATGTCGGGCACGCCTAACTGTGCCTTGACAGCCCCGTCGGCAAACTGCACGGCCGAGTGGACTACGCTCTGCGGATGCACGACGACCTGTATGCGCTCGGGCTCCACGCCGAAGAGCCATTTAGCCTCGATGACCTCGAAGCCTTTGTTCATCATCGTAGCGGAGTCTATGGTTATCTTGGCACCCATGTCCCAGTTGGGATGGTGAAGGGCCATCGCGGGCGTGACGTCCTCGAGCTGCTGCAGTGTGAAGGTGCGGAAGGGGCCTCCGGAGGCAGTGAGGATGATCTTCTCTATAGGGCTCACCTCACCCATGATGCTTTGGAAGATAGCCGAGTGTTCACTGTCGACAGGCAGCAAGGGCACCTCGAACTGGCGGCAGAGGCGATTGATGAGCTCGCCTGCCACCACCATCGTCTCCTTGTTGGCCAGAGCTATGGGCTTGCGGGCCTTGATGGCAGCAATCGTAGGCTGGAGACCAGCAAAGCCCACCATGGCCGTGAGCACCATATCCACCTCGCTGCCCTCCACCACCTGGCAAAGGGCCTCGGCGCCGGCGTAGACGGCTATGGGCAGGTCGGCAAGCGCATCACTAAGGGCTTCGTAGTGTTGCTCGTTGGCTATGACCACGGCTGCCGGCCTGAATTGTCGCGCCTGCGCGGCCAGTTCCTTCCAGCGGTTGTTGGCCGTGAGCACACGAGCCTCGAAGCGGTCGGGGTGCTCGGCAATGACTTGCAGTGCCTGTGTTCCAATAGAGCCTGTGGAGCCGAGGATGGCTATTTGTTTAGGGCTTGTATTTTGGGTCATATCTTGTCTTGTTTGCCGCTGTGGTACAGCAACATACTTAACTGTTCAAAGTTAGAATCTCGTCAGGGACATTGACGTAGAGGCGGCGCTCGCGATGGTCGGCGCTGAGGACGAAGTCTTCGTGAGCGGGAATGAGGAGCTCTGCTCCGGCGGGGGAGTCCACAAGGAGCAGCACGTTGGCCGTTTGGTCAAGAACGTCGGCGACGGTGCCCAGGCACTCTTCGCCCTGCCACACCTCAAAGCCGATGAAATGACGCCATTCGAGTTCGTCCTCGTCAACATCATCGGGCGTCAGGGCCTTAGGGAAGTAAACGTCGGCACCGACGAGCGGCTGTGCCTGGTCGGCAGTATCGATATCCTCAAACTTAAGCAGCGCCACGTCGTCAGAACGGAAGCGCCACTCCTCAAGAAAGAAAGGCACGAGCAGTCCGTCGAGCTCGAGGAAAAGGTAGTCGGCCTCGGTGCGGTCCCACACGTCGTCAGTAAAACGAAAGGCCAACTCGCCGCGCACTCCGTGAGTGCGGGTAAGCTGGCCTATCTTATATGTATCTGTTGCTGCTACCATTATTCCGTACGCGTTATTACTGCGCCCAGAGCATTCAAACGGTGCTCGATGTTCTCGTAGCCACGGTCGATCTGCTCAATGTTGCTGATGGTGCTGACGCCCTCGGCGCTCAAGGCAGCTATGAGCAGGGCTATTCCGGCACGAATGTCGGGCGAGGTCATGCGGCCTGCCCGCAGACGCATCTGATTGTCGTGACCCACGACCACGGCACGGTGGGGGTCACAAAGGATAATCTGTGCGCCCATGTCGATGAGCTTGTCGACGAAGAACAGGCGGCTCTCGAACATCTTCTGGTGGATTAGCACCGAGCCTTTGGCTTGCGTCGACACCACGAGCAGCACGCTCAGAAGGTCGGGCGTAAGGCCAGGCCAGGGAGCATCGGCAAAAGTCATGAACGAGCCGTCGATGAACGACTCAATCTCATAGTGTTCGTGACAGGGCACGTAGATGTCGTCGCCATAATGCTGAACGTTGATGCCCAGGCGGCGGAAGGTGTAGGGGATGATGCCGAGGTCCTGGTAGCTGACATCTTTGATGCGAATGCCATCGCCACACATGGCTGCCATGCCTATGAAGGAGCCCACCTCAATCATGTCGGGCAGTATGCGATGTACGGTACCATGAAGCTTGTCTACGCCATGAATGGTGAGTAGATTCGAGGCTATTCCCTCTATGTGAGCACCCATACGGTTGAGCATACGGCAGAGTTGCTGTATGTAGGGTTCGCAGGCGGCATTGTAGATTGTAGTAGTGCCTTTAGCCATGACGGCGGCCATGATGATGTTGGCTGTACCGGTCACAGAAGCTTCATCCAGAAGCATATAGGAACCATTCAGGCGCTCGGCTGTTATGTCGAATGTGCCACGCTCATGGTCATAAGCGAACTTGGCGCCAAGCTTCTCCATACCAAGGAAATGAGTATCTACACGCCGACGACCTATCTTGTCGCCTCCTGGCTTCGACACCATTGCACGGCCATAGCGCGTCAGCAACGGGCCCACGAACATGATGCTGCCCCGGAGGCGAGCGCTGCGAGTAAGGAACTCGTCGCTCTGCAGGTAGTGCAAGTCGACGGTATCAGCCTGGAAGGTGATGTCGCCCTTGGCGTGGCGCTCCACCTTAACGCCTATGCGGCGCAGCAGTTCAATCTGGTTGTTGACGTCGGCAATCTCGGGGATATTGCTTATGCGCACAGGCTCGTCGGTAAGCAGCACGGCGCACAGGACCTCCAGCGCTTCATTCTTAGCCCCTTGCGGCACTATCTCGCCAGATAGGCGGTGTCCTCCTTCTATGCGGAATGAACTCATTGTTTATAATAAATAAGAGTTAAGGAGTTAAAGGAGTTTATCTCTTACGTTTCTTCTTGCTGGCATTGCTGCCGGGCAAATGTCCGTTGGATACTGATGTGAAGCGGAAGCCGGCAGGCACTTCAACTTGCCCTTCGGTGTAGTCGGCCACGTCGGCAGCCACCTTGCGGTCGTCCATAGCGTCGCGGTTCCAGTTGTAGAGGCTGCGCTTCATAAAGTTGGCAGTCATCGAGAGCAGGCGGTCGCGTTCGGGGCTCTCCGGCATCTCCTTGAGTTGCCTTAGGAAAGCCTCGGTGATGTGGCCATAATGGCGATAGCGTATGCGCTGCATCGGATACTTCAGAGGCTTGGGCTTAGACGTAAGATCCTCCTGAGGCACTATTTCAAACGGGTAGTCAATGTCGAGGCGATAGCCAGACATAATGGCCAGCTGATCCCAAAGTTTGTGATCGTAGTCAGGCAACTGCCTCACGGATGGGTTCATCGTTTCCATGATGGCAATAATGCTCTCGGCACATTGCTGCCGCTCGCTACGGTCTTCTAACTCCACACAGATGTCTACCATCTGTTGTATTGTGCGCCCGTACTCGGGCAGGATAAGATGTTCGCGTTGAGTATTGTATGTCATATATATTGGGCAATTTGGCAATTAGACAAAGAGACAATTAAGACTTGGATAAGAAGCGAGCCGCAGACCGTCATGAATTATGCAAAAGGTCTTTTGGCTTTGTGGCTATGAAGTCCTTAAGGTAGAAAGGTTCGAAATAGGCCACATCTGCCAGTTCACCTTTCTGCAGAGCACGCGCTGCCAAAGGGTACATGTGCTTGGCCAGTGGCACGATGTCGGGGATGAAGAGGGCGTTTGGATGAGTGATGACGCCCTTGCACTTTTCCGCCCCGTCGCCGAAGAAACAGACAGGACCGCGGTCGAGCCATTCGCGATAGGTGTCGGCCTCGACAATGTCGGCCTGAACGGGGCGCAGGGGACGTAGTGCACGGTCATAGACGGCGGCATAGACCTCCATGCGACGGGCATCAATCATGGGCACGAAAAGCGCCTCGGAGGGTATATCATCGCGATAGAGCAACAAAGGGACACACAACAGCTCCAAAGTGCTTACTGCCACGAGAGGCACGCCGCGTCCGTAGGCCACGCCCTTGGCCATCGAGGCTCCTATGCGCAAGCCTGTGTAGCTGCCCGGGCCTTCGCTCACGGCCACAGCATCAAGTGGGATGGCATGACTCTCGGCAAAACTCAGAGCCTCTTCTACAAAGACTCCGCATCGGGTGGCATGGTTTGGGCCGTCGAGATCGACCTGCTCGAAGATGACGTGGGCATCCTCTGTCACGGCCACCGAACAAACCTTAGTACTTGTCTCAATATGTAGTATGCAAGACATGATTTCTATTTATTTGCGCGCAAAGATAATGAAAAGTTTAAAGTTTAAAGTTTAAAGATTAAAGATTTTGCATAGTGAACAACATAAATGCTTAACTTTGTGCTTGAAAATGCAAAAAAGTACATCCTACACATCATGCCACACAAGCCAAAAACCTCCACGAAGCACATCCTTGCCTTGGCCGCCGCACTCCTCTCGGCTACCGACAGCGCTACAGCCACACGGCGGAGAAGGCCAGCCCCGGCTACTACGAGGTGACGCTTGCCGACAATGGTGTGCGAGCACAGCTGACGGCAACCCAGCGCGTGGGCGTTCATCGCTACACTTTTCCAGAGAACGCTGATGCTGAACGCCTTATCATAGACCTTACGCACGGCATATACAACTACGAAGGCAAGACCCTTTGGACGAGCCTGCGCGTGGAGAATGACACGCTCTTGACCGGCTATCGTATCACTCAAGGCTGGGCGCGCTGCAACTACACTTATTTCGCCATAACCTTCTCTCGCCCTGTTGAGACCTACGGATACACCGACCGCAGCCCCGAGCCATACACTGGTTTCTGGCGCAAGCTGGATATTCACCACGATTTTCCCGACATAGGCGGGCGCTCAGTAGTAGCTTACTTCAACTTCGGAAAGCACGCCACACGTCAACAGGAGGCAACCTCGGGCACGAATGCAGGACTCGCGGCTGATGAAGCGTTGGTTGTGAAGGTGGCCCTCTCGGCCGTCTCTGTAGGAGGTGCGCTAAGGAATCTCCGAGCTGAAGCGGCCGACAAAACATTCGAACAGGTCTGTGCAGAGACGCGGGAAGCATGGCAGCGCGAACTCTCGACTATTCAAGTAGAAGGCACCGAGGAGCAGAAGATTATGTTTTACACTTCGCTTTACCACACGATGATCAACCCATCAGTCTACTCAGACGTCGACGGCTGCTACCGTGGCGTGGACGGAGCCGTGCATGAGCCCACAGGTTTTCAGAACTACACAGTCTTTTCGCTCTGGGACACTTACCGTGCCCTTCATCCTCTGCTCGGTCTTATCCAAACCGAGCGCAATGCTGACATGGTACGCTCGATGCTGGCCCATCAGCAGCAGTCGGCCAATCACATCCTGCCAGTGTGGAGTCTGATGGGGAACGAGGGTTGGTGCATGACGGGCTACCACGCCACGAGCGTTGTTGCCGACGCTGTTGTAAAGGGAACACCACTGGATCGTGAGGCCGTACTCCGTGCACTTAAGGCCACCGCAACGTGGCCGCGCTTCCCCGGCCTCGAAGCTTATATGAAGCTGGGATATGCGCCTTTCGACAGTGATGCCATGGCTGCCTCCAACACGCTGGAGTATGCTTACGACGATTTCACCGTAGCAGCTGCAGCACGGGCTCTGGGCGACAGTCAGACGGCCAACGCTTTCGAGGCTCGTGCACGCTATTATCGCAACACTTTTAATACCGCCACTGGCTTTGCAACTCCCCGCTATGCTGACGGACACTTCAAGACGCCGATGGACCCTCTCCAGACCTTCGGCGAAGGCTTCATCGAAGGAAACTCGTGGAACTTCTCATTCCACGTGCCTCACGACGTCGACGGTCTCATGACAATCATGGGCGGCGAGGAGGTATTCCGCCAGCGGCTCGACCAACTCTTTACGATGCACCTTCCCGAATGGTATTATACTGACAATGAAGACATCACCGAAGACTGTCTTGTAGGCGGTTACGTCCACGGCAACGAGCCCAGCCACCACGTCCCATATCTATACGCGTGGACGAAGCAACCCTGGAAGACACAAGAGTGGCTGCACAGAATCATGAGCCGCATGTACCAGAGCGACATACGAGGTCTGGGCGGCAACGACGACTGCGGGCAGATGTCGGCATGGTTCATCTTCTCAGCCCTCGGCTTCTATCCCGTATGTCCGGGCACCGACCAGTACGTCATTGGTGCGCCCTATCTACCATATGCCGACGTGCGTCTGCCAGACGGCCGACATATTATTATTAAGGCTCCGAAGGTGAGCGATCGCAACCGCTACGTGCACAGCGTCAAGATCAACGGCCAGCCCTACAGCCACCTTTACCTTACACACCGCCAGCTCATCAACGGCTGCGCCATCGAGTTCGAGATGAGCAGCAAGCCCAATCTCCAAAGAGGGCTTAAGGCCAAGGACAAGCCGTTCTCGATGACGAAAGGCAAGGCCCAGTCCCCAACCCCGCTGCCCCTGAATGAAGATAGCCCTTGGAACCGTCATCTCGGCCAATTTCTTCGACTGGCTCCGCCGCCCAAGGATAAGGATTTCATACGCAAAATCAACCGTTCGTGCCTCTATGTTATCCCCTGGTCGTGGGACGCCGCCATGAGCTATGCCCTCGGTCGACGATGTACCGTCGACGAACTTTGGCATGAGTATCAAGTAGCTGTCGGCGACGTCAAAGTATAGGGTTTTGAGCCTTAGGGCCAAAAAGTTTTAAGTTTAGGGCTTAAAGTATAAAGTTTTTAGTACCTTTGCACCCGATATCTTCATTCTTTACATCAAACGCTCATAACAAGCTCCTCAACTTTTATATCCCAAGAAGCATTATTAAAATCATTCATCTTAACTCCTCTAACTCTTTTAACTCCTTAATATATGATTCTCTCCATGACAGGCTACGGCAAGGCTTCGGCCGAGTACTGTGGCAAGAAAATAACGGCTGAAATCAAGTCGGTCAACAGCAAGGCCCTCGACCTGCAGACGCGCATAGCACCCATTTATCGTGAGAAGGAGATGGAACTGCGCAGCATCATAGCCCAGAAACTCGAGCGCGGCAAGGTGGACTTCAGTCTCTACATAGAGCGTGACGACGCCAATGCAGCAACGCCCATCAACCGCACTATCGTGGCCTCTTACGTAGAACAAATACGCGAGATAGTCGACGAATATGACCTCGACGAGCCACAAGAGCAATGGATGCCCACGCTCCTGCGCCTTCCCGACGTGTTGACTCGCACTGAAGCTGCAGAACTTTCCCCCGAGGAGTGGGCTGTGGCACGTACCGTAGCAGAGCAAGCTGTGGAGCACCTCATGGACTTCCGCCGGCAGGAAGGCGCCGCACTCGAGAAGAAATTTACCGAGAAAGTCGACAACATCGAAGCCCTGCTCGCTCAGATAGAGCCCTACGAGAAGGCTCGCGTAGAGAAAATCAGAGCCCGCATCGTCGAAGGGCTCAATAGTATTCCCGAGGTACAGGTAGACCGCAACCGCCTCGAGCAGGAGATGATATACTACATCGAGAAGCTCGACATCAACGAAGAGAAGCAGCGCCTGCAGAACCACCTCCGTTACTTCCGCGAGACCATGGCCAGCGGCCACGGCCAGGGCAAGAAACTCGGCTTCATAGCCCAGGAGATGGGGCGCGAGATAAACACCACTGGCAGCAAATCTAACATAGCCGAGATGCAAAACATCGTAGTCCGGATGAAGGACGAGCTCGAGCAGATAAAGGAACAGGTATTGAATGTAATGTAATATGGCTAAAGCAATTATCTTCTGCGCCCCCAGTGGCAGCGGCAAGTCAACCATCATCAGCAGCCTCATGCCTCACGAGGAGTTGCGGCTGGCCTTTTCCATCTCAGCCACCACACGTCCACCGCGCGGACAAGAGCAGCATGGCGTGGAGTACCTTTTCCTCTCGCCTGACGAGTTCCGCAAGCACATTGCCAACGACGACTTCATAGAGTACGAGGAAGTGTACGAGGACCGCTACTACGGCACGCTCAAGCAGCAAGTGGAGAAGCAGCTCGCCGAAGGGCAGAACGTCATCTTCGACGTCGACGTCCACGGCGGCATGCACCTCAAAGAATACTTCGGCGACCGCGCCATGAGCCTCTTCATACAGCCCCCAAGCATCGACGAGTTGCGTCGCCGGCTGGAAGGTCGCGCCACCGATGCGCCCGAGGTCATAGATCAACGACTGGCCCGAGCCGAATACGAGCTAAGCTTCGCACCACGCTTCGACCGCATCGTCGTCAACGACGACCTCAATACAGCCAAGGCCGAAGCTTACGAGGCCGTGAGGACTTTCTTAGGAATTAAGGAGTTATAGAGTTCTCGTCTGCTCCAACACATCTTCCCAAACGATCGTCTCAACGCCTTAACTCCCCTACTCCCCCATGACCATCGGCATCTACGGCGGCAGCTTCAACCCCATCCACCAAGGCCATCTCAAGCTTGGCCGCTGGCTCGTGCGCCAGAGCCTTGTCGACGAGCTGTGGTTCTTGGTGTCGCCGCAGAACCCTCTGAAGCCCACCACAGGCCTGCTTGACGACCGTGCTCGCCTGCGCTTGGCCCGCCTCGCTGTAGGCCGCAGCAAAAGCCTCCGCGTAAGCGACTTCGAGTTCCATCGGCCACGTCCTTCGTTCATGTCCGACACACTCGCGGCCCTACGTGCAGATTATCCCGATCGCGACTTCGTCCTTGTCATTGGTGCCGACAACTGGCTCGACTTCCCATGCTGGCATGAGCCGGAGGCTATCCTCGCCCATCACCGCATAATCGTATATCCTCGTCCAGGCTATCCCATTGATGCGAGCCAGTTGCCCTATGGTGTAAGCCTCGTAGACACGCCCTTACTTGACATCTCATCCACACATATTCGCGATGCAATAGCCCACGATCCCTTCTACGACGGCGCAGGCCTCCACCCCCGTGTATGGAAAGAGATTCAGGCCTGTGGCTACTTCAGATTAGAGCATCATTAACCGGTAGCTTTCTGCGCAATCCTCTGCGGCGGACTATTCATTATTATATAAGTGCAAGGGTTGGCATTAAGCAACAGGAGTTTGCACCAACCAGATTCATCAAAAGCAATTACGAGCTGAACCTATTAATTATATATACCAGTCAATAAAAAAGAGTCCCACCGGTGGGACTCTTTTTTATTGACTGATGTTCGCCGCAATGACACGGGGCGAAAAACTATTCTTGTATGAATCGTTACACGATTCCCTGTGCCATCATGGCCTTTGCAACCTTCATGAAGCCGGCGATGTTTGCGCCTTTGACGTAGTTGACGTAGCCGTCGGGCTCGGTGCCGTACTTTACACACTGGGCGTGGATGGCGTGCATGATGCCGTGCAGGCGCTGGTCTACCTCCTCTGCGCTCCAGCTGATGTGCATGGCGTTCTGGCTCATCTCTAATCCTGATGTGGCCACGCCGCCTGCGTTGACAGCCTTACCCGGAGCAAAGATCATCTTGGCCTCGATGAAGGCATCGATAGCTTCGGGGGTACAGCCCATGTTTGAGATTTCACCTACGCACTCAACACCGTTGGCTATCAACTGCTTTGCATCTTCGCCATTAAGTTCGTTCTGTGTAGCGCACGGGAGGGCGATGTCGCACTTGACCTCCCAAGGTTTCTTACCAGGGAAGAACTGCGCCCCTGGGAACTCGTCTGCGTAGGGAGCACAGATGTCGTTGCCGCTTGCGCGGAGCTCGAGCATATAGTCAATCTTCTCGCCGCTGATGCCCGCGGGGTCGTAGATATAGCCGTCGGGCCCGCTGATGGTGACCACTTTAGCACCAAGCTGTGTGGCCTTCGTGGCAGCGCCCCAAGCTACGTTACCGAAGCCTGAGATGGCAACCGTCTTGCCCTTGATGTCCTTGCCGTGGGTGTTGAGCATCTCGTTGACGAAATAGAGACCGCCGAAGCCAGTAGCCTCAGGACGTACCAGCGAGCCGCCGTACTCGAGGCCCTTGCCAGTTAGCACTCCGCTCCAGTCGCGGGTCAGCTTCTTGTACTGGCCGAAGAGGTAACCGATTTCGCGGGCACCAACGCCGATGTCGCCAGCAGGCACGTCGACCTCAGGACCGATATAGCGGAACAGCTCGCTCATGAAGGCCTGGCAGAAGCGCATGATCTCGGCATCACTCTTGCCACGGGGGCTGAAGTCTGAGCCGCCCTTGCCGCCGCCCATGGGCAGCGTAGTGAGTGCATTCTTGAAGGTCTGCTCGAAGCCAAGGAACTTAAGGATGGAGAGGTTCACCGATGCGTGGAAGCGCAAGCCGCCCTTGTACGGGCCGATGGCGCTATTGAATTGCACGCGGTAGCCGAGGTTGACCTGCACCTCGCCCTTGTCGTCGACCCAAGGCACACGGAACGTAATGATGCGTTCGGGTTCGACGAGGCGCTCGATGAGCTTAGCGCGCTCGAACTCGGGGTGCAGATTGTAGACTTCTTCGATACTCATGAGCACCTCACGCACTGCTTGCAGATACTCTTTCTCGCCCGGATGTTTGGCCTCCAGGCTGGCCATAATTGTTTCAATCTTCATGGTTACGAAGGATGAAAAAGTTAGTTATTAGGTTAAACACTTGTTTCTGACTGCAAAGATAAGAAAAGATTAGCGATTAGGGATTAGAGAATAGAGTTTTTTTATGTTTTGATATATTTTTTCGTTTTCGTCGCTCTTTTTTCTCCATCCCTAATCCCTAATCGCTAATCTTTTCTTATCTTTGCAGGCAGAGAAACCACAAACTACCAATTGCAATGAAAAAATTTTCATTCCTCCTTCTATCATTCTTCGTCGGGCTCTTGCCTTTGACGGCTGGCACCCTCAACCTTGAGGACATCCTGAGAGGTACGTACGCTGCGCGAGGCGTCTACGGCGTGCGCCCCCTTGCTGACGGAGATCGCTATGCCCGTATGGACGGCCACAAGATCACAGCCTACTCGTTCCAGACGGGCGCTGAGGCAGGCGTGCTCTTCGACGTGAGCAACACAAAAGGCGACGTCAAGATCAGCAGTTTTTCCGACTACATCATCAGCCCCGACGAGCAACACATACTTATCCAGACAGACCGCCAACCCATCTACCGCCACTCGGCAACTGCCACATACTATATTTATAATGTGCGCAACCGAACCCTCGTACCGCTCTCCGACGGTGGGCCTCAGGAGGTGCCAGCCTTCTCGCCCGACGGCACCATGGTGGCGTTTGTGCGGCAGAACAACCTGTTCCTTGTAAAACTACTCTTCAACAACAGCGAGATTCAGGTGACGAAGGACGGCGAGTACAACAAAGTCATCAACGGAAAGCCTGACTGGGTCAACGAAGAGGAGTTCTCTTTCGACCGCGCCTTCACTTTCAATGCCGATGCCACAATGCTCACATGGATTCGCTATGACGAGAGTGCTGTGCCTGAATACTCCTTCCCGCTCTACCGGGGCAACGCGCCCGACCGTGAAGAGTTCGCCACCTACCCAGGCGCCTACACCTATAAGTACCCCATGGCCGGCGAGACGAATGCCACCGTGAGCGTCCACAGCTACGACATCAAGAGCCACGTCATCCGCCAGATGAAGCTGCCGCTCGACAAGGACGGCTACGTACCCCGCATCTTCGCGACTTCCGAAGCGGAGAAAGTCCTCGTGCTCACGCAGAACCGCCATCAGGACCGCCTCGAGATCTACGCCGCCAACCCTCGCTCGACAGAGTGCCGCCTGCTGGTGCGCGACCAGGTGGACAAATACATCACAGAGGAGCCTTACAAGAATCTGCAAGTGCTGCCCGACGGCTTCGTCCTCATGAGCGAGCGCACAGGCTACAACCACCTCTACCTCTACGACCTCAACGGCTCGCTGCGCCGCACGCTCACCAGCGGCAACTATGTCGTCAAAGCCTTCTACGGCTATAACCCTCAGACCGGCGACTGCTTCTTCGCCGCCAACCCCGAGGGGGCCATCTATCAGTCCGTCTACCGCACAGACGCCAAGGGCAAGCTGACCAAGCTCAGCCAGCAGCAGGGCACCAACAGCGCCATATTCTCGAAGAATCACAGATACTTCTTGAACACTTTCTCCAGCAGCACGACCCCCACAATCGTAACCCTCAACGATGCCCGTTCGGGAAAGGCCCTGAAGACGCTCGAGGACAATGCCGCTCTCAACGCTAAGCTCTCAACGCTCACTCTGCCCAAGCCCGAATTCTTCTCCTTCCGCACCAGCGAGGGCGTTGAGCTGAACGGCTACATGGTGAAACCCGCCGACTTCTCGTCGTCGAAGCGCTACCCCGTAGTCATGCATCAATACAGCGGTCCTGGCTCGCAACAAGTGCTCGACCAGTGGAACATAGGCAATATGGGCGGTTGCATGATGGAACGTTATCTGGCCGAACAGGGCTTCATCTGCGTATGCGTGGACGGGCGCGGCACAGGAGGGCGCGGCGCCGAGTTTGAGAAGCAGACGTACCTCCACCTCGGCTATCTCGAAGCCCGTGACCAAGTAGAGACAGCCCTTTACCTCGGTTCACTGCCCTACGTCGACTCAGACCGCATAGCCATCTGGGGATGGAGCTACGGAGGCTTCATGACGCTCATGGCCATGACCGAAGGACGCAGCGTCTTTGCCGCCGGCGTGGCTGTAGCGCCTGTCACAAGCTACCGTTTCTACGACAGCATCTACACAGAGCGTTACATGCGGACGCCCCAGGAAAACGGCGACGGCTACGACTGCAACCCCATGACCCGCGCCTCGCAGCTCCACGGCCGCCTGCTCATCTGCCACGGCTCGGCCGACGACAACGTGCACCTGCGCAACACAGCAGAGATGACCGAGGCCCTCGTCCAAGCCGACAAACCCTTCCACCAGCTCGTCTACACCAACCGCAACCACAGCATCTACGGCGGCAACACACGCCACCATCTCTACAGCAGTATCATCAGATGGTTCGAGGAAATGAGGAAGTAAAGAATCAAAAAGGCTTCGCACACCGCGAAGCCTTTTTTTGTACACACTGGACGTGCGTAAATAAAACCCTTGACCCTTTCGGGCAAAACCCTTAACCCTTTTGCCCGAAACCCTTAACCCTTTTGCCCAAAACCCTTAACCCTTTTGCCCAAAACCCTTAACCCTTTTTTTAACATTTCGCAACAGCCTCAGGCCCCAAGCCTCGCTGCCTTATTAAGAAGCCCCGCCTGCAGAGGGCTGTCAGGCCATCAGATCGCTCATGATGTCGTCGGAGATCATCAGGGCTTTCTCGCTCAAGCGGAGCCTACCGTCAGCTGCCACAAGACGCGATGCCTGAATGTGGGGCCTGGCCATGCGCAGGAGGTAGTCGAGGCTCTCACGTCCGAAACGCTGAGAAATATCGTCGAGGCTGACACCAAGGCTCGTTCGCAGACCGCACATGACGGCTTCGTCGTAGAGTTCGGCGTCGGAGAGGATTTCCACAGTGACGGACTGGTCCGTGCCCCCAGAACATCCGGAACGGCCGGCTTTGCCGGGGGCAACAGATTGGCAAGGCATTTGCGATGCTTCACTTGCGCCGCTCCACAGGCGTAGATAGAGGTCGAGGTCGGGGCTGTTGGCACGGCGTATCCTCTGGCCATCGAAGCTGTGAGCACCAGGGCCACAGCCCAGGTAGGGGCTCCCGCACCAGTACGACGAGTTGTGGCGCGAACGGAAGCCTGCAAGGGCGAAGTTCGATATCTCATAATGCTCGAAGCCTGCCTCGCGAGCCTGCTGGCAGAGCCTTTCATACATCGCCACCGACAAATCATCCGGGGCCTCACTTATCCGTCCCTCTTCACGCCAGCGGCTGAGCGCTGTGCCATGTTCGTAGCTCAAAGAGTAGGCTGAGAGGTGCTGTATGCCGAGGGAGAAAGCAATGTCAAGGTCGCGCTGCCACTGTTCCAGAGTCTGGCCTGGCAGACCATATATCAGGTCTATACTAATATTATTTATGCCGAGACCTTGCAGACGCCTTACCGCTTCAACAGCCCCCCTTGCATCGTGACGCCGACGAATCAGGCGCAGCAGGTCGTCGTCGAAGGTCTGAATGCCGAGTGAGACTCGGTTCACAGCCCTTCTCCCTGCTCCCCCCTCGGGGTGAAAAACCGCTGGGAGCGAGCCCCCTTCATGGCCTCCGGAGGAAAGAGAGTCCTCGCTCCCCCTGCAAGCTCCCGCCCACGCGGGGGAAGTTAGAGGAGGGGTGCTGAAAGAACAGTCATCAGGATTCATCTCCAGCGTCACCTCAGCGTCAGGATCAACATGATAGTTGCTGCAGATGCAATCAAGTATTCGGCCGATTTGCTCAGACGACAGCGTCGAAGGCGTGCCGCCCCCGAAATAAATCGTGCCTATTGAAGTCTCTGAGGCCTTGCCCTCGCCGGTCTGCTCATCCCGCCTTGCCTCAATCTCGCGGCACAAAGCATGGACATAAGCATCGCGCTCAGCCACCCGCGTGGTAGAGAAAAAGTCGCAGTAGGCACAGCGCGACTGGCAGAAGGGAATATGTACGTAGATGCCGGCCATCGGTTTTGCGCCCCAAAGGTAGCAAAAGATTAGGGATTAGGGAGCAGGGAAGGGGGATTTTTCAATCTTTTCCCACGTATTTCAGCTCATTTCAATGTATTTCCGTGTTTCGTGAAAGGCGAAAAAAGAAAAAAGGCACATTAAAATAAAAAAAAAACCTAACCATAGCCGAATATTAAGGATTTATTACTAACTTGCGGCACTTTTTAGCGGATTGCTCCCTAAAAAAGCCTTCAAGACTACCGACAAGAACCATCCAGACTACACAAATTCATCATCTTATAAACTCACAGACTCTATGAGAAACTATTCAACCAAAGAGATCAAGAACATTGCCTTGCTTGGCAGTGACGGGGCTGGTAAGACCACCCTCACCGAAGCGCTGCTCTTTGAGAGCGGCATCATCTCACGTCGCGGACGCATCACGCAGAAAAACACCGTGAGCGACTACCTCCCCGTGGAGCAGGAGTACGGCTACTCGGTCTTCGCAACGCCCTTCCATGTAGAATGGAACGACAAGAAACTCAACATCATCGACTGTCCGGGTTCCGACGATTTCGCCGGCTCAGCACTGACAGCCATGAGCGTCACCGACACCACTGTCATCCTCATAAACGCTCAGAACGGTCCCGAAGTAGCTACTCAGAACCACTTCCGCCTGACAGAGAAGATGCAGAAGCCCGTCATCTTCCTCATAAACCGCCTCGACGACGAGTGCGACTTCGACAACGTGCTGGAGCAGCTGCAGAGCATCTACGGCTCTAAGGTCGTGCCCGTGCAGTACCCCGTCAAGACCGGTGCAGACTTCAACGCTGTCATCGACGTGCTGCTGATGAAGAAGTATTCGTGGAAGCCCGAAGGCGGTGCTCCCATCATCGAGGATATTCCTGCCGACCAGCTTGACAAGGCTACTGAGATGCACCAGACCCTCATCGAGGCTGCCGCAGAGCACGACGAGACACTCATGGAGAAGTTCTTCGAGACCGAAGAGCTCACCGAGGACGAGATGCGCGAAGGCATCCGCGCCGGCCTGGCCAGCCGCGGTATGTTCCCCGTGTTCTGCGTCTGCGCAGGCAAGGACATGGGCGTACGCCGTCTGATGGAATTCCTGGGCAACGTAGTTCCCTTCGTCGACCAGATGCCTCCTGTGAAGAACACACGTGGCGAGGAAGTGAAGTGCGACCCCAACGGCCCCACAAGCCTCTTCTTCTTCAAGACCAGCGTCGAGCCGCACATCGGCGAGGTTCAGTACTTCAAGGTTATGAGCGGCACCGTGCATGAAGGTGACGATCTGACGAACGCCGACCGCGGTTCGAAGGAGCGCATCGCACAGCTCTTTGTATGTGCAGGAGCCAACCGCACGAAGGTCTCTGAGCTCACAGCTGGCGATATCGGTTGCACCGTGAAGCTCAAGGACGTACGTACAGGCAACACCCTCAACGGCAAGGACTGCGAGAACAGCTTCTCAATCCAGTACCCCGATCCCAAATACATCCGTGCCATCCGCGCACAGAATGAGGCAGACACTGAGAAGATGATGTCCATCCTCTCACGCATGAGCCAGGAAGACCCCACATGGGTAGTAGAGCAGTCGAAGGAACTCCGCCAGATCCTCGTCAAGGGGCAGGGCGAATTCCACCTCCGCACCCTGAAATGGCGCATGGAAAACAACGACAAGATGCCCATTGTCTACGACGAGCCAAAGATTCCTTATCGCGAGACCATCACCAAGGCTGCCCGTGCAGACTATCGCCACAAGAAGCAGTCGGGCGGTGCAGGCCAGTTCGGTGAGGTTCATCTCATCGTCGAGCCTTATGTCGAGGGCGAGCCCATCAAGGAAGTCTACCGCTTCGGCAACCAGGAATACCGCATTACAGCCAAGAGCGAGGACGTCACCGAACTCGAATGGGGCGGCAAGCTGGTGTTCATCAACTCCGTCGTCGGCGGTGCCATCGACGCTCGCTTCATGCCCGCCATCCTCAAGGGTGTGCTCAGCAAGATGGAGCAGGGACCGCTCACAGGCTCTTATGCCCGCGACGTTCGCGTCATCGTCTACGACGGAAAGATGCACCCAGTGGACTCCAACGAACTATCCTTCATGCTCGCAGGCCGCAACGCTTTCGTACAGGCCTTCCGCGAGGCCGGACCGAAACTTCTTGAGCCTATCTACGATGTCGAGGTTCTCGTTCCCGCCGACTGCATGGGTGATGTCATGAGCGACCTGCAAGGCCGACGCGGCATGATCAT
>JAFUFW010000087.1 GCA_017469685.1 Bacteroidaceae bacterium | reverse complement strand
TCTACCGCAGGATATGTTTCCTTGCACCGACGGATTTTTGAGGGGGTGTTCAAACACGCTGGCAAGATACGTGACTATGACATTACCAAGAAAGAGTGGGTGCTAAATGGAGATACGGTGAACTACCTTAATAGCGAGGACCTGCGACGAGCACTTGATTATGATATCGAGCAGGAGCGAGAGTTCAGCTACAAAGGGTTATCTACCGATGAAATGATTGCGCATATCACTCGCTTTGTTTCTGGCATTTGGCAGATTCATGCGTTTGGCGAGGGAAACACTCGCACGACAGCAGTATTTGCCATACAGTATCTTCGTTCCATTGGTTTCGACATCAACAACGACCTCTTTGCCAAGCATTCCTGGTATTTCCGTAATGCGTTGGTTCGAGCGAACTACAAGAATGCACGTTTGGGTATCGACTATACCCCCATTTATCTGGAGCGTTTTTTCCGAAACTTGTTGTTAGGCGAGCAATGGGACTTGCGAAATAGATACCTTCACATACAAGCTACGGAAGAGTGGAAGGAACAACCTCGGTTGGATGCTTCGTCAAGTGCTGGACAAGTACAGGGCAAGTTCGGGACAAGTACGGGTGAAGTGCACAATCAATTTGATACAGACAATCACAATATACAGCAACTTGTCCTTGCTATAGGAGAGCAGCAAATGTCTGTAAAGGAAATTATGGGGGCCTTGTCTTTGAAAGGACGCGATAACTTCTTGAAAGTATATCTCAATCCTGCTATAGGAGAGCAATATGTCCGTCTGTTATTTCCTAACTCGCCCCGGCATCCAAGACAAAAATATCTTTTGACGGTTAAGGGTATGACTCTTTACAATAAGATTTCTCAGAACAAATAAGATAACTGGAGTAATATGAAGGATAAAAGAATTTATGGTATGTTCGGTCCAAAGATTAAGGCAATGAGATTGGAGCGTGGGCTTAGGCAACGTCATCTGGCAGAGATATTAGGAACGGACATGCCCATGTATAGCAAGATGGAATTGGGAGCCAGGCGTGTACGTCGCGATATGATTCCCAAGTTAGCTGAACTGTACGAAGTCAATGAACATGATTTGACAGTTCTTTGGCTTGCCGATGCGGTATATGCCACATTGAAGGCAGAAGATAAAGCCTTGCAGCTGGATGCCATTGACTTGGCAAAAGAGTATTTTAAGAATGATAAGATTCTGTAATATGAACTCTGTCCGCTTGGCAAATCGTGTTTTCGCAGTCGCACAAGATTGCAAAAAGTGGAAGAAAATGGTGCTGAACTCAAACCGATTGTTTTCGCATTGTTTTCGCAAAACGAAAAAATCAGCAACTTGAGTTTCTCCTAAGTTGCTGATTTTCACCGTGGACCAGGTAGGGCTTGAACCTACGACCTCCAGATTATGAGTCTGTTGCTCTAACCAACTGAGCTACAAGTCCGTTGCAATAATTGTAACCTTTTCGGAATAATAGCCGCGTCGCAGGAAGCTGTTTAGAAGGTTAATTTGCTTTTGCGGGTGCAAAGGTAGGAATAAAAGAGGAAACACGAAAGGGAAAGTGAGAAAAAAAATAAATTTCTATCGATTTTTTTAGTTATTTATATATCCGTTCAAATGATTTGAGGGCTAAGGGGAGTTTAGAGAATGTGGCAGTTCATCGTGATTGCAGTTTTTCATGGTGCTCAGGGCTGAGGAGTATGGGGCAGGGGGATTGGATGTTGAACTATAGTTCATCAAGATGGGTTAAGGTCTGAAGACGTCGCATGGCAGCAGGGTCATCCTTGGGGCAAATCATGAGTACGCCGTCAGCTTCGACGACAACGAAGCCGTGGAGGCCGCTGATGGCTGCAATATGCCCACTTGGGAGGCGGACGATGTTGTCAGATGCATTGTCGAAGAGGGCCTCGGAGTGGATCGTAATATTATCGCGGCCATCGACGTGGATGTCAGTCGGTGGCTGTGGCGTGTTGGCTGTAGGGGCGTGAATGGCATCGGTGGCAATGCCCTGCCATGTCCCGAGGTCAGCCCACCCGAAACGGCAACGCTGGACATAATTATGTCCAGTATGTTCAAGGACAGCAAACTCCATTGACAGATTGGGTAGTGCTGTGTATAGAAGAGGCGGTCTGAGAGTGGTAAGATGGTCTTCGCACTTGGTGAGTTCAGGGAACATGTCTGCGTATTCTGGCACGTGTTTAATGATATTGTGTAGCATATAGTGTACGCCAAATACGAAGAGTCCGGTATTCCAAAGGAATTCGCCTGACTCCATGAACATCTTTGCAAATTCGTGGTTAGGCTTTTCAGTGAAGGTCTTGACGTGGTATATCTGACGCTCTTTATCCTTGAGCTCGCCCATCTGGACGTAGCCATAGCCTGTCTCTGGTCGTGTGGGTTGCACGCCGAGGGTTACAACGCCTTGGTGTTTGCTCACATGGTCGAGGGCCTGCAGCAGATTGTCTACGAATATCTGGTCGGAATAGATTACCTGATCAGATGGAGTTACGGCGATACAGGCATCAGGGTTTATGTGGCTTATGGCACTTGTTGCCCAAGTAACAGGTGCCAGTGTTCCTCGCCGCACGGGTTCAGACAAAATCTGATTGCGCGGGAGTTGCGGCAGCTGCTGCTGCACGATTTCGAGGTAGCTTTCCTGTGTGCTTACGTATATATTCTCTGGTGCGATGAATTGTGCAAAGCGGTTGTAGGTCTGCTGAATGAGTGTCACGCCAGAGCCTTCGAAGTCGAGAAACTGTTTAGGCATGTGTTCGCGGCTGGCAGGCCAAAGTTTACTGCCTAATCCGCCAGCAAGAATCAGGCAATAGTAGTTGGGGTATTGATTCATGAATGGTTGGTTAATTCGAGAGTTGAAAACGGTGTGATTTCGGTTAGTTTTATCGTTTTTGGTCTGCTAAGGTAGGTAGTTTTTTGTTTCTTACAAAACATATTTGAGAATATTTTCAGAAAAGGACTCGTTTTTCAGATTTTATAACTACTTTTGCCCTCAGCATTATAACCAGAGGTTCAAAACGTATGAATGTTCGCATCGAAGATAGTTGGCGCAGTCGCCTGCAGGCAGAATTTGACAAACCCTATTTTGCCGAATTGGCTGCTTTTGTACGCGGAGAGTACGCCAGCGGTCCCTGTTATCCTCCAGGAGGCAAGATATTCAACGCCTTTAACTCAACTCCTTTCGAGGAGGTGAAGGTCGTAATCCTGGGTCAGGACCCATACCACGAGCCGGGTCAGGCTATGGGCCTGTCATTTTCCGTTCCTGATGGCGTGATGCTTCCCCCTTCGTTGAAGAATATCTATGAAGAGATTCATTCCGAACTTGGTACGCCGATGCCCGCCTCTGGCGACCTCAGCCGTTGGGCTCGGCAAGGCGTGCTGTTGCTTAACGCCACGCTTACAGTCCGCCGCGGCCAGGCTGGCTCTCATCAGCGGCGAGGTTGGGAGACGTTCACTGACGCTGCCATCAGCGCTCTTGCGCGCGAGCGCGAACATATTGTATTTATGCTTTGGGGGAGTTATGCAGGTCAGAAGGCGCAGTTGATTAATGCGTCGCGCCACCTTGTGCTGCGCTCTGCTCATCCCTCGCCCCTCTCGGCTTACCGCGGGTTTTTCGGGAACCACCACTTTCAGCTATGCAACGATTATCTTGTGCAGCAAGGGCTATCACCCATAGTCTGGTAAGGTACAAGTGCTCTGTCGGATGTTGTTTTTTTTATCAGAGGACATTTCTTTTTTTTTTATCATAAGGGGCATGTAAGAAAAATAGACAAGTCAGAGAGCAAAAAAAATATCTTTTGTTGCCGGAGTCTTGACTTTTTAATATATCTTTGAGCCATTAACACTTAACCCAAACTATAAACTTATGAAACGACTTACAGCATTGGCAGCACTCATGCTTGCAACGGCACTTGGCTTGCAGGCTCAACGTCTGATGTCAGCCCCGAAGGGCGGCAAGACCATTAGCGACGAGCTTATAGGCATCTTCTTTGAGGACATATCGAGCAGTGCCGATGGAGGCTTGTATGCCGAGCTCCTTCAGAACGGCTCGTTCGAGTACAATCCTACGGAGCGCGACGGCTGGGGCGCTGGCACGGCCTGGCACTTCATTCGCCCCGGGCACTCGCTGGGGCGCATTGAGCCGCAAATGAAGCAGCCCTTGAACGACAACAACCCAACTTACATGCGCATCTTCGTTGAGCGCGTGGGCCATTACTACGACTTCGACGGCTGGACGGGTGTCGGACTGCAAAACAACGGCTTCGATGGCATCAGCGTGAAAGCAGGTGCCAAGTATGACTTTTCGGCATTCTTCCGCAACAGCGGCGAAGCAACACGCATGGAGGTGCGTGTGGCTCTCGTGGCCCCTCAGGGCAGAGGCAAAAGCCCGAAACTGCTGGCTGACACCACGATGCAAATCGCGTCTGAATTCTGGATAAAGAACACGGCCGTGTTGACGCCTACCGAGGATGCCACTAATGCAGCCTTGCAGATTCTCGTGCTCACCAAGGGTGCCATGGACATCGATTTTGTGTCGCTCATGCCGCAGGATACCTACAAGGGTCATGGCCTGCGCAAGGATCTCGCCGAAGCTTTGGCCGGCCTGCAGCCCAAGTTCATGCGCTTTCCAGGTGGCTGTGTAGTCCACGGCGGTGGCGACGGCTTCTGGGATACATACCGCTGGAAGACGACCATCGGCCCTCGCGAGCAGCGTCGCAGCCTCAAGAATACCTGGGGCTACCACCAGTCGATGGGCCTCGGCTATTATGAATATTTCCAGCTTTGTGAGGACATAGGTATGCAACCGCTGCCCATTCTCCCCTGCGGCGTCAGTTGTCAAGGAACTAACGGTGGCTGGGGTATGAGAAATCAGGCTCAGGATGTAGTGCCTATGGCTCAAATGGACGAATGGGTGCAGGACGCGCTGGACCTCATAGAATGGGCCAACGGCGACCCTGCTACCTCAAAGTGGGCCAAGATGCGCACCGATGCCGGCCACCCGAAACCTTTCAACCTCAAATACCTCGGCCTCGGCAACGAGGAGCGCATCTCGCCTGAGTTTGAAGAACGCTTCAAGTATATGTACGAGCGCATCACAAAGGCTCATCCCGAGATTGTAATCGTAGGCACGGCTGGACCCGGCTCCCACAAGGGCAACTACGACTACGACAACGGCTGGCGTCTGGCCGAAGAGACAGGCATGCCCATCATGGACGAACACTACTACGAGCCGCGCGACTATTTCCTCCGCAGCCGCCAGTACGATAGCTATCCACGCGACCGCAAGACAAAGGTCTACCTCGGCGAATATGCAGCCAAGGATAAGAAGCTCATCGACGCGTTGGCCGAAGGCCTCTACCTACTGCACGTAGAGCGCAATGGCGACGTCGTCTGCATGACCTCCTATGCCCCCCTCTTCGCTCGCAAGAACGCCACGAACTGGAACCCCGACCTGATTTATTTCGACAATGAACATCCCTATCTGACTTGCAGCTACTACGTTCAGCAGATGTTCGGGCAGTCGGCCGGGCAGTATTTCTATGGTGACTGTGTCCGTTTCGATGGTGATCCAGTGGGCACCATTCAGCCACAAGAGGACGTTCACTATGGTCAGTCTGTAGTCCTCAATGTGAAGTCGCGCCGCCTCTACGTGAAACTTTGCAACGCCACCGACCAGACTAAGCACGCCACCGTTGACCTCAGTCGTTTCGGCCTAAAGAAAACAGCCACGAAGACCACCCTCGCAGGCCAGCCCAACGACGAGAACAACTTCGACGCCCAGCCCATAGCACCAGTTAAGGAGAGCATCAAGGCTCAGAAACGCTTCACTATCGACGTGCAGCCCTACAGCTTCGTGATGCTCGAGTACATCCTATAAATCCTCATAAGAGTGAAGAGACAAATTCCTATCCTCGAGGTCGGTGGCGTGCTTATCTCCACGTCTATCCTCACCGAACAATTCTGCTGCGACCTCAGCCAGTGCCGCGGCGCCTGCTGCATCGAAGGCGATGCCGGTGCTCCCGTGACGACGGATGAGATTGGTGAGATAGAGTCGTCGCTTGATGCTGCCTGGCCGCTAATGTCGGCCATGGCGCAGAGCGTTATTGATCGTCAGGGCGTAGCCTACACCGACCCCGAGGGGGAGCTTGTAACCTCAATAGTGAATGGCAAGGATTGCGTGTTCACCTACTACAACTACCCTCCTCATGAGGTGAAGGCCTTGCCCGCCGGCTGCTGCCTCTGCGCTCTCGAGAAAGTTTGTCGCGATGGCCATTCGAGTTTCATGAAACCTATTTCCTGCTCCCTATACCCCATCCGCGAGAAGCACTTTGGCGGCGGGCTCATAGGTCTCAACCTGCATCACTGGGCTGTCTGCGAGCCAGCCTACAAGAAAGGGCGCGAGCTTGGTATGCCCGTCTACCGTTTTCTGCGCGAGCCCCTCACACGTCGTTTCGGCGAAGCGTGGTATGCCGAGCTGGTGGAGGTGGCGGAAGCGCTACAGAATGAAATGTGAAAAGTAACTAATGGATAAAACACCTACAGCTATGAAAAGTTATCTTATTGGCTTAATGCTCTTATTCTCAGCCTCGCTAAGTGCACAACAGGCTCTAACCCCTGAAAACCGCCTTATTGCCTTGCGCCATCAGATGGAGCAAGCTTCAGACGTCAAACAACAGCGTAACATCCTGCGCCAGATGGGCGAGACCGGGACTTTCGTCGCTATGACCACCATGGCTCAAAGTCTTGACGATAAACCTCTACAGCGTGAGGCTGCCAAAGGCATCGCCTCTATAGCCCTTGCCCATCCCGACTTCGACGGCTACCTGACGCGTCACCTGCTGGCTCGCGCCTTGCCTTTCGTTGGCGGCAAACAGCGCAAGGCCATTTATGCCTATCTCTCCAAAGAACCTGTGGAAGGTTTCGTAAGCCATTTCAACGGTCGCGACCTCACAGGCTGGAAAGGTCTCGTAGAGAATCCCATCGCTCGCCAGAAGATGACGCCTTTGGCGCTGAAAGAGAAGCAGGTGGCAGCTGACCAGCGCATGCGCGACGATTGGAAGGTGGAGGACGGATTGCTCGCCTACGTAGGCCATGGCTACGACAATATTTGCACCGAAGAACAGTTCGCCGATTTCGAGATGCTCGTCGACTGGCGCCTTGACCCAACCGGAAAGGAACCTGATGCTGGCATCTACCTTCGCGGCACACCGCAGGTGCAGATATGGGACATCGCCAGGGTTGACGTAGGTGCTCAGGTCGGCTCCGGCGGGCTCTACAACAATCAGAAGAACCGTAGCACGCCGCTCGTAGTAGCTGATAATAAGCTTGGTGAGTGGAACTCTTTTTATATACGTATGCAAGGCGAGCGCGTGACAGTGCGCCTCAACGGCATCCTCGTCGTAGACAACATACCTCTCGAGAACTACTGGGACCGTTCCCTTCCTATTTTCCCCGTTGAGCAGATAGAGCTTCAAGCTCACGGAAGCAGAGTCTATTATCGCGACATATACATCCGTCGCCTCTAACCATTCCAG
>JAFUFW010000031.1 GCA_017469685.1 Bacteroidaceae bacterium | reverse complement strand
CTGCTTGCGGTCGTCGATATTCTCGCCTTCGGTGGGCGCAAGTTTCGAGAAATCGTCGAGGCCGTTGGCCACGAGGATGTTGTACCACTGTATGAGTTTTTTCACATCGGAAGGGAACACTCGATCGCGATCGAAGTTGGGCAGCACCTCGGCAAAATAGTCGAAGAGGTCCTGCTTCGACGCTTTCTTGAGGTCGAGCGCAGAGGTTTTACCGTCCTCCTTCTTCTGGAGGCTGGTGAGGACATCAGCCAAAGGCACTTCTTCCTCGTCAGTGTACATGGCAATATCGGCGAGTGAGATGACGCGGTCAGTGGCGAAGGCAGGCATACGGAGGTGCTTCTCGTCGATGCTCTCGACGATGAGGTTGCGGTTTCCGCGTGAGACGAGTTTGTACAAACCGGGCTTGCCGGCTATGGAAAGGATAGTTTCGAGCATAGTGGTTCGTTTTGGGGTTAACGTTAATCGTTTTATGAATGATTGATCAGTTGACGCTTATTTGTATAAATGGCGGCTGCAATGAGCCAAAGCGGCTGCAAAATTAAGTTTTCCTGCTCTATCGGCCAAGCAACGAGGCCATAAAAAATCTTAATTGGGGCATAATAGGCCGGCCATCGTTGCAGACGACTATGTCGGCATGGCCCAGGCGTTCGGCATCAGACATCTGACGGCTGATGCGCGCAAGCACTTGCTGGCGCGTGGCATTGTCGCGCCGCATGGCCCGTTCTATACGGAGTTCGAGCGGAGCATCCACCACTATGAGGCGGTCTATGACATCGGCAAAGCCGGCTTCAACGAGGATGGCACTCTCCATGAGCACTGCGGGAGCAGCCTGACTGGCAGCCCACTGGCAGAAATCGGCCTTCACGGCAGGGTGCACAGCGGCATCGATGGCTGCGGCGTGAGCTGCATCGGCAAAGAGATAGGTTGCTACGGCGGAGCGGTTGAGCGACCCGTCGGCATGGTAGGCTTCGGGTCCTACGAGCGATTCGATCTGCTGCCGAAGCTGAGGCTCCAGCATGAGGCGGCGTGCACGGCTGTCGCAGTCGTAGACCGGCAGCCGGTAGTTGTCTGCCAGCAAGCGGGCCACGTAACTCTTGCCGCTGCCTATTCCTCCTGTGATACCAAGTGCGGTCATTCTTCTGTCTGTTCGATAAGGAACTGCACGCGCTGTGGCTGTATGCGCACCTGCGAGACGCCTTCGGGCACGGAGCGCAGCTTCAGTGTCAGCATTGAGTCGGGCAAGGCGAGCAGTTCCTCGTAGGTGGCGGTGATGACGAACTGCTCACGAGTGATGTCCTTATAATCCTTTGAACCGACACGGAATGCTACAGTCGCCGTGGCGGGGAAGGTACGTAGCGACAGACCGGCGGGGAAGTTGGTGCCTATGATGGGCACCACTACCTGCTTCTCGGTGAAGACGTCGACCTCGGCGCTGAGCTGCACCTCGGAAGGCTCGAACTTGACGCCGCGCACACTGGGCAGGAGCACGGAGCGCGTCACACTCTCAGTGAGGCCGTTGAGATTAGTGACTACGGTCGAGACCTCAGATATAGAGTCGAGATAGCTCTCGGCTGCCCACACGGTGACGGAGTCGGGCTCGCAACGCAGCGAGGAGAGGTAGTAGAGCGGCGCAGCCTGCACGTGGCCTCTGAAATTGACGGGCACGCGCTTCATGTGGCCCCGCGTGTAGTAGTACTCGAGCGTGTCGGGGCGGATGGTCACGAAATGTGTGGAACCGTCGAAGCGTGACTGCAGCAGCTTCTGGACATCGGAGTGCGTAATCACAACGTGGTGGTAGGTCTCGCCGCGGTCGTAAGCCCTGAAGTCGAACGAGAGCTGGCGGCGCTTGTCCTTGGCGTAGTAGCCCATCAGCACAGAGCCCTTGTCGCGCACACGCACCTGCACCGATGCCGGCAGCTCGGTCGTGAGCACCACTTCCTGCGGCACATCTGTAAGCTCCACAGGCACCTCCACGTCCATCTCGTAGCTCTGGTTAAGCGTCAGCAGGAGCCAGAAACCGGCCGAGACGAGCACGAAGAATAAAAACACAAAGGCCTCCCTGCTGAGTTTGCTGAGCAGGAAAGCCTTTACGCCTTCATAGGCATGCTGAATGCGGTGCCAGTCCATAAGAAAGATGCAAGAGCAGTGGGCGACTACTTGACGTAGCTGTCGGCCGATGCTGCCGAGGCAAACACTGAATTACGGTCGACGCGCAGACGCACGCCGCTGGCCACCTCGATGATGAGGACGTTCTTCACGTCGTCAATGTCGCGCACCACGCCGTAGATGCCGCCGGCGGTGATGACTTCCTGGCCACGTTCGATGCTGTTGCGGAACTTCTGTATTTCCTTCTGTTTCTTCTGCTGCGGGCGGATCATGAAGAAGTACATGATGGCAAACATGGCAACGAGCATGAGGAGCATTCCCATGCCGCCGTCGCCCTGAGCTTGTAGTAACACGATGTTTGAAGTCATAGTCTTTATGATTATTAAGTTGTTTACTATGTGTGATTACTGTGCTGCGGAGGTCATTTCCTTGCGCAGGCGGCCCTCGTCGATCATGCGGCGGCAGATGGAGTCGAGCATACCGTTGACGTAGCCGCCGCTCTTCGGTGTGGAGTACATCTTGGCAATTTCTACGTATTCGTTGATGCTGACGCTGACAGGTATCTGCGGGAAGGTGACAATCTCGGCCAAAGCTGTCTGCATGACAAGCAGATCCATAAAAGCCAGACGCTCAAGATCCCAGTTGCGCAGCGACTGCTGAATAAGCTGACGGTAAGTGTCGCAGCCAAGCACCGTGGCTCTCAGCAGACGTCGGGCAAACTCGCGGTCATCATCGTCGCGATACTCGGGCAGCAGGGGATGGTGAGCGCCCGCCATAGGTTCGAAGCGCTTTATGGTTTTCAAGACGAAGGTGTCGACGATGAAACGGTCGTCGTTCCAGTAGAGGCTTTCCTCCTCAAGGATAGTGTCGAGCTCCTCGTCTTCGGCAATCACCTTCTGATAGAGCTGGCGCCAGAGGTTGCGGTCGTCGTCGTAGGTCGTGGGTTCGGTGCGGCTCATCCATTCGGCATAGATGTCCGACTCGGTGATACGCTGGAAAAGGCGGCGCACGTAGTCCTCCTCGTTCGCCCACGTCTTCTTCTGGTTGTCGATGAAGTCGCGCAGCTGTTCGTTGGACTCCAACTGGGCTATAAACTTATTATCGATGAAGCGGGTGCTGGGAGCATCGCCCTCCTTGAGCCGCTGGTGGCGGCTCAGTGCCGTGGCGTAAGAACGCTCCGCAATGCGGTTGAGCTCCAGCATAAGCCCAAACATATAAAGATAGAGATCGTAGGATTTGGAAAGGCTGGCGAACAAGTCCTTCTCGGCGGTATCGAGCTTGCGGTCGCAATTCATGTAGTAGACATATACTTGCTGTACAACCTTCAGGCGGATAAGTTCTCTATTAATCATATTCGTTCCGTTGCAAAAGTCTGTCAAATTAAGGCCGCCTGGCCCCGCATGCAAGGCGCCGGCTTCCATTTCGAGTGCAAAAGTAGTTATTTTAGTCCAATTATCACCGAGAAAAAGAAAGTTTTTCAAAAAAAGTTGGGTCGTTTGCTGAATAATGCCTACTTTTGGCACGGTAAAAAGCAAAAAAAACAATTTAAACAGCTCGTATGAAAGACAATTTTAAGGATTACGGAAGCAAGGAGAGAGACATCCTTTTCTCAAAATCAATCAAAGCAGGAA
Organism: Bacteroidaceae bacterium; assembly: GCA_017469685.1. GTDB lineage: Bacteria > Bacteroidota > Bacteroidia > Bacteroidales > Bacteroidaceae > Physcousia. The sequence goes on along the minus strand of JAFUFW010000031.1, from coordinate 2,134 downwards.
AGCGTCTCTACTATGTTGATGTCAAGCAAAGCAGTAAGGGAGACATGTATCTCTCGCTGACCGAGAGCAAGAGAATCGTGAGCGGAGACGCGGAGATGCCTCAATTCAGTTACGAGAAACACAAATTGTTCGTATACCCTGAGGATTTCGAAAAATTCACTGGCGCCCTGGCTGATGCCATGCGCTTCATCTACGAGCATCAAGGACCCGTGGAACAGCGACCTGAGGACACTCGCAGCAGCGAGATTGAACTTGAAGACATTGAATTCTGAACATGCCCTGACACACACGAAGCCGGCTTCACAACATGATGAAGCCGGCTTCATACGTAAAAAGGGCCGGACAAACAAGCGATATCAGGTGGATTCAATACTGAATCGAGCAGAAACAACATCGGGATGAACCATGCACCAGCCTGCGACAAAGCTACCTCCAGACAAAATAACACTCACGGGCAAGTTTTTGAGCGGTTTTTTCTTTGAATATAGCCGAACTTAAACTATCTTTGCAGCCAAAATAAACAACCACACACTTTACCATCATGACCATCTTCTTTTTCCGGACACCACAGAGCGTCATCGCCGCGCAGGCCGACCATAAACTCTCGCAAGAAGAAACCGACAAACTATGCTGGCTCTTCGGCGAAGCCACGCCCATCGAAGCCGATGCCCTCAACGGATATTTCATAGGGCCACGCCGCGAGATGATTACACCCTGGAGCACCAACGCCGTGGAGATAACACAGAACATGGCAATCCAAGGCATCAAACGTATCGAAGAATATTTCCCCACCGACAGCGCCGAGGCCAAGCACGACCCGATGTTGCAGCGCCTTTACAACGGCCTCAATCAAGAAATATTCAGCGTTGATATAGAGCCGGCACCAATCCTGATGATCGAAGACCTCGAAGCTTACAACGAGCAGGAAGGCTTGGCACTCTCAGCAGAAGAGATTGCCTACTTACACAATATTGAAGAGCAGCTCGGACGGAAGCTCACGGATAGCGAAGTGTTTGGTTTCGCACAGATCAACAGCGAGCACTGCCGCCACAAGATCTTTGGCGGCACGTTCGTCATCGACGGCAAGGAAATGCCCAGCAGCCTCTTTGCAATGATTAAACGCACTACACAGGAGAACCCACACAAAATAATCTCGGCCTATAAGGACAACGTAGCCTTTGCCGAGGGTCCCGTCGTGGAGCAGTTCGCACCCGCCGAGCACGCCACCAGCGACTACTTCGTGATAAAGAACATCGAAAGCGTAATCAGCCTCAAGGCCGAGACGCACAATTTCCCCACCACCGTTGAGCCCTTCAACGGAGCCTCCACAGGCACAGGCGGTGAGATACGCGACCGCATGGGCGGCGGCACAGGCTCGTGGCCCATCGCAGGCACGGCTGTGTACATGACCTCTTACCCCAGCAGCCAGCGCCCGTGGCTCTATCAGACACCCGAGCAGATCCTCATCAAAGCCTCCAACGGCGCCAGCGACTTCGGCAACAAGTTCGGGCAGCCACTTATCACAGGCTCTGTGCTCACCTTCGAGCACGAAGAGAACGGCGAGCAATATGGCTACGACAAAGTCATCATGCTGGCAGGCGGCGTAGGCTACGGCACTAAGCGCGACTGCCTCAAGGGCACGCCCGAGAAGGGCAACAAGATTGTCGTCGTGGGCGGCGACAACTACCGCATAGGCCTCGGCGGCGGCTCCGTAAGCTCGGTAGACACCGGACGCTACAGCAGTGGCATCGAGCTTAATGCCGTGCAGCGTGCCAATCCCGAGATGCAGAAGCGTGCCTACAACCTCGTACGCTCGCTCTGCGAAGAGGATGTCAACCCCGTCGTCAGCATTCACGACCACGGCTCGGCTGGCCACGTCAACTGCCTCAGCGAACTCGTCGAGGAGTGCGGAGGCCTCATTGACATGACCAAGCTGCCCATCGGAGACCCGACACTCTCCTCGAAAGAGATAATTGCTAACGAAAGCCAGGAGCGCATGGGACTGCTCATCCAAGAGGAACACCTCGACCACGTCCGCCGCATTGCCGAGCGTGAGCGCGCTCCGCTGTACGTCGTCGGCGAGACTACGGGCGATGCCCACTTCGCCTTCGAGCAGGGCGACGGCGTTCGTCCT